>JBBRME010000308.1:0-4381 GCA_038230995.1 Gemmatales bacterium
AGAAGTCCGGTCGGCTTGAGGAACTTGGCAAGCTGCTGGTCACGCATCCCGCCCCTGGCACCTATGGCATCAGCCACACCCGCTGGGCCACCCACGGCGCAGCTACGGATGCCAATTCCCACCCGCACATGAATGCCGACAGCAGTATTGCCGTCGTCCACAACGGGGTGATCGAGAACTACGCCCTCCTCAAGCAGCACCTGCAAGCGGATGGCATCGAGTTCCGCAGCGAGACCGACACCGAAGTTCTGGCCCACCTGATCTCACAGTTTTATCAGGGCGACTTGCTGCACGCCGTGCGCCGGGCCGTGGAACTGGTGAAGGGCACCTACGGCATCGCCGTGATGTGCCAGCATGAACCGGGCGTTTTGGTCGGTGCTCGTTTGGGCAGCCCGCTCGTGTTGGGATTGGGAGTCGATGGCAACTATCTTGCGTCCGATGCCAACGCCCTCGCTGGCTATGCCGACAAAGTGGTGTACCTCAACGACCGGCAAATCTGTCAGCTTGATCACGAGAGTTGGGTGATCCGCAACCAAGACCTCGACACCGTGGATGTGCCGGTGCAGGACATCAAGCACTACCTCGGCGACTTCGATGCCGAAATGGGCGACTACCCGCACTTCATGTTGAAGGAGATCTACGAGCAGCCCGAGACCATCGCCAATGCCATGCGCGGGCGGTTGGATGACACCAACGCCACGGCCCACTTCGGTGGTCTCAACCTCAGCCCACAAGAACTCCGCAATACGGAACGCATCGTGATGACGGCCTGCGGCACCAGCTACCACGCGGGCATGGTTGGCGAGTATCTCTTCGAAGAACTGGCACGCTTACCTGTGGAGGTGGAGTACGCCAGCGAGTTGCGTTATCGCAACCCACCGATGGATCGCAACACCGTGCTGCTGGCGCTCACACAAAGTGGCGAGACGGCCGACACCCTGGCCGCCATGCGTGAAGCTAAGCGGATGGGCCACCGGGCACTGGCCATCTGCAACGTGGTGGGCAGCAGCATTGCCCGTGAAGCGGACGGCGGCGTGTACCTGCATGCCGGGCCAGAGATCGGCGTGGCAAGTACCAAGGCCTTTACAAGTCAATGCACCGTGTTGACGATGTTGGCGTTGTACTTGGGTCGTACTCGGCACCTCAGTTCCGTGCAGGGGCAAAAGATCATTGAAGAACTGAGAGCGCTGCCGGATATCGTCCGACGGACACTGCGTGTTCACGATCGCGTGAAAGAGATCGCCAACCGCTATGCAGACATGCACAACTGCCTGTACCTCGGTCGGCAATACCTGTACCCCACGGCGTTGGAAGGGGCGTTGAAGCTCAAGGAAATCAGTTACGTCCATGCCGAAGGCTATGCCGCAGCCGAGATGAAGCATGGCCCGATTGCCCTGGTGGATGCCGACACGCCGAGCGTGTTCCTCGTGCCACGCGGCAACGTGTTCGACAAGGTGATGAGCAACATGCAGGAGATCAAAGCCCGCGGTGGGCCGGTGATCGCCGTGTGCAGCGAAGGCGACCGCGAGGTCGAGGAACTGGCGGACGACACGATCTTCGTGCCGGATGTACCCGAATACCTGCAACCGATTGTGTGCAGCATCCCGCTGCAACTGTTCGCGTATGAAATCGCCCTGCAACGCGGCTGCGACGTGGACAAACCGCGGAACCTCGCCAAGAGCGTAACGGTGGAGTAAGCACCATCCAAGTTCGTCCCGCGCAAACACACACCCCTGCGCGGGACGAATCGATTTTCGCGGGACACACTGATGATGGCAGATGTTCATGATCGTCATGAAACGCATCAGTTGATCTGGCAATAGTTTACGGCGACAGTCTCTGTCGGCTCGGGCAAAGTGCGTCCTGCCACACTGGCGGGACGAATCGACATGTCAGGAGTTTTTCGGGGCTGAAAAGGGGACAGTCACCTTTTTAACTCTAGTATTTCATCATCAGACATCACACGGCTGAATCGCTAGGATGATGGTTCATCCATCGCGGCGAAGATGTTGCCCATGCTCGAAAAAGTCAAACTGCTCATCCGCCCGGAAGCCATCCGAAACAAGATGGTGGGCTACAAGCTGCCGACGACTCTCGATGATGCCAGAGCCAAGCTAGCCGGGTGGGCTGATCGCCTCAAGAATCGCACACTCGACAAGAAGAAGGAAACCGAACTGCTACCCAAGTTTCTCTCCGATATCTTCGGTGGATTGTTGGGTTATCGCGAAGTGGTGTCCGAGGCCAAAACTGCTGACTACAGCCTGAAGCGTGAAACCCTCGTGGTTGTCGATGGCAAGATGGCCGATGCCACGCTCGGCTACTTCGGCGTTGATGCTGAAGTGAATGTGATCGCACTCGAAGGCAAAGGCCCGCAAGACCCACTCGACCGACCGTTCGCCGGACGAAAATACTCAGCGGTCGATCAAGCCCTGCGGTATGCCATCAACCTGAAACTCACTTGGTACATCGTCACCAACCTGCGCGAAATCCGCTTGTATTCCAAGCAGGAGGATCAATACACCTTCGAGCGGTTCCGGGTTGAAACCCTGGCCGAGAATGAAGCCGAACTCAAGCGATTCGTGTTCCTACTTGGGAAGGAACGTGTCTGTGCCGACAACGGCAAGAACCACTTGGATGAACTCGTTGCCGACTCACGCAGCATCGGCCAGAAACTGACGATCAAGTTTTACGACGAGTATCGCAAGCTGCGAAATGAATCGTTTGAACTCATCAAGCGGGCCAATCCCAGCAGCGATCCACAACTGCTCCTGCAAGCCACGCAAAAGCTTCTCGACCGCATCCTTTTCATCGCGTTCTGTGAAGACCGTGGACTACTACCTGGCGACTCCATCACCAAAGCCTTCGAGCATCAGAACTACGGCGGCGGGCCTGTCTACAACAACTTCAAGGTGCTGTTCCATCACATTGACGTGGGTGAGCCACCCCTGCAGATCAACAAGTACAACGGGAAGCTTTACGCGCACGATCCGTTTCTGGATGAACTGCGTGTGCCGGACGGTGTGTGCGAGAACTTCAACATCCTGGCCAGTTACGAATACGGGCACAGCCTGGACGAACGCGATGCACTCATCGACGTGGACATTCTCGGCCACGTGTTCGAACAGAGCATTTCCGACCTGGAGGACAAGAGCGCGGAACTGGCCGGACGCACCGAGCAGATCTCCAAGCGCAAGAAAACCGGGGCGTTTTACACACCACCGTTCATCACCCGGTACATCGTGCGGGAAACCCTCACACCTGTTGTCGAGGCCCGATTTGAAGCCTTCCGACAGGTTCGTTACGATGCGCTGAAAGCTAAAACTGCAGCCCGTGCCGCGTTGGAAACTCCCCGATTGTTCGATACCAAAGCGCTCCGGGGCGATGCCAAAGATGTACTCGCTGGCTTCTGGCGCGACTGGATCGACGAACTCAAAACCATCCGCATCATCGACCCCTCCTGTGGCAGCGGCGCGTTCCTCATCGAAGCCTTCGAGCAGATGTCGAGCATCTACGGCGAAGCGGTGGGTTTCATTACCGACTTGATCGGTAGCACCTATGTCGATGTCCGCCGAACGATCCTCGAACACAACCTGTACGGCGTCGACCTGAACGAATCCGCTGTCGGCATCGCACGCTTGTCGTGCTGGATTCAAACGGCCGAACCGGGCAAAACGCTTAGCAGCCTCGACAAGAACTTCCTTGCTGGCAACAGCCTGCTCGGTTTCGACTGGCCGGACAAGTTCCCGGCGGTGTTCGCCAACGGTGGCTTCGATGTGGTGGTGGGCAATCCGCCCTATGTCCGTCAGGAATGGATCACCGAGATCAAGCCGCAACTGCAAGAGAACTACCAAGCCTACGACGGCAAGGCCGACCTGTTTGTGTACTTCTACGAGTTGGCCAGCAAGCTGCTGAAGCCCGGCGGCCGCAGCGGTTACATCGTCACCAACAAGTGGTTGAAGGCTGGCTACGGGGCCAACCTCCGCAAGCTGTATGCCGAGCAAATGTGGGTGGAACAACTGGCCGACTTCGGCCACGCCAAGGAAATCTTCCCCGATGCCGACGTGTTCCCGTGCATTCTCGTCGCACGCAAACCGAATAACGAAACGAAGCCGGTGAACTGCCGAGTGTGCGTGATAGACCGCGATAAACTCCGCATCGACGATCTCTCTCGGCAGATTGAGGAAGAGGGCTTCGACATCCCACGCAATCGTCTAACAGCCGAAGCCTGGAACCTCGAACTACCCGCTGTCGCCAAGCTAATGGAAAAGCTGCGCGCTAATGGCGTACCACTGAAGGAGTACATCGGATGTAGCACCATCTATGGCATCAAGACTGGCTTCAATGAAGCCGACTTCATCGACACACCAACCAAAGAATCGCT
>JBBRME010000309.1:0-4381 GCA_038230995.1 Gemmatales bacterium
CATCACGGCGGTGCCGCTGCGGTAGCCGGTCATACCCAGGCCGGTGGCGGGGTCGAGCACGTGGGAATACCGCACGCTGTTGATCTCTACGTACTGAAACAAATCGCCTGATGTGGACACAGATTGATCGACAAGCACCAATCGTCGTGAGGTATCGCTCTTCTTCAGCGGGGCAATGTCCACCGTCCAGCCCGGTTTACCCGGTGGGGCGGCACTCACGGTGATGTCGCCACTCGCGGCAATCAGGGCCGAGGTGATGCCCTGTTTCTTCAGCACCACCATGGCGGCATCAGCGGCGTAACCCTTGCCAATGCCACCGAGGTCGAGCCGCATTTTGGCGTGCTTCAGCGTGAGTGTTTTGGCTTTGCTGTCCAGCGTCCAGAGTTCTGGGCCTACCAATTTCTTTGCTGCGGTCAGTGTGTCGTCGTCCGGCAGCTTCTTGGTGCGTCGGCTGTTGCGCCAGAGTTGCACCAGTGGGCCGATGCTGGGGTCGAACGACCCGCCGGTTTCGGTGGTCACCGTCCTGGCCTTGCAAAGAACATCGAAGAGATCAGCGCTGAGCTTTAGCGGGGTGCCGGGGTTCGCGTCGTTCGCTTTCAGCACGGTCATGAGTTCGGAAGTGCCGTCATAGTCCGACATCACCTTTTCCAACTCCGCCACTCGGGCAAACGCGGCCTTGGCGGCGGCTTTTCCCTCGGCTTGCGTAGGTGCATACAAAACGATGCGCCACTCCGTCCCCATGTGCGTGGAGGTGAATTCCTGGCGGGTTGGTTCTGCTCGTGTTTCTTGGGAGGGCGAGGCTCCTGCCGAGCCGGAACTTCGGCTCACCGGGAGGTTCGCCCTCCCAAGAAACCCCTCCCCGCCGCCACTCCCCAGCATAAGATAACATGTCCACGCCGCGAAGCCGACCATCGCTCGGCCCTCCGTCCCAGTTGACAGTTGAGACTCTATCGAGGATTCTAGACGTATGAAGATGCGCAACTGGTTTCTGGCCGTTCCACTGATCCTTATCGGGGTCGGCCTATCTGTGGTCGCCCAGGATAAGCCCGTCAAGAAGATCGACCTCGATAGCATCAAGCCGGTGCCCGAGTTGCCGAAGCTCGAAGCCCCGAACTTTGGCGATAAGAAAGACATCACGGTGAAGCTGGAAGACGAAATCCGTGTGGTGATCGACCCGGACTTTGACGTAGACGACCCCGACTACGAGAAGAAAAACATCCGCAAGGAGAAGTCGGCTGCCAACTTCGAGATGGTGTACATCCCCGGCGGTGAGTTCCTGATGGGCAGCCCGGACAACGAAGCCGGACGCGACAAGAACGAAGGCCCACAGCACAAAGTCACGATCAAGCCGTTCTTCCTGGCCAAGTATGAAGTGAGCTGGGAGGTTTACGACCTGTGGTATCGCAGTGGCACACTACCCCGCCGTGATGAAGCCGACGGCAAGTTCCAAAGCACCAAAGAAAACGCCGACAAAGTTCTGCCACCCGATGCGATCACCCGCCCGACTAATCCATACGTGAGTGACGACTACGGCCACGGCCGCACGAACAAGCCAGCGGTGTCGATGAGCCATCACTCGGCCATGATGTTCTGCCATTGGCTGCGGTTGAAGACAAAGCTTCCATATCGATTGCCCACCGAAGCCGAGTGGGAGTACGCCTGCCGGGCAGGCAGCACCGGGCTGTACGGCATCCCTGAAGGTGAGAAAATAGGCGACTACGCTTGGTACAAGGACAACTCCGCGACAGCCGACAAAGACCAAGGCACCACGCACAAGTTGGGATCGAAGAAGCCGAACAAGTTCGGTGTGTATGACATGCACGGCAACGTGGCCGAATGGACACTGGACAGCTTCGCCGAAGACACCTACAGTCTGCGTGCGAAAGACGCACTGAAGGCGCTGACGTTCAAGAAACCCACCGATGTGAAGTGGGGCCACGTCGTTCGTGGTGGTGCCTGGTGTGATGAGGCCGTAGACCTGCGATCCGCCAAGCGTGTGGTGTCCGAAGTGGGCTGGATGGGTGAAGACCCACAGTTCCCCCGCAGCGTGTGGTGGCTGACGAAGATGGACAACATTGGCTTCCGCGTGGCCCTGCCCGTGGAAGACTACCCGGAACTCGTCGGCCTCAAGCCAATGGTGCCCAAGAAAGGGCGGTAACTCTGATTTCGGATTTCGGATTTCGGAGTGAAGCAAACCCCTGTTATTCTTCCCCTAACCTCTGATCTCTGTCCCCCGGCCCCTGAAAAGGACTCTCTCCCATGCAAGCAACTGCATACCGTAGTGCGGATGAAGTTGCCCGCTTGGGTTCGGAACTTTACAACCGAAGCATTCGAGCCGCATTGCCGCAGGTCGATCTCGGCAAATTCATCGCTGTGGACGTGGACAGCGGCGAGTACGAAACCGACTGCAATGACATGACAGCCGTTGATCGCCTCCGCCAGCGCCGACCGGGAGCTGAAGTATGGCTGGCCCGTGTCGGCGAACCTGCTGCGTATCGCCTGAGGAGCATTCAGTGATTGCCGGAGTTGTGAATGCCAACCTCGAACCCGTTATCGCGCTACGGATTAGAAGTATCAAAGGCATTGAGATCGACGTTGATGCAGTCGTTGATACCGGCTTCTCAGGTTTTTTGACGTTACCAGCTCCTGCCGTGACCTCATTGGGGCTGTCCCGATACTCCGTGAGCAGCGCAATGCTTGCCGATGGGAATGTATGCCACTTTGATCTTTATCAAGCGGAGGTTCATTGGGATAAGACTTGGCGACGGGTGCTTGTTACGGCGTTGGGAAAAGAAGTTCTGGCTGGAATGCAGTTGCTAAATGGTTATGAGTTGAGGGTTGTGGCCCGAGCGAATGGGCCAGTAACGATTTCACCGCTTCCATGAACTGTCCGCTTCCAGTATGGCACTCAACGGCACGGCGCAGTAAAATAGCTAATCCATGAACTCCGGATGGCTGGCAACAGTTGTCTCTCTCTTCTTCAATTCCCAATGGACTCTCTCCCATGCAAGCAACTCGACGTGATGCACTCGTAGCAGGTGCGGCAGTCGCGGCCACCGTAGCCGCAGCGGGGCTCAATTCAGCCCACGCCGTGGGTAGCGACAAAATCAAAGTCGGCCTCATCGGCTGCGGCGGGCGTGGCAGTGGTGCCATCCGCGACAGCATCGAAGCCGATCCCAGTACCGTGTTCTGGGCCGCAGGCGATGTGTTCGACGGTAAAGCCAGCCGCACCGTGGCTGCAATGAAGAAGGACGTACCAGACCGCGTGGACGCCGAAGGCCGTGCTTTTAGCGGGCTGGATGCGTTCGAGAAGGTGCTGGCCTCCGGTGTGGATCTCGTGATCCTCGCCACGCCTCCTGGCTTCCGCCCCTACCACCTCGAAGCGGCCGTGAAGGCGAAGAAGCACATCTTCTGTGAAAAGCCCGTGGCAGTCGACGGCCCCGGTATTCGTAAGTGCTTGGAAGTGGCTGAGCAAGCGAAGAAGGACAAGTTGGCCATCGTGTGCGGCACGCAACGCCGCCACCAAGTGGGTTACCTGAAGTCCATGCAGAAGATCCACGGCGGTGAAATCGGCAACATTGTGGCCGCACGCTGTAGCTGGAACGGTAGTGAACCTTGGTTCAATGCCCGCAAAGAAGGCGAGACCGACACGGCCTACCAACTGCGCAACTGGTACCACTTCGTGTGGCTGTGTGGCGACCATATCACCGAGCAACACGTTCACAACCTGGACGTCATCAACTGGGCCATGAAGAGCCACCCGGTCAAGTGCGTGGGTCAAGGTGGGCGAATCGGTCGTCGCCAAGGTAAGCCTGAAGATGTCGGTCAGATCTATGACCTCTTCGCCGTCGAGTACGAGTACCCAGGTGGCGTGCCGCTTTACAGCTACTGCAGCCATGTGCCTGGCACCACATCGAATGTTTCCGAAACGGTGATCGGCGAAAAGGGCGTTGTGAGGATGCAAGATGGTGCTTGGAGCCTCAACCGCAAGAGCATCCACGAAAACGTGCGTGGGAAAAGCGATAAACCCTACGTCACGGAACATGCCGACTTGATCAAGTCGATCCGCGATGGACATCCAGCCACTGAGTTGGTGGGCTGTGCCGAAAGCACGCTGACGGCCATTATGGGTCGTATGGCTGTGTACACCGGGCAAGTGGTGACGTGGGAAGACGCGCTGAACAGCAAGGTGAACACCATGCCTGAAGGACTGGATCTCAAGGCCAGCCTGCCTGTTGGCCCAGTGCCAAAGCCAGGCCGCAAGGCGTAGTTGGCGAACAGGGGGGGGGGGTGGCCGGGGGGGGTTTTTACAGGGCCGGGACGCGCCCGGGGGGGTGGGCCCACCACGGAGAAGCCCCCCACCCCCGCGAGGCGCCCCCCC
>JBBRME010000310.1:0-4346 GCA_038230995.1 Gemmatales bacterium
ACCCTTGACTCCGGGTTGACAATGCAGGGAAGACAAAGCATAGGTCGTTCATGAAAGTTCGGAAGATTCTGCCCTGGGTAGGCGCACTGTTTTTGTTTGCGCTCATCATTGGCGTACCGCTGTTGCACGGGCGTTCCCAGTATGAGCAGTACCGTCGGTTGCGCGTGGTAACCGATGGGCGAGTTTATCGAAGTGGGCAACTTTACGGCGATGGTTTCCGACAAGCCTTCCAGACCTATGGCATCAAAACCGTCGTGAACTTGCAGGAAGAATCAGAGCAAGTCGATCCGAAGATACCGCGTGGATACTTCCGAAGGGAAAAAGAACGCGAGAGCGAAGTTTGCAAGGAACGCAACGTTCGGTTTGTGAACCTCGAAGGTGGGGTGATGGACGATAGCGGTGCTGGTGGCCGACCGAAGCTGACTGATGACTTCCTTGAAGTGTTTGATAACGACGATAATTACCCCATCCTCTTCCATTGCAAAGCTGGCTTGCATCGCACCGGCTGGATGACAGCGATTTATCGCATGGAATACGAAGGCTGGAGCCGAACACGTGCTTTAGACGAACTGCGCGCGAATGGCTTTGGTACATTTAAGAGTACCAGCGACAACGACTACATCCGTCGATATCTGTTCGAGTTTGCACCGGGTTTACGCAACGATGGCTATCAATGGCCGGAGCATCGTGCTCCGCGCCAGCCTACGCAGGAAGCAGGCCCACGATGACAACACTCGACAGATACTTCTTGATGGGGTTTGTCCGCAACTTCCTGATTGTGCTGTTGAGCTTGCTCGGGCTTTACGTCGTTGTCGATCTGTTCATGAACCTTAACGATTTCACCAACAACAAGTCGGGCGTGCTGTCGATTGCCCAGCATGTGCTGGGGTATTACACCGCGCAGGTGAGTTTGATCTACGACAGGCTCGACAAACTCATCGTGCTGGCTGCAGCCATGTTCACCGTGGCCTGGATGCAACGTAATAACGAGTTACTTCCACAACTCTCAGCGGGTGTGCCAACTCGCCGTGTGATTCGACCGATACTCCTCGGCGTGGTGGTTACCAGCTTACTTGCACCACTCAACAGCGAGTTTTACATTCCGAGAGTGGCCGATCAACTGAACGTCAGCCGGGATGATGCAGACCTTCGCAAGCCGATGCAGGTACGTGGGGCGTTTGATCCGAACACCAAGGAGCACATCACCGCTGCTTCGGCAGTTCGCGCCGCCCGTAAGCCTGAGATGATGGCAAATGGGGCTACACGAGTCGAAGACTACGCTGCACTCCTGAAATTTGAATACACCAGCACCAGCGAACGCGGCAGCGAAATGCAGCACATCAGTGCTGAGCGTGCGGTGTATATTCCCACGGGTGCCACAGGCGAGAAATATAGCGGCGGATGGAAGCTCTTTGGTTCCATACCGGTTGAACCGCAGAAGATCTACGTGGCAAAGGAAGGCAGCACTGGCGATCAACGGGTGAACGAAGAACGCTGGAAAATCCCGGACAACGTGGTGTTCTTGGGTCAGGGCCAGTATTTCGTAAAGACCACAGAACTGGACTTCGACGGCGTCACCCGTCGGCACACTTGGCATCAGTTCGCCGATACGACATCGCTGTGGGAAGCCCTGAACAAGGGAACAAGTGCCAAACAACAACTCGCCGTGCAGTTTCACCTGCGACTGACACGCCCGCTGACGTCGATCATCCTCGTCTTCCTCGGGTTGTCAGTGATTCTGCGTGACCAAAACCGACACGTGTTCATCTCTGCGGGCTTGTGCCTGATAACCGCGGCTGTGTTTTATGGTTTCGTGGAGGGTGCCAAGTACTTAGGCGACCAGGAGTTTGTGCCTGCGGTACTCGCAGCCTGGTTGCCGGTGCTTATTTTCGCACCGATTGCGTTTGTGCAATTCGATGCCATCCATACATGACAAGAGGCCGGGCTATCGCCCGACCTCTTGGTTCCTGCAGTCGATCTGTTACTTCTTGATGGTGCCAGCTTTCTTCGCAGCGCTGAACTCATCTGCCGTCATGGCCTTCACCTTGCCGTCGCCCATAATGACCGCTCCACCCTTGGCCGGTGCTTCCTTTTCATAGGCCAGCACGGTATCAGCATTCGATGGGTTGATCACCGTACGCCAGAACACGATGAAATCCTGGCGAGCCACAGCAGCGTGACCAAGTGGATGCGTTGCTGATGCGTCAGTCTTATCAAGATCAGCGAGGCTTGCGGGTCCGGCTTTCTTCGCCTCGTTGTACTCGCGGAGCATCTCAGCTACGTCATTAGCCGTTTCGGTATTCGTTGCTGAAGTTGCTGAGGAGGTTCCTCCACCGCAACCGACCAACGTGAATGCCAACAAGCAGAACATCAAACTCTTCAAGACAATCTTCTGCACGGTCATCCTCAGTCGGTTTATGGAAGGTTGAGTGCTTCGCCGCCGTTTCGTGTGCCCACGGCTTGCCAAGTAGGAAAGTCAACGCTGTCTGATACGAATCGAACGCTACCATCGCCCATCCCACAGTTCACGCCACCTGTGTGGTAGCTGCTAGCTGAGATGTGTGCGTTGTTCAAGTTGCTGAAGTCACCGCAGTTGTACCTTTGCGTGCCCGATGAAACCTTACGGTTCCAGTTCGGTGGTAGCGTGTGGCTAAAAGTCTGCAGGAAGTTCAATGCGCGATAGTACTGATGGCCGGTGTAGGTCAACCGACCAGCAAATGGTGAACCTGATTGACAGGTCGCGATGCCACGGCCGTCGAAGTTATTTGGTAAGCTACTCGCACGCATGATGGTGGTGTTGTCGAAAGTACCTGCTGGTGCGTTCCAATCGAGCGTGCCACGCATCACTTCGGAGTACATAACAGTGTTGCTCGAACCATCGGTGATACCAATAACCGTGACACCTAAAAGTTCCGTACCTGTTGGGAATGGTGCCGAGAACACACCGGCAGCTGCCGTGTTTTCGCGGGTGTTCGAGCTGGCACCTTGGCTTGCGTGGTAGTTGTTTCGCCCAGCGCTGAAGTAGTTGTTGCTGGAACTATCCGATGGGCAAAGGTAAATCGGTACGTCGTAAGTTCGCGCTGCCGTCTGGCCGAAGGTTGCGGGTGTAATCGAAACGTCAATCCTAGTGTCCGCATTGACGTCGTAATTGAAATCAGCGTTAAAGAGGTTGAGTTTGTTGGCTTGCTCGACATAGGGGAGAATCATTGCCAGTGTGCTAGCGTTTGACGATCTTGTGACCCCTGCAAACACTTTCGTGTGCTGATATGAGGGCAGCACTCCATAGACAGATTCGAAGTTGTGGCATGCGAGGCCAATTTGCTTCAGGTTGTTGCTGCACTTCATACGGGCTGCAGCTTCACGTACCTTCTGTACGGCAGGAAGAAGTATAGGACTTACGCAGTGGGCCTTGGAATGAGGCGTATCCTGGGTTTGTCGAGGTACGCTCGGATGGCGTCTCGGAGAAGCTGTTTTTTGGTTTCCATCCAACTGTAACCGGTATGAAAGGCGTGCGATTCCAACCGCAGGAAGGCCCGGATGGCCAGGCCGATGTGGTTGCGTTGTGCGATGGCTTTGCGGCACTGGCAACGCTCGATACCGGTGTGCTGTTTGATCCCCTGGTGGTAGTGTTCGATCTTCCAACTTGCATCCGCCCACTTCAACCGATCCAGCTCCGTCATCGTCAAGTCGTTGGTCGCCCAGTACCCAATGTCTCCGTGTGCCGAGACGATCTTGAAGACTTTGACCAACCCATAACCCTTCAGCCAAACTTCCGTTCCCGAGGCCGCAATATCCGTGTCGGCCAGCGGACGCAGCCCTTGCCGCTCCCGGTTCACCAAGCGGTTCGACTTGAGCCGGGTGAGCCAGGTCCACTCCAGGGACCTCACCAACTTCAGGTTGTCGAGGCTACTGTACCAGCCGTCGAAAAGGACGCACCGAGGCTTGAAATCCCGCGTTTTGGCCACTTGGAGCATCGACGCGAAGTGGTCGTTTTTCGTGTGCTCATCGTCCTTGTCGTAAACGCGATAGTCACTCGGCACCGCACGGTCGCCATCGGTCCAAAGCAGGGTCACGAGGTTTATCCCCTGAACCACGGCCTTGTGCTTGCCCGACCAATGTCGCGTCACCAGCTCCATAGCCCGAGCGTAGGGTTTGTCGAGCGTCGAGTCGTCGAGGACTAACACGCCTTCCGTAAGAACCAATTGCGTTTGGGCTTCTGTCCAGAGCGTTTCGGCGTCGGGTTCAAGCCGGTGCAAAAGCCGCGTGAAGGCATCGTGAGCCGGGGGATCGGAAGTGATCGGAGCGACCTTGGCCGCTTCCGTCGCCGAGATGTAGAGCGGCGAGGC
>JBBRME010000311.1:0-4253 GCA_038230995.1 Gemmatales bacterium
ACCGACGGCGGATCGACGGTTGAAATCAAGATGACCGGCCTGAGTGGAAGCGTCACAGTGGATGCCAAGCAGTTGCGTGTGCGTGGCCGCACCGGCCAGATGACCGGCCTGCTGGATCAGTTCTTGCAGTTCCTCATGAACGTGGGCGGGCTGGATCAACGGTTGAGTCTGCCAGCGAAAAGTTAACCCGAAACACAGTGCGGCCATCACGTCGGAACCACTCTACCACCGTACCGTGGGCCTCGGCCACTTGCTTGGCCACCGCTAAACCTAAGCCGATCCCCTGGGGTTTTGACGTGACGAACGCCTCAAACAACTTGGTTTGAACCGATTCAGATGGGCCGCTTCCAGAGTCGATCACTTCGAGAACATTGCGAACACAGCGAAGCTCGACAGCACCCCCCGGGCCAGCGGCATCGATCGCATTGCCAAGCAAATTCCCCACAAGGTGACACAACGCTAGCGCTTGGCCGGGGCGATCGTCGTTACGCTGACAGTCGACTGTCAGTGAAATACCCAAGTGCTTGGCTTGTGCTGCATAACCCTCCATCGCTTGCTGGGCAACGTCGCTCAAGTTGAGCAGTGACATTGTGTTGTCACTGACCGGTTTGCCAACTTGCAGGAACTGCTGAAGCATCGACTCCATGCGCTGCATCTGCCGGAGTGCCACGAGGAGAGCTTCTTTATCCGGCGGTGTTTCCTGCATCGAGAGTTGCACCGAAAGCTTCGCTGCTGTTGCAGCATTACGGAGTTGATGGGCCAAGCCGCCACTGAACTGCCCGAGGACTCGCAACCGCTCTGTTTCTTGAAGCTGCTTTTGGTAGCTGCGTAATCGAGTGGAGGTCTCTGTCACTGCCCGTTGGAGATCGCCCAATTCATCATTCACTTCCGTTGGAGCACTCCCTTCGCCATCGTGAAGCATGGTCTCTGCCTGCTCTTTGAGCTGATGAACCCGGTTTACAATGCGAGAACTCAACAGGATTAACACCAAGATCGCCACGACCACGGCTACGCCAAAAATCATTGGAGCGCGAATGGCTTCCAACTGCCGTTCGCGCCAACGAGATGTCGGGTAACCGACCCAAAGTTTGGAGCCGAAATTCGGATGTGATTCTGGAAAGTCGAACGATGTATAGCGATAGACTGTTGACTCGGGCAAGTCCGTACTTGTTGCGGTGCCTGATGAAGTACCACCAGTGCGTACGAGTAAAAACTCACAACCAGTGAGCGATTTCATCTTTCCGAGAACCGCATCGGTCAGCGGGAATGATGGTGGACGGGTCAGCGTGCTCATCAATGTTGCAAGTTCGGCGTCGGCATTTGCCTTCACTTGCTCACTGGCTTGCCAAACACTCCAAAGTGAGAGCGCTACCGTGAGCGCCAGCAGCAACGCCAACGGCCAAACCAATTGGGTACGAAGTCCAATACGAGGTCGGCTCACCAGTCGCCTTCTTCAGCAGCAAGCGGCGGCGCAGCAGCAGGTACTTCGCCAATCATGCGTAACATGAGGTCGCGGTAGATCAATTCCGTCGTCAAATCGCTGATTCCTGGTGGGCTAGGCGGACAGACGCACTCCTTACTGAAGTATGGCTCCGCGTCGTCCGGTGATTTGCGTAACTCGATGCGGTAGCGAATGATGCCGACATCCGAACTGTAGGCGAGTGAGATCAGTGCGGGTTTGTCTGTTGGCTTTGCAACGAACACGATGTGTTCTTTGCCAACCGTATTTCCCAAGCCGTCGGCAAGTCGCTCACGCAGCCGTTTCGCCCAAGAACTATCTCCATTTGGGTCATTGGTGGAGATGTCCAACGACACTGCAGGCGTATCCGGGCCACGCAGCGTGTCAACGAGTTGAAGAAACGAATCGCGTAGGAGTGGCTCTGTGCCGGTGTTGCTACGAATCTTCTCAATGGGGGCGTCGTACTTTGCTGCAAGGAGTTTCGTGATCTCTTGGCGGTGCTCTTCGTTGGTATAGTTTGGGTTCAGCAAGTAGTCCCGCATGGCTGCCGGGCCACCAGACTTCGCAGTTGCATAGGCACTTCCTTCATGAATCGGGATGTTGGTAAACCAAAAGAAGAAGTACGCCGCCGCACCGAGAGCGAGGATGACGAGATAACGCAATCCACCAAGCGAAAAGCTTGACATGGGGCGAACTTCATCGGGAATATTGTCCGAGGTAAGTTCGATTTCGCTCATGTCTGTGGGCAGGCTGCCGTGCCGCATGAGGTACTTGGCCATCGCCCCACGTTCGGCTGTGCTCAGGTTACCCCAGCGGTTTTCTTCATCTTCATCAAAGCTGCTCAGGGCTTCGTAGTACTCCACCACCACATTTGCGAGGTTGGCACCTGGCACACCAACTTGGAATTTCCCAGCTTCACTCTCAAAGTTCAGTCCACCGTTGCCTATGGCGTTGACATCAATGTCTTCACCCAGTTCTGCGTACTTGAGTTGGTCGCCCGTGCCAATGTAGACTCGGTTCGGGTCGAAGTAGAAGAAGTTGCCAAGCGACTTTCCACTGAAGATGGTCAGTCGCATTGCAGCAAGCAGGAACCACCCGCCGAGCATGAAGCCAGCCGTTTGGATGAGTGCGTTCGCCCAAGCGGGCTTGTTCGTGGTGTAACCGATCCACAAAAACAGCGGAAGGATGATGAGGCCGAGGATGAAGTAAATGGCTGCGTTTGGCTTCTTGCCGCTCAGGTACAGCCCGGCAGCACCACGACCACCGTTGCGTTGGATCCCGCGCAAATACGCAGTGGTATCCGCATCGACACTGGAGCTTTCAATGGTTCGAAGCATGGTCAGTCGCTCATTCGGTGTGGGATGAAACGGCTTGTATTTTGCGTAACCAGTTGATCGTCTTCGCGGATGCCCAAGCCACAGGCCCAGCCGTTGACGACCCAACTACCAATGATCGGGTATTTGCCATCCTGCGGTTTCAATGCTGCAAGTTGCTGGTAAACACTCGCGCTGGTGTCGTAGGCCCCGTCGGTTTCCAGTTGAACCTGCCCGTTGACTACGACCTGAATGTTCGCCCCTTCACGGGCGTGGATCGGCTTGCGAACGAAGCTACCGCCCTCGGGTCGCTCGAACCACGCCGGCAGCAAGAACGGCGAATCGGGATTCAGTTGGTACAGCAACGGCAAGATCGCCTTGCAACTCAGGATGGCCTTCCAAGGTGGTTCGATCCACTTCGTGTTCGAATTGGGAATGTGCTTTGCAAACTCTTCCTGGAAGAGCCACTCCCACGGGTACAGCTTGAAGATATTGCGAATCGGCTGATTGCCGGGGGCCACGAAGGATCGCTTATCCTTGTCCCAGCCGATGGCCTCGACATCGAGGTAATAGGTTTCCAAGCCGGCTTGCGTGGCCGTGTCGCGTAGGTACTCGGTGGTGATGTAATCTTCGACGTTGCTTTCAATGGCCGCAAAGTGCAACGGCTTATTGTTGATCTCTCGGACACGTTGCCAGGCTTCGAGGAGCCGTTCGTGGATGTTGTTGAATTGGTCGCCGTGTGGTTCGATATCCTTCAGCCAGTGCCACTGGGCCACGCTGGCTTCCACGAGCCCAGTGGGTGTATCGGCGTTGAACTCCAGCATCTTCGGCGGGCCGACACCATCGTAAGCAAGGTCGAAGCGGCCATAGACACTTGGCCAGTCTTCGTCCCAACTGCGGACAACGAGTTCTTCGTACTCTTCCGGGATCAAAAAAAGCGCAAACAGTTTCTCATCAATGACGTGCTGTACAAGTTCGAGGCACATCTCCCAGAGAGCGTAGGTGGTGCGCTCGATGGTGTCGATTTCATATTTCGAAAAGACGTAACACGCCGATTCGTCCCAGTAGGGAACGCCATCGGCGGTGTGAAAGTGGAGGCCGAGTTCTTCGACCTTCTTCTGCCAGTTCGGTCGAGGTTCCATCGACTGTCGTCGCATGAAATTACGACCCGCCGCCCGAGAACGACTTGCTAAATCCACCGAAGCCACCGGCTCGTGTGGAAGCGCTGTAAGCCGCTGGGCGACCCATCGAATTGCCCGAGTATCCAGGGCTGTGGATAAACAGGAAGAAGCCACCGCTACGGTGGTAATTCGAGCCGTGACCCGTTCGTTTAGCTGCTTGCTCCTCGGCTTTGGCTTCCATGGCCTCTTCGGTCTGAGGCACGAGGAAGTACCCGGCGGTGAGAATGCCCGAGCCGAGCAGCACCAGCGACATCTCTTTCGTCATTCGCGTCATGAGTCCACCTTTGGGCACGAAGCTTC
>JBBRME010000312.1:0-4239 GCA_038230995.1 Gemmatales bacterium
GTATTGGCTTGATGTACCTCGTGGCCGTGTCGGTGTTCTTCCTCTTCGGTGGTATTGCCGCCGGGTTGGTGCGAACGAACTTGATCACCCCCACCGGGGCGATTCTGGAACTCGACCAGTACAACAAGGCGTTCACTGCCCACGGCACGATCATGTTGTTCCTCTTTCTCATCCCGGTGATTCCGGGTGTGCTAGGGAACTTCCTTGTGCCGTTGATGGTCGGTGCGAAGGACATGGCCTTCCCCAAGTTGAACCTTGCCAGTTTCTACGTCTGGTTCTTGGGTGCAATGTTCTTCGTCTATCAGCTTCTTGTCGGTGGCCTCGACACGGGTTGGACGCTGTATCCACCGTACTCGTCAAAGTACAGCCACACCAACGTGATCTATGCCGGGTTGGGCATCTTCATCACGGGCTTCTCTTCGATCCTCACGGCGATCAACATCATCGCCACGGTTCACAAGATGCGTTGCCCAGGGATGACCTGGAGCCGCCTGCCGCTGTTCGTGTGGGCC
The DNA here is from genome assembly GCA_038230995.1 of Gemmatales bacterium. Classification (GTDB taxonomy): domain Bacteria; phylum Planctomycetota; class Planctomycetia; order Gemmatales; family Gemmataceae; genus JALHQU01. Next base: position 513 of record JBBRME010000312.1, read on the forward strand.
ATGTATGCCACCAGCGTGATCCAGATTCTGGCTACGCCGGTGCTGGCCGTGACCGTGGTGATGCTGGCCGTCGAGAAACTCTTCGGCATCGGCATCTTCGACCCGACCATCGGCGGCGATCCGCTGCTCTTCCAGCATATGTTCTGGTTCTACAGTCACCCGGCTGTGTACATCATGATTCTGCCGGGGATGGGCGTCATCAACGAAGTGTTGACGTGCTTCAGCCGCAAGAACATCTTCGGCTACAAGGCCGTGGCTTGGAGCTCCGTTGGTATCGCCGTGGTGGGCTTCCTCGTATGGGGGCACCACATGTTCCTTGCCGGGCAGGGCTACTACCTCAGCATGGTGTTTGCATTGCTCACCATGTTGGTGGCCGTGCCAAGTGCCATCAAGGTCTTTAACTGGACGGCCACGCTATACGGCGGAGTGATTTCCTTCCAGGCACCAATGATCTTCACGCTGGGCTTCATCGTGCTGTTCACCGTGGGTGGCCTTACGGGGTTGTTCCTCGGTACGATGGGGTCGGACATCCACTTGCACGACACCTACTTCGTTGTCGCGCACTTCCACTACACGATGGTGGGTGGGATGATGTTCGCCTGGCAAGCTGGTCTGCACTTCTGGTGGCCGAAGATCACCGGGCGAATGTACAGCGACTTCTGGAGCCGTCTGGCGGCCATCGTCATGCTCGTAGGCTTCGCGCTGACGTTCCTGCCGCAGTTCGTTGTGGGTTACTTGGGTATGCCACGCCGGTATCCGAACTATCCACCAGAATTCCAGATCTACAACGTGCTGAGTACGGCAGCCGCTTATGTGCAGGGCCTCGGTTACGCGATGCCGATCTTCTACCTGACCGCGAGCTTGTTCTTTGGTAAGAAGGCGGGCAACAACCCGTACAAAGCCACCGGTTTGGAATGGCAGACCAATAGTCCGCCCGATCCACACAACTTCCCCGAGACGCCGACCGTGTATTTCCAACCATACGAATACGGCGTCCAGGACGGGTTGAGCATTGTGGATAGCCTGAGCAACGATGGCAAGAACAACGGTACTTACTCAGCAACGGCGGGGGTGAAGAGTGGCCACTAGTACCGAATCGACCCCAGCTAAAAGCTACGGGCCAGTCGCGCACCACTTCAACAACATGGGGCAGCAGCAGTCCACGGTTCGCCTGGGCATGTGGCTGTTCCTTGTTACGGAAGTGCTGTTCTTCGGTGGGGCCTTCTGTGCGTACACCGCCTACCGTATCTGGTACCCGAAGGACTTCGAAGCCGGTAGCGCCGCCCTCAACGTGGGCATCGCCAGTGTGAACACGTTCCTGCTGCTGACAAGCAGCCTGACGATCACGCTTGCTATCCGCGCAGCCTACACCAGCAACCGCAAGGGATTGATCCGCAATCTCATCCTCACCACGTTACTTGGTGCGGTGTTCCTTGGCTTGAAGGCACGCGAGTACCAACTCGATTACGTGGAAGGCTTGATCCCCGGCAACACGGCACTCACTGCTGAAGCTGCGGAGAACGTCATCAAGGAAAAGGCGAAGAACCCGGAGTACCTCGTCAACAACTTCAACGAGAACCTGAAAGTGGTCTTGCACCACAACCCAACGTTCAAAGGTGAAGCCGGTAAGGATTATGACCCGAACCGTGTGCAGCTCTTCTTCATGTTTTACTACGGTATTACCGGACTGCACGTGTTGCACATGCTGGTGGGCTTGGGCTTGCTGACATGGCAGATCATTCTCGCCTACATGGGCTTCTTTGACTTCAAGAGCAGATACATCTACGTGGAAACGCTGAGCCTTTACTGGCACTTCGTGGATATGGTGTGGATGTTTGTGCTGCCGCTGCTCTACCTCGCAGGGACCCACACGGCGAGTCATGCCGTCGAGCAGTTCAAGATGGCCATTGGTCTGGCCAGCGGGCACAGCGCCGGGCACTAAGCGTTGTAAGCGCGACTTCGCCGAAGCCGGTTGGATTACCGATCTCGGCGAGATCGGCGTACAGGATGCGAACTACTAACAGAGAAGACTCATGGCTTCCGCACACGATACGACGAACACTGAACGCCACGACGAAGAGACGCACGCGCACACCGTGCCACCCACCAGCCAGACGCTGGCTGTATTCGCTGTGCTGGCTGGTTTGTCCTTGTTGGCGTTGTTCATCGGCTTTTCGGATCTAGGGCCATTCAAGGTTCTCGCAAGCCTTGTCTGTGCCACCGTGCAGATGTGCATCGTCGGCTACTTCTTCATGGAACTCAAGCAGGCCGACAAGCTGACGTGGCTCGTGGTGGCTAGTAGCTTCTTCTTTACCGGCTTGCAGTTTGTATTCACGCTGACCGACTATCTCACCCGGCACCTCGGGGTGCTGTAAGCGGTTGTTTAAGTCATGCACATACTTCAACGCGGATGGCGATTGGCAATCATCGCAGCCGCGTTGTGCTTTTTTGTAGGTTGCTCTGGCTCTTCAAACGGAGAAGAGGAGTACGGTGGCTATCCGTATCCACCGCGACAGGACGTCATCGTCGTCCGCAATCCCACCGTGCTGCCGAACACTCGACTCGACCCCAGCACGTTCGATGAATTCCTTCGAACGTTCCCTGCAATCGGTGGCGAGGTTCTTGATCCCGCAAACTTGAGCGAAGACCAGCAGAAAGCGATCACCGCCACACTGGATCGCACCTTTGGCACACCCACCACACCGATCGTCTTGAACATCAGCGATGAGCAAGCCAACCGGTTGAATCTCAATTCGGCGATACTGCAAGGCACCGTGCGACGCTACAAGAACAGTTGCGTGCAGTGCCACGGTGCCACCGGCAATGGTCGTGGGCCAACGGGGATGTTCAGCGAGCCGATGCCACGCGACTTCCGCCTGGGCAAATTCAAGTTGGTCACGGGAATGGGCCACGCCACCGGTCGCCCAAGGATGGCCGACTTGCAACGGGTGATGAAACTCGGCTTGCCCGGTGTACCTGGCATGGGGCGAAGCGGATTGAGCGACGCGGAGAACTCGGCCCTCGCTGGCTACGTGATCTACCTCAGCCTGCGTGGAGAAGTGGAAGCAGTTCTTTTACGTGAAGTGCTTGACCTGGAAGGTAACCCCAACCCGGACTACGACGCCTTGGCCAAGCGAACACTCCAAAAGGCACTCGACGACTGGACAAAAGCTGACGAACCGAACCCGTGGACACTCGCCGTCGCTGATCGCCCGGATGATGTAACGCCAGAGTACACCGACTCCATCCGCCGCGGTGCGGCGTTGTTCGGTTCAGCAAAAACCGGTTGCGTGACCTGCCACGAGAACTACGGCAGCACGCCGACGTACCGTTACAACGTGTGGGGCATCCCGTACCGGGTGCGGAACCTGACCGACCGTGATCGGCACTTTGTACGCGATGGTTTCGAGACGGCCCGTCTCTTCAAGTTCGGCCTGCACAGTGCCAACATGCCAGCCCAACCTGAGTTGAGCGAGCAGGAATTGACCGACCTTGTGAACTTCACTCGTGAACTGCCATACCCGGCCTGGTTGCCTGCGGAACTACGACCGCAGAATACGAAGTAGGGCGGTACGAGGCTTCCGAGTGCCGCCAGAGTTCAACCTTTCGGCGGCACTCGCAGAGCCTCGTACCGCCCTACAAAATCAACCCACCGAACTACGACCGCAGAATGCCAAGTAGCTCATCCTGCGTAAGTCCGTTCGTAGCGCAGATGTCTTGCCGGAAC
>JBBRME010000313.1:0-4213 GCA_038230995.1 Gemmatales bacterium
GGACGGCCCAACTGAACCACCAGTGAAAGTGTTTACGGTGTTTACGGGCGGGTCGCTCGTAGATGGAGGAGAAGAAGGACATCATGGTCTCCTTGAGTGCGTAGGCGCGGGCGGTCTGGAGGCTGCTGCCGCGCAGGGCGGCGAATTCTCTGCGATCCTTCGGGTCCATGTTGACGGGGTTACGGAGCCAGTCGTAACGAGTGCCTTTCAGGCTGTCGTCGCCACGAGCTTTGAGGTGCCTGTGTTCCTTGCGACGGACCTGATCGACACCGTCGGAAAGGTGTTGGGCGATGTGGAATTTATCGAACACGATCTTGTCATGCGCACCGGGTAAATGATCAACGGCGGAGCGGAAATACGGAGCCCACATATCCATCGCGACGACCTTGATAGCGGCCAGTTGTTCGGGTGTCCGTGAAGTCCAGAACTCGTTCAGACTGGCGGTGGTGCGCTCTTCATTCACAAAAAGAACCCGGGGGGTGTCCAGGTCATTGACCAGCGTGAAATAGTTGTGGCCACGTCTGAAGGCCTTTTCGTCTACGCCGATTCGCCCGACTACCTCCGCCTTGCGTCGGCTCAGACCCCGGTTCACCGCTCGTTGCTGAATGCCATGCATCTCATCCCAGGTCAGGCCGAGACGTTCGGCTACTGCCGACTGGCTGGCGGCAAGCATCCAGTCGATTGCCAGTCGCTCAAACATCTTCGTGAAACGACTGCCCGCCTCGGCCCAGGGCAACTTCACGACCCGAACGCCGTGCTCAGGGCAGTCGGCCCGGGGCGGAGCCGCATGCAGTACCGTGCGGAACTGGCAGGTATCCAAATGCCTCCAGCGCCGTTCCGCCTGATGGTCATAAAGAGGACAGGACTTGCCACACTCGCCGCAAGGCCATTGTTCGCCTTCGCCGTGTGCCAGCCAAACCTGAACCTCCCCATCGACCAACTTCAACTCAACCCGGTCCACCCACCACGGCTCCCGGATCCCAAGAATCTGAGCGTATAGTTCCTTGTCCTGCATCCCCCCATTTTCCGCCCCTACCCACTACCAACCCGGTAGAGCCTTATTCTTGAACGCTTGCACGTCAAGAATCGACGCCGAGAGCACTTCAACTGAATCTTCTGGCCATCTCCATTCCATGAACTGAACGAAGGCCATCACATCGCCGCGGTACGCACGGCGAGTGTGTTCGGACTTCCGCCGGTTCACCCAAGCCTCGAAGATACTTGCTACAGAAAAGAAGAAGTTCTCAACTCGTTGTCGATTCGCAGGAGTGACCGAACCGAGAAGGACGGGTGGGAGCGATCGCTGAACGGCGACGACGTTATTCATTCCGATAAGCCCAGAGGGTTAACGGAACGGGATCTCGCAGAATGCACGGATCTGATTTCATTAGATTTCATTGAACGCATTCCCGGAACAGCCCAACGCGCGAGCATCAACGCGACGCCTGCGAGTCCAACCCCAACGCAAGCAGTGATGATGAGCTTTTTCATCCAGATCCCCTTCTATGGATTCCATCAGCCCGACCGCCGGGAATAGCCAGTACGATGCCAGCTTGCCGGTATCACCACTTCTGATAACAGATTTTATCGGACATGGTCAAGGCTGCACAACGTCCTTTACGACCCTTACTCGAACACGCAAGAGGTTGTGTTTTAACTCTGGGGCTTCGCTACATGAAGAGCCGGTAGTCGTAAGAAGAGCTGCCAAACCGCTCCAGAAGAGACCCGATGCGGGCAATTTGTCGTGAAGTCTCCACAGTCGCAGGTAGCTTGGTGTACAAATCGAAACTATTCCAGTTCATCTTCGACAGCCCAAGGATTTCCTCGCCGATCATCATTAAGTCAGAACGCCCCGAGTGCCGTCGGATAACCAACGGAGCTGGGATTCGTCTCTTACCCTGGTAGTACTTCCGCTGCGGATCTAGAGCGCGGGAAACGCCGTGCACCCACATCAGGGCGCTATCGCGGTCGAGTCGCATCAACGTACCACGCTTGACCGGAAAACCGTCTTCTTTGAACTTTCCATCGCTTAACGGAATTGACGAAAGATATCGAAGGGCTTCATCCACGTGAATCTCCAGCAGATCGATTTCGTTGACCCCTGAAAGACCGGCATGGAGGCCCTTCTTTTCGTCGTCAGTGAAGTGCGTGAGCTTATGGATGACTACCCGATTCGGCAGCCGAAATCGTGATTCCCAGAATAGTTGGCGAATCGTTTCGCCGACCCGCCGGGCATCATCGAAGGACATGAACGCATTCTTCCGCCGAATGACTGGATTCTCGATTTTGCTTAGACGGAACTGAAGCCCTTGCCCCTGAGCGTTGTAGAGGTGGCTGCAACCTAGGATCACTTTATTGCCCTTATCCGCCTTACGATCCAGGCTGATTCCTAGGCCAACAAACGCAGAGTCTTTATCAAGCGACGAAAGCACCCAAGGAGTTCGCATGCTCTTCACATAGAGTGCAAGCGATATCCACCAACGAATCCGGCACTGAAGTGGATTCTCCAGCGTGTCTTCTTCAAGAAACTGCGTGGCGATGCCCTGAGGAACACAGAACGCTTTGATGAAGTTGTGCAGATCAAAACGCTCAGTATCAGTTTCGAAGGATCTCCATTGGGCCCATCGAGTTGGAATAAACACGATGGTGACGTTCGGCAGAGCGGCTGCCTTCAACGTGCTTAGGCACGTGCTGATGTTCTGGCTGAGTTGGAGAGCGCCACGTTGGGAATCCAACGATGAATTGATCTCGGGGCACGTCAACCAAAGATTGTCGCCAGGTGCGGGTATTTGGAGCGGAGTAGCAAACGCGCTTTGGAAGCCATCAAATGGAAGCAGGAAATCAGACTCCGAGGTTCCGGGACGGATTGACTGCTGAAGCGTATGAAGAAAACCGCTGAGTTTCCTTGCTTCTGGTGCGGGACAAATCACAGCGACGTTGACAGACGTCGTCAGATTCCTCGCCGTCAGCGCATAGTCGAAAGGTTTGTTTTGAACAATGCCTCTCACGGGATGACTGTCCTGGACTGTCCCGTCGCCTGTCGAGTTTGAGAACAACAGGTTGGGCTCTTTCAACTCGACGGCAGAGTGCACTATCGTCGTTCGCACAGCGTCTTTGACCCAAATTGCGCGATTTCCTTGTACGCCCATCACCTCGGCGAACGCGGGAACATGCTTTATCTTGAACTTGAACGGCGAACCGCAGTTCGGCGGAAACTCATGCGTGTCATCCGCAAGTAGCAATTTCCTCCAACGTTCAAGTGCTGCGTTGAACTTATCGTTGTGTTGGTAGCCCAAGATGCCAAGCTTGAGATCGCGCTCAACGTCGTTCGGAACGTCTGCGCCAGTAGCGCTTTCGACTCGCACTGTTGGCTTCAGCACGATGTAGTTCTTTCCCGAAACTCTTCTTAAGTAAAGCACCACGGCGTGATGAATTAGGTATTGTGCGCCTCTGACCGTGCGCCGTTCATAGGTCGCTTTCTCCCACATGATCTCTCTGCCATCCGTCATCACGTCGGCCCTTTCGGCCATCGACCTAATGAGCGTTCTTCGAATCAGCGAAACCATTGCCCCGTCTTCGAATCTTAGATCTGCATCGCTTATCGGAACGCGTTCGACTTGGCCTGCAATCCTTTCGGCGAAGGCCGCTCTAATGTCATCGATTGTTCCGAACGCGTAGGCCTTCCGAAATGGTGCGGCGATGATCTGCTTGCCCGCCGTGACGGCTTCGAAATACTCCCAAACCTTTCCTTTCTCAGGCCATACCTTGAGATCAAATTCGTAGACTTCGCCGGGAGGAGTGAGAAGAAACGCATTGCTCTTGATGAGCCCAACCGTGGGGCCTCGTGAAATCTGAAAATCAGCAGTCGAATCAAGAGGTGAGGCCGAACTTTTCGTCAACTGGTCACGCCACGCCGCATTTGCTTCCGTCGGCTCAATAGAGTGAAGGGCGATTCGACGCATCAGATCGTCGAAGCCGGAGGAAGGTACGTAGTACGCCTGTCTCCCATGTGCACGGGCGTGAGCTAAGAGCTGCTGGATAGCTTGAGGCGGCTCTGCATCTCCATAGCCGCACCAATAGAGCGCGCCGACTCCGCCCTGACTGGAGCGTTCGACCAGCCTTTGAGCCGCTTCGTCTACCCGCCGCCCACCTTCACAGCGGAAGACGAGCAGCAGCGGCAGGCTGAGTTGACCGAAACGAACGTCGCCCAGCC
>JBBRME010000314.1:0-4123 GCA_038230995.1 Gemmatales bacterium
GCGACCTCTCCCTCAAGGGGAGAGGTGGAAAACTCATCTCACCGTGCACGGTATCAATGCCCCGCAGTACCGCCTTCCAGCACCACCTGCTTGTACCCACCGGTGAAGCGGAAGTACAGGAAGAGAATGATGAATCCGATAGCAAGAGCCACGGGCACAAAGGCCGTCCACGTCAGGGCTTGCTTAGCCCCCACAAGGCGGGCGTTTTCCAGGGCCGGGGCATCCGTTTCGTAATTCAGAATGCCATCTTTGTCCCACCAGGCTTTCAGTTCGTTCAGGCTCTTCTCGAGGTTTTCGCCTACGGGTTTGCCTGCGGCTTTTTCCTTGGCCACAGTTGCAAGATCCTTATCTAGCGTGGTCATTCGATCTTCGGGCTTGAGAAATTCTTCGGCTTTCAGTGCTTTCTCTTTGCCTTTGATAGCGCTCCAATCGTCGAACACTTTGAGCTTGGCGTTATCCAGGCCTGCAACGGGTGGTACCAAGCTTGGCATCAGCCCAGTAATCACCGGGTAGCCGTCTTTCTTAAAGTCGCCTTTCTTATACTTGCCGTTCTTGTCGTCGTCGCCGTATCGGGCCGCGTAGCGGTTGTAAGTTTGGTCGTCCTTCTTCTGCAGTTCATCTACTGTTGAAAAGTCTTGTTTGTAGCCGATGCCGGGTGTGCCGATGAGGCCAGCGCTCAACATGCCGATGCCGCCCGACAATCCCAGTGCCAATGCCCCACCCTTTGGGAAGCGTTCGGAGATCACGCCCAGCAGTGTCGGCCAGTAGAACGTCTTGCCGACGCCATACACCGTGACGGCACCAATCCACAACCAGACGGAATCAACTTGCGGTAGACCCATCAGGTACAGACCGATGATTCCCATCACCGCACTAAAGATGAGCAAGCCAATCGGGTTGGTCTTGTGAACAATTGGCCCGGCCGTAAACCGCAGACCGAACATGACGAGGTTCGTCCAGATGAAGGCCACGAGGCCAAGAGTTTTGCTTTGCAGAACTCGCCCGGAGATCAAGCCAATCCAACTGTCGGTGCCAAGTTCGACGTATCCGACCATCGCGTGCAGGATGTACAGGAAGGCGAGCAGAACACTGCCGACGGCGAACTTGCTGTACAACGTGTACGCCAGCCAGATGACTGCTGCGGCAGCAAAGCCCACCCACTGTGGTACATCTTTGAAACCCAACGCATTGAGCAAGTTCGGCAGGGCCAGACCCAAGAAGAGAGCAGCAACGGCGAATCCGAGCAAGCCGACGGTGCCCATCATGCTTGGCACGCTCACGCCAGCGGCTTTCGCCTCGCTGCGTGGGAACGGGCGGTTGAACATCATGAATCCGTAGGCCAGCACCGGGATCAGGAACACTCCCAGTTTGAATTCCCATGGGATCGTCAACTTCACGTTTTCCAGAATGACGCCCACCAGCGAGCCGATGATCAAGCCAAGTGGCCAACCGGCGTGCAGGATGTTCAAATAGTGTGTTTTGTTCTTGGGGAACAAGCTAGCCGTCAGCGGGTTAATCACTGCTTCGCATGTACCGTTGCCGAGTGCGAAGAGCCACATGCCCACATTGAGGCAGATGAAGGCACCCTCCTTACCCATCGACGAGTTGAACACCGGTGTGGCTGCGAAGGTGACGACGGCACTCATGAGGTGCAGCAGGAACGCCACGAGCATGATCTTGCCGTAGCCGAACAAGTCCGAAAAAAAGCTGAAGAAGATGATGGCGATGCCGAAGCCGATGAGGCCCCCTCCGGAGATGCCGCCGAGTTCGGTTTGCGTGAAGCCGTACTGGTTGCCCCAGTCTTGCACCACGAAGCCCCGAACCGAGAAGCCGATACCGGCGGCGATGAGCGTCATGAAGCTCGACCAGAACAAGAACTTCTCGTTCTTGCCCACCACATCTTTGGTGGGTGGTGTATTTGACGACGGTTGTTGCATCGAAATCGACTCCGACTTGGGGGAGGGTGAGGTGCGGAGGGGGTTGCCCTCGTGCGGCGATGTTACTCAGGGTAGAATCGTACTGTCTATCGGAAAGTGCGAAGAGACAACGGAATCGGGAGAGTGCAGGCGCTATCTTTGGGAGGGCGAGGCTCCCGGAGAGCCAAAGTTGTGGCTCGGCAGGTGCCTCGCCCTCCCGGAGAAAGTGAGCTGTTCATGAAACTGATCTTCATCATGCTGGCAGTTACATCGACGGTGCTGGCGCAAGTGAAAGCCCCCTCGGCGGAACAAAAAGCTGACGTGAAGTTCGATACCGAGTTTCTCTCGAAGCAGTTCACCAAACTGCTGGTCAAGAACCTGCCCGTGCCACTGATTGAGGCTCCGGACGGCTGGGGCGTGCAAAAGGAAGTGCCCATCGGCATCGAGTGGGAACGCCGGGGAGCGATTCGATTCCGCCCCAAAGTGATGAAGGACACCAAGAACGACGGCCACTGGAAGAAAGTCACCCTAACGGCTGACAAGCCGGAAGACACCCTCAAGTTGAAAATCAAGGACGTCTGGGCGGAGGGGAACAAGACTCTGTTCGATGTGTACATCGGCTTGGATGTCAAGGTGCTGTACGAACAGCAGATGTGGGCCTTCGGCAAACGGCTGTACGCCGGGGAAACACGGGCGAAGTGCCGGGCCGACCTGACTCTCACCGTGGAACTGACCGAAAAACTCGAATTCAAGCCGATGGCCAACTTGCCGGACTACGTCATCAAATCGAGCGTGACCAAGGCCGACCTCACGTACCGCGACCTGGAAGTGGAGCATACCCTCGGCCTGGGTGGCGATGCCGCGAAGGTGCTGGGCAAAGGGTTCGTAGAAATCCTGAAAGTGGTGAAGCCCAACATGGAAAAAGACATGCTGGACAAAGCGAATCAAGGCATCAAGAAGGCGGCCGAGAACAAAGAGATTCGCATTGAACTTGAGACACTTCTGAAGGCCAAGAAACCGGAGAAGTCGGTGAAGTGAGGATTTGGTTTTTCACTCCCTCGCCCCGTTTAGGGGAGCGGGTGGCCGAAGGCCGGGTGAGGGGAATTCAAAGTCAATAAGACCCCTCACCCGCTTGATGCTACGCGCATCAAGCGACCTCTCCCCGTAAACGGGGCGAGGTGATTGTGGATTGCCCCCCAGAGAATTTGGATGCCCCCACGCGACTACCGAGCTGAAGCACAAGCCATCTGGTGGGCGGGGGTAAAGGCCGTTGACCCAGCCTTGCTGGTTCGCAAGGCAATGGAACAAATCTCGTTGCCCAACACGGGACGAATTCTTGTCACGGGTTGTGGCAAAGCCGGGGCCGCCATGACACAAGCGCTAGTGGATGCACTTCCACAGCACAACTTGGTGGGCCTGGTGAACGTACCCGAAGGGCACCCGCCCAAGATTGGCCCGATCACACTTCACCCGGCTCGACCCGCTGGCTCCAACTTCCCTACCGAAGCAGGCGTGTGGGGAGCCAACCAAATGCTAGAGCTTTACCGCAACGCTGGGCCGGACGACATGGGCGTGTGCCTAATCTCCGGTGGTGGTTCGGCGTTGTTGCCCGCACCAGTGGAGGCCGTCAGCTTGAAAGAGAAGTCGGTCATCACCAAGGCCCTGAGTTCCGCCGGGGCCACCATCAGTGAACTGAATACGGTGCGGAAGCATCTGTCGCGGATCAAAGGCGGGCGACTGGCGCAGGCGTTCGCCTGTAAGCGGCTCATCTCGCTAATTCTTTCGGATGTGTTGGGCGACGACCTGAGCGTGGTCGCCTCCGGCCCGACAGCGGTGGATGAGACCACGTTCGCCGAGGCCGTGGAGGTTTTGAAGAAGTTCGACGTGTGGAACTCCTGTTCACCCAGCGTTCAGGATTATGTGCTGACTTCGACCGACGAGACGATGAAAGCACTTCGACCAAACATCGAGAACCACATCATCGGCAGTAACGCCGTGGCGGTGCAGGCATCCGTGAAGAAAGCACAGGAGATGGGTTACAGCGTTGTGCAACTTGGCAGTCTCGAAGATGGCGACACTACGGCACTCGCGCAGAAATATGCCAAGTTGATTCGACAGACCGACCGCCAGCCTGGCCCGATCTGTTTCATCGGCGGCGGCGAGACGACAGTGAACCTGGGGGATTCACCCGGCAAGGGCGGGCGGAA
>JBBRME010000315.1:0-4099 GCA_038230995.1 Gemmatales bacterium
AAATTAACAACATCAATGTGGAGTTAACCCATGCGATTGCTTGGGTTGTTCGTCTTTTTTGTCACTTCGTCGTTCTGTGTCGCTGCGCCTAGTCCAAAGTCGGTGGTGAAGTCGGCCAACGAGAAAAGCCAACTTGTTGGCGAATGGAACGAACCAAAAGACAAAAACCGAACGTGGTGGTTTAAGGACGACGGCACCGCCGGTGGTGGCGACGTCGGCAAACCACCACGCAAGGGGATGTACCGCTTCGACGCCACCGTCACGCCGATGACTCTCGACTGGAGCGACGACGCCGGCAAGACCTGGCAACTCGGTATTTACTCACTCGAAAACAACACGTTGAAAGTCGCCATCGGCAACAACGCCAAGGATGTCCGCCCAGAGCATTACGACCAACATCCACGGTCGTACGTCATCTCTGCCACGCGGAAGTAATCACTCCGGCAGTCCAACCACTTCGCCGCCGTTGCGGGTAGCCAACGCAGGCAGCATCGCGTTCGCCGAGTACGGCAGAAACCTGACTGATCCGTCCGCGAGGGCAAAGTAGGCACCGCCACTGTGCATACTCCAAAACTGGAACGCCGAACAGGGATCTTCGAAGTTGGCCTGTGCGAACGGTCGGGCTGTCGGCGGGCAGGTCATGGCCATGAAGCTGGCTCCTGGTTGACGCACGCCCAAGTGCATCTCTGCTGTGCCTTTGCCGTCCGAACCCAACCCGCCATACCACCAACCGAGGTTGAAGGTCTTGGCCGCGGGCCGCTCCCCAAAGAGCAACGTGTTCGATGTGCCATCGGTGATGGCCAAAAGCGTCGTCTTGGAGTCGCTGTAGATGGCTCCATCCTTCGCTACCGCGTTGGTTCCAGCCACGCCAAAGTAGTTTGTGAGTGCCACCGGCACACCAAAGATCGTGGACACCTGCACCCGCCCACTGTATGGGTCGGCCGGACACTGGTACGAGCTAAGAACCGTGATCATACCCACGTGAGGTGGGTTGAACTGGAAAATAGGCGAAGTTACGAACGCCGCTTGGCTGACGCGGTACAGCGGCTCTTGTTCGAGGTACGGTAGCAAAGCCAGAGGCCAGCCGGTGTAGGGCATCCCCTCAGCGAACACGAGGCTGCGATGGCCCGGCGGCAGCATTCCCACCGCGTCGTGGTAGCCGTGGCTGGCCAAGGCGATCTGCTTGAGTTTGTTCTTGCAACTGAGGCCCGCCGCTGCCGCACGCACCTTCTGCACCGCAGGCAACAGCAGGCCTATGAGGATCGCAATGATGGCGATGACCACCAGCAATTCGACGAGTGTGAAGGCCGTGCGACGCGTCATGATTCATCCTCCAGCAATCCGGCTCCGCCGACGCAACCAGAGATAGACACCGATGCCGACGATGCCAATGCCGATCAAGATGAACGGCCAGATGGGCCACGCATCGGACTGGAGCGGATCGGCCACACCGTAATATTCAAGCGTGAGCATCTCTTTTGGAAATGGAGCAACTGAAAAGTTCGGAAAACTAAAGTCAATGTCGTAAGTAGTTGCGCCACCCCTTGATTCAGTCCACCGGAGTGACTTCATCGTATGTGGCAGAGCTTCTTCCAGTGGGTAATAATCGATGACGCAGCGTTGCTTGATGATGTTGGCTGCTAAAACTATGCTCATTTCATGTTCAACAACGGCAAAGTCTTTGCTTTTATCAATAATGACATATCCCGACTTGAGCGCTGGCTGATCAGGTTTGGGCATGTTAATATTTGCGAATTCGAGCTTATAAAGCCCAACGCCAACTGCAGTAATTTTTCTACACTTAACACCATCTCCGCTGAATGACTTCAGCTGTCCAAATCGCATTCTGGCATCATGGTGACGCATTAAAAATGATGGATGGCCTAATTGGGCACGCTGTTCGTCTTTTTCAATTTCAGATTTCTCGCGTTGCGTCCTCGAGATTTGTGATATGTAAGCAATTGAATAAGGATTATCAACACCTGATCGATTGAGGGCAAAGGTACGGTATGGGCTAGAGACGAGCGTAATGGAGTCACCGGTTAGGACGAAGTTATTCGTATCGAGAAAACACTTGAAACGCTCTGTACTGAAAGGCTTTTTGGTATTAGCACCGTAGTACTGGCACAAAAATTCATAGGTATATGATTTCTGCGAATGAGATGTAGTAAGCGAGTCGTGATGTTTAACGAGTGCTTGATAGCAGTTGTTTGTATCCTGTTGTAGCAAGCCCTCGTTAAAATCTGCGCAAGCTTCGGCTTGGAAGACAAAAAGCACTACCGCAGCATAAGCCAGCTTGCGCAACACGCTCAACCAGTTCGAATGTATACAAATCATCGGTAGTGCCTATCTTGTGGATCAACCTAAGTTATGCAATACTGCCCTGCTATAACAAGATCAAGTTGACGCGCTTACTCTCCACCTGGATTCGGCACTGGGAGTGGCACGGCGCAGACGCAAATCTGGCCGATGGTACCATCTGGGCGACCAATTAAGGCTGTCGCGCATTTCTTTCCCGAGAACAATGGGCACCAACCGTCACATTTGTCTGCCGGTGGTACATTCCATTCACATGGGATGAGCGGGTTTGCTCTCGCGTCCTGCACGGGGGCCAGCATCACACCACCTACGATGGCTAGAACTGATGCCGCCAGCACCAGCTTGCTCAAAATACTTCGCATGGTCGTCACTCCCAGGTGTTGCTGCCGAGACAATTGAGCGAAATTGCTCACTCCGTTACACGACAGCAAAGTTTCAACGTCACCACCTTGTTCGTAGTGGAGTCCGTGTACAGTTGGGCATCCCGGCAGTGCACGCCAGGAGTGCTTTCTTTTGGCAATCGAAATAGCACTTTTTGCGTATGGGATTCGCCGGGTCGCAGAATGAAGTTCAGTTCGCCCAGGCGGAAGGAACAGTCATTGGTGCCGCCAAGGAAGCGGATCTCTCGATTAGAGTTGTTCTTAAAGATAAGTTCGCGGGTCACATATGTATTCCGCTCACCTCTGCCGAAGTCGATAACTCGGTTTGACACGATCAGTTCATCGCCACGCAGATAGGAAATTCCATTTTCGATCGTTCCGTAACGAAGGTGAACTGTTGCTAACACAGCGATTGCCGCCAGCACGCTACCGCCGAACCACAGTGCAGCAGACTTCTCAGTTGGCCGGTTCCATTTCGGCTTAGCGAAAATGAGCAGTATCACCACCACCACATCCAACCCGAACACCCACCATGGGCTCGTTTTAATTTCACCGAAGCAGCCGCAACTCGCTTGACCAACCCAGCCAAGAAAGCCAGACACGACAGCGAATGTAACAAAGGTGAGCATGGCTATCAGCCATGAGAGAAAGCGACCGTGCGGAAGAATCAACCAGACGGCTAGAAGAAACTCAAACACCACCAGTGCCGACTGTACCCAAGGTTGCCAAACCCAACCATACTGGGCAAACGGCGACGCTGGCACACCGATCAGCTTCAGCAAACCTGCGGTGAATAGAATCCCCGCAACAAGCCAGCGGATGAGGCTCGCGCCCCCCCCCCGGCTTTGCGCAACTGCGGTGGGCTGGCCACCGTCATCATGTGTGTTGCTGAAAACGACATGTGCGGGATCTGACCAGAACCCCGACAGCATTGCAAGAGGAAAGTCGGGAAAATTTACAACCCCAGCACATCGCTCATGGAATACTGCCCGGCGGGTTTGCCTGCCAGGAACTTCGCGGCGGCCAGTGCCCCGCGGGCGTAGCTATCTCGGCTGTAGCCTTTGTGAACCAGCTCCATCGTCTCGCCCAGCGTACTGAACAGGATGGTGTGTTCACCCACGTTGTCGCCAGCGCGGATGGCATGCATACCGATTTCGTCCGAAGTCCGCTCGCCGATCAGCCCCTCACGCCCATGCAGAATGCGCTGCTGCTTCATGGTGTCCTGGATGATCTTGGCAAAGGCCACGGCGGTGCCGCTTGGCGAATCCTTTTTGAAGCGATGGTGCCGCTCGACGATCTCGACGTCGAACCCCTTGCCGTGCAGCGCCTCCGCCGCGAGTTTGGTGAGCTTGAACAACAGGTTCACCACTAAGCTCATGCTGGGCGAAAGTAGTACGGCC
>JBBRME010000316.1:0-4071 GCA_038230995.1 Gemmatales bacterium
CCGTGGCCGTCGGGGTCAGTCAGTCGGGCGCGGGTGTAGCCTTCGTGGCTGGTCTTGAGTTCACCGACAGGATGAATGTTCAGTGTGGCAAGGTGAGCGAGAGTGGCCGACAGACTGGGCACTTGAACATGAACCAACGTGGTGCCGGGGTTGGGCGTACCGTGCTTGAGGGCCAAGTTGCCGAGGAGGGCGAATTGGTTCAACTCATCCAACAGCGTCACCGGGAAGCCCAGTCCGTCGCGGTACCAAGCCACGCTGAGTGGCCAATCGCTCACCGTCAGTTCCGTGAACGCTACCACACTCACGACCCCACCCAGGCTGTCGCACCATCCGGTGCGATGTCCTTCTTCCAGATCGGCACACGGGCTTTGAGCGCTTCGATGGCGTACCGCCCGGCCTCGTAGCACTCGGCCCGGTGCGGTGTGCTCACCGCAATCGCCACGCTGATATCACCTACGGCCAACTTGCCCAAACGATGGATCATGGCGATGTCGCCAACCGTCCAGCGAGAACGCACCTCGGCTTCGATCTCGGCCAGCATCTTCTCGGCCATCGGTGCGTAGGCTTCGTAGTCGAGGAACTCCGTGACTTCGCTACCGGTGAGGTCGCGTACGGTGCCAAGGAACAGTTGCACCGCCCCACATCTGGGTCGCCGCACCGCTTCGGTGATTGCGTGATAGTCGATGGGATCGTGGGTGAGGGTGGTCATCTTTGGCCTGAATTTAGTGAACCGGCGACGTGAGTCGCCGGGTTGTTTTACACCCGGCGACTCACGTCGCCGGTTCACCAAGACCTAATCCCGCAGCTTCAAGCTCACGTACTTCGTCTCGAAGTAGGCTTCCAGGCCCATCACGCCGAGTTCGCGGCCAAGGCCGGATTCCTTCATGCCACCGAAGGGGCATTGCGGTGTGGCGGGAACAGGATCGTTCAGGCCGATGATGCCGGCTTCCAGCCCCTCGGCCATCTTGAACGCCACGCTGATGTCGTTGGTGAACACATAGGCCGCGAGGCCGTAGGGCGTGGAGTTCGCCTGTGCGATCACATCGTCGATCTTGCTAAAATCCATGATCGGCATCACCGGCGCGAACGGTTCTTCAGTCATCACGCGGGCATCCATCGGCAGGTTCTTCAAGATCGTCGGCTCAAAGAAGTAGCCTTTGTCGAACTTGCTGCTTCGGCCACCACCGGTGAGGCAGTCGGCCCCCTTCGCCTTGGCGTCGTCAATCAGGCCGATGGTGTTCTCCATCGCCTTCTTCTCGAACATCGGGCCGATCTGCGTGGTGGCGTCCAACCCGTTACCCAATCGCAGTGCTTTCGCTTCGGCAATGGCCACTTCGGTGAACTTCTTCTCGATGTCCTTGTGCACGAAGAACCGGCTCGGGCTGATACAGACCTGGCCGTTGTTGCGGAACTTGCCGATGACTGCGGCCTTGGCCACGACTTCGGGGTCAGCATCCGGGAACACGATGAACGGTGCGTGGCCACCAAGTTCGAGTGACAACCGCTTGACATGATCAGCACTCTGGCGAATGAGATGCTTGCCCACCGGAGTGCTGCCGGTGAAGCTTACTTTCTTGACGATCGGGTTCCGCATGAACTCATCGCCGATCTCCGAAGCTGGGCCAATGATGGCATTGGCACACCCGGCTGGAAGCCCGGCATCGTGCAGGCACTGCATGACATTGAGGCACGACAGTGGAGTCTGGCTGGCGGGCTTGGCCACCACGGTGCAACCCGCGGCCAGCGCCGGGGCAATCTTGCGACACAGGAGTGTCATCGGGAAGTTCCACGGCCCGACAGCCGCTACCACGCCCACCGGGTGCTTCAACGTGAAGTGCCGTTTGCCGGGCGCACTATTCGGGATCAGCATCCCGTAGGCCCGCTTGCCTTCCTCGGCGAACCACTCGAACGTGTCCGCCGCCTGCATCACTTCGCCTTTGGATTCAACGAGTGGCTTGCCTTGTTCCATCGTCATGTCTTTGGCGAACTGATCGGCCCGTTCGCGAATCAGTTCGGCGGTCTTCTTGAGAATCTTGGCGCGGTCGTAGGCCGTGAGTTTCATCCACGCGGGCATGGCAGCAGCGGCGGCGTCAATCGCCTTGGCGGCATCGGCTTGGCCACCCTGGGCCACCTCGGCGAAGGCTTCTTCGGTAGCGGGGTTGATGACCTTCATCCGCTTGCCGGAGATGGCATCTACGAATTGGCCATTGAGATACAGTGGACGGTAAGGAAGGCTCATGCGACAACGCTCCAACATCAGGAAGCGTCATTCTATCAGTGAGCGGGCAGAACTCCTGCCGTTGCTCTTGGAGCGGAGGGCTGACACCCTCCAATCAGCAAAAGCACTCCTGCCGCTCACCATCCCGGGCAATCATCACGGGAAGCTGCCGGTTGCATTCTGTGTGAACGATCCGCTACGGATCGTCTCAGCAGCTGTGTTGAAGCGGATCGTTTGCGTCATGTACCGAGCGGTGGCATCGCCAGGGCGTTCCTGCAGCACGATGATGTCGCCAGCGAGAATTCGCACTCGTTCTCGTGGGTCACGCAGAGCCAATTGCATATCCACACGGATCGGAACCTGCCGACCGTTCCCCAAGGGGCGTAGGATTGTGACCAACGATGGCGAAGGTGTACCCAACCCGCTATTCACAGCCTGGGCGACGAAGGCATTCTGCGAGAAACCACCGTTTGCAATCGGTGCACCAGCCACGACGAGAGCTTGAAGCACATCGAGGTCGTAGTCGCGTGGCAGGGTGAATTGCCGGGAACCGGCCACACCGACGGTGTAGTAGAGTTCGGTGTCTGTATCGCGGGATTCGATCCGCACTACGTCACCATCTTTCAGGATGATGTCGGCTTCGCAGATGTCGAGTGCTTGTTCCGGATACAACCGCAGCGGGATGCGTGTCCGGCTTTTTCCTGGTTCGTTCGGATCGTACACACCGCGTTCAATCAGCACTTCGTTTTTAGCATCCAGCCCCGGTAGACCGCCGGTGGCATTCAGGGCGTGAAGGACATCGTTTTCGCCTGCGGGTAGCTTGATGGTGTACGAGTTGCCTTTTTTGTTGGAACCTATGGCCGCGCCACCCGACCCAGTAGTCGGCACAAACGGTACCGCGTCCTGCCGCTCCACCGTGATGGTGTAGTACCGCTTTTGCAGCAATTGCACGGAGATACGTGGAGGGTTCTTCGGGTTCACCAGTTCGAGTCCACCGTTTTTGCCACTGGCGGAATCAAAGATGAGTTTCTCGACTTCTGATAGCGTTTTACCCTTCACATCAATCAGCGGTAGTCGTGGCAAGCTGATTTTGCCGTCTTCGTTCACGGGTACTGGGTAGCCGACGGAAGCAATCGAGTTTCCCGCATCCGGCAAACGCACGGGCGGTTGATTGACGTCGTCGCCGAGGATTTTTTCAGCGACGATGGCTAGGGTGTCGCCTTTATCCAGTGTGTAGATCGTTTGCTCCCGTTGGCGTAACACCGTCAGTGGGATTGGTTTTAGATCGCTTTTGGGTCGGCCAAGAATTTCAGCAGGCAATCGGCGCACGGGGATGCCATCGGCCACGGGATTCGTGAGTGCAGCGCAACCGCTACCTATCACGACTGGTGCCATAGCAAAGCACAAAATCCACGTTCGACAATTCACCATGACAAACTCACGTCAGGTCAAAAAACTCAAAATTCAATCTGCAACCCAGCAGCTCACGCAGTTGGTTCGCTAAGAACCAATCAACGCGGTTTCACAATCATGCGATCAGCGTCGCGTTCTGGTGGAACAACAACAGTTGTTGTCGGGCCACTGTCGATCAGTAACGCGGTTTTCTTGATGCTTTGCATCTCTGGTTCCGGTTCCGCTTGGGATGTTCCACTGCTGCCCTTCTGGAAGTTGTGAAACAACGGCGTCGTCGTGGTCTTCGGGATGTCCATTTTCGGTGGATCGGGAGCCAGAGGCAGCTTTGGCAGACCGGGTTCTGGCATCACCATCGGTCGCTTGGGTGTCTCGGCAGGCAACGGTGGTGTCGGCGTCGGTACCACAGTTGGCTTGGTCGGCAGTGGCTCGCTGGGGCGAAC
>JBBRME010000317.1:0-4059 GCA_038230995.1 Gemmatales bacterium
ACGATGTCGATAAAGTGTGCATCAAGCTGCTTTTTTGCGTTGGTGATCTTCTCGGCCAGCGTCGCGCCGGTCACGGGAATTGGTTTGCCTGGGGTGTCGATCATCCGAAATTGCCTCGTTGGGGTGGGTGTGAAACGATGCTGTCATCATAGATACCGCAAAAATCAACAATCAAAAACAGAACGCTAAATACCTCATGGTCAAACCGGTTATTTTCAGCGTCTTGTGTCTCGCCTGTTTTCACACACCCCTCCACGAGACGCAGCGAGACGCAGCGAGACACAGCGAGACAGTATGGACGAACTTGAAGAATGATCAATCATCGCCCAGTCGTTAGACATTTTCTTAGCTGGAGCTGGCTTATCCTGCCGTTTTTGACACATCCCAAACCTGACAGCGCGGGAGTCAGCAAAAAGTATTCATGGAACATCGGTATCATTCCGGTGTCACTTTGGGTGTCGCCTCACGAGCATCGTTTCATGACAGATATGACCACTCTCATTCTCGAAGCTCTTGGCCGACCGAGTTACAGCCCGTTGAAGCCCAAGATGCTTTTCAAGAGGATGAACCTCGACGAAGACACCTACCCGGAATTTCGCAAAACAGTCCGCGAACTTGTCCATGAAGGCAAAGTGGTTCAAGGGCGGAACAACACACTTAAGCTCGGCGAAACATCCAGTGCGCTCTTGGGCACTTACAAACGCACTGCTGGGGGCAAGGGATTTGTGCGTCTGGACACGAAACCCGGTGAAGGCTTTCTGCCGGATATTTTGATCCGCGATGGACGAGAGCTGGACGCCGCCAATGGCGACCGCGTTTTGGTGAAGCTGAGCCGAAGAAGTACCAATCTCGAAAATGCCAAAGGAGAAATCACCAAGATCATCGAACGCGGCACGCGGACATTTGTGGGCACGTATTTCGAGCGGGATGGCGAAGTGTATGTCCGTGTTGACGGCACCGTTTTTGCACATTCCATCAGCGTGGGTGACCCTGGTGCCAAGGGAGTGCGCTCGCAGGATAAAGTGCAGATTGAGATCATCCGCTTCCCCACGAGCAGCGAACGCGGGGAAGGGGTCATCACCGAAGTGTTCGGCCCGCTTTCGGCCCCTGGTGTTGATCTGCTCACCGTGATCAGGGCCTTCGGCATCCCGGATACGTTCAGTGAAGACGTGCTTGCCGAAGCCCGTTCAACGGCCGATAGCTTCCGCGAAGTGCTGGATGGCCGAACCGATTTCACCAACGATTTAGTGGTGACTATCGACCCGATTGATGCCAAAGATTTCGACGACGCGATCAGCCTGACCATCGACCCAAAGACCAATTACTGGATTCTGACAGTACACATTGCCGACGTGGCCCACTTCATCAAACCCGGTGGCAAGATCGACGACGAGGCCCGCACACGTGGCACCAGTGTTTACCTTCCGCAGAAGGTGATCCCGATGGTGCCGGAGTTGATTTCCAACGGCTTGGCCAGCTTGCAAGCAGGCAAGCTGCGGTATGTTCGCAGCGTGAGAATGGAGATCACGCCGGAGGGTGGCTTTGCTCATACAGAGTTTTTCAACGGGGCGATTCGAGCCACTAAGCGATTCCATTACGAGCAAGTTCAGGCGCACCTTGATGGCACAGAACCGGAGCCGAACGCGGAGATTGGGGCATTGCTGGACCGGATGAAGACGCTCGCCTTGATTCTCCGCAAGAAGCGTTTCCAACGCGGGAGCCTAGAGCTATCGATGCCCGAAGCGGTGTTGCAGTACGACGAAAATGGCAAAGTGGTGGGTGCGACCTTTGCAAAGAACGACTTGAGCCATCAGCTCATTGAAGAGTTCATGCTCGCGGCCAACGTGGCCGTCGCCCAGCACTTCAGCAAGTTGGATGTGCCGTTTCTACGTCGCGTCCACCCTGCACCCAAACCAGAAAAGCTCTACGATTTCAGCCAGTTCGCTGCGTTACTCGGCTACCCGATCAAGAAGTATCTGGATCGCTTTGAGTTGCAGCGGCTGCTGAGCGAGACGGCAGACAAGCCGGAACGCGCTGCCATCCACTTTGCCCTTCTTCGCAGTTTAAAGCAGGCTACATACAGCCCAATTCAGGAAGAACATTACGCCTTGGCCTGTGCGGATTACTGTCACTTCACCTCGCCGATTCGTCGCTATCCCGACTTACAGGTTCATCGGCTGCTTGATCGATGGATCAAAACCGGGAAGGCCAGTGCCGACGAAGCGGAACTGATTGCTTTGGGTGATCATTGCTCAAAGACGGAACGCCGGGCTGAGCAGGCAGAACGTGAGTTGGTGAAGCTGCGGATTTTGCAGTACCTAGCGACTCGTATTGGCGAGCAGTTCGATGCCGTGATCACTGGCGTGGCGGAGTATGGCTTCTTCGCCCAGGCTGAGAAGTTCCCTGCAGAAGGGTTGATTCACGTCTCCAGCTTGACGGACGACTACTACCACTTCGACGATACAAGCCGATCACTCACGGGTAGTCGCAGCCAGCGTCGGTTCCGTTTGGGGGATCGCGTCTCGGTTCGCGTGGCCAGAGTTGACTTGCAGAAGCGGATGCTGGATTTGCGGCTGGCGAATGTCGTGGAGGACAAACGCCAAACCATCCCGCCGGAGCTTTACCCGAAAACCACGCTCAAACCCAAGAGACGCACAACGGGCAAGCCGATCGGCCTGCCGAAGCCGAAGAAAAAGCGAAAGTAGTCACTCCGATGCGGGTGGTTTCTTCAACATCGAAGGGCCTTTGCCGAAACGTTTTTCGAGCTTGCCACTGTCACCACGGACGTACTTTGCGAAGCCTAGGCGTTCGAGGTTGCTATCACTCGTGGCGGATTTGCTCTGTGAGTCTGTCCATGTGCGTGGAGCGTTTGGAAGACCGATGACGCGCCGACAGGCTTGCCCGGTCTCGGGGTGATGCGTGAGCGGGGCATCGGCCATGCGTTGCATCTGCTCAAAGTGTTCGCCACCATTTCCTTCATCGTCAATCAATTCGTATTCGTAGAGCGGCATAGTTCGATTCTTGGGTGTTCTCTACCTCTATTGTATATCCACAACCTACAGCAAACCAAAACAACATGTTTCTTCTGACAAACCTACTGATTCGTAAACAACGACAACTGAAGCGAAGCAGGTTCATCTCCGTAAGTACCGTGTTCATGCCGTTCTCTCAGCCGCTGCCTTAGTACTCGCCCGATGGATGTAGGTCAATGATGATCGAACCGTCATCCTCAACCCAGCTCAAGGCACCGCCGCTGCGGCGATTGAAGTGATGATCCGAGGGGCTTTCGACTACTTATCAAGCCTCTCGGCCTCAACTTCTTCACCAAGCTGGTTGCACGGGCGTTCAAGGCCGCTAGCCTGATGCATGTTCCAGCCATACTCCGGCCATTCAGGAGATGTGCGTAGCCATCGGTAAGGTTGCCCCGCAGAACGTGAACGTGCTGATTCGCGAGGAGAGCGACGCGAGTAAGGAGTTGTTTGCTCGCGTCCTTCACCACTCAAGCCGGCGTTCAACCAAACTTACATCTTGAGTGGTGTTGAGTTGACATTCTCGTCACCGGACAAATGCTTTAGGCTGTCGCACAAAAGGCTTATATATACATGTGATTATGACATGTAATATTGAATGGCTGTCATCATTTCGCGAATAATTTGTGTGTATTGCGAACTTTGACAAAGGGTTATAAAAATAAGTTGGATAGAACTTGGTCGTCGATCATTGCACGATCATCTGCCAAGCGTGATTGATCATGTTTTTGGCACAAGTAATGAACTCTAGTGACTTGAAAACCTCTAGCCGAACCGACAACACAAGACGCGACTTGTCGAGCTGGTTTGAGCCGCATCACTTTCCGAAAACTGCTGGTAACCTCGGACGATCTCGGCAAAGTACTGATTGAATCGAAGCCAGCATGATCGACCTGCTGCCAGTAGATTGGCTTAGCTGTACGTCCGAAAAAGAAACGCTTTACTTGGTGATCAAAAATACAAAAGAGTAATTTCATGCTAATCATGACAGATCATCACCGTCGAACCAAGCGTTCCATGAGTTCGCGAG
>JBBRME010000318.1:0-4006 GCA_038230995.1 Gemmatales bacterium
AGCACCCGCACCGAGGAGTGCGGTGATAAGCAGTCCAACAAGGAGGGAAAACCGAAAACCCCTCGCTGACGCTTCCGGCTCGTTCAAACCTGGCCGCTGCCACAACAACAAACACAACATGGCCAGATTCAAACTAAGCGTTAACCAAGGGTTCACTTTCACGGCACCGAAGCAGCCGCAGTCGCTTTGGCCATTCCAAATGGCCAGCGTGTTCAAGATTGCGAAGTTGGCAAAGAGCAAGATGGCAACGGTCCACGCCGTCAGCTTGGCCCGGCCCAATAGTAGCCAGAGGCCGAGCGCCAACTCCACCTGATTCGCGTAAAAGACAAGCGCAGGTGGATACACGGAGGCCGACGCATCAGCCAGCGGGCGCAGCAGATTCACCGCAACCGAACCGAGCAACACCGCACCGGCGACGAGTGAAGCGGCTCGCGCGCCCCCCCCCCCTGCTTTGCGCAGCTTTGGTGGGCTGGTCACCGGCATCTCAAGTGTTGCTGTGTTCGACATGTCCCTGATCAGAACACATCAGTGTTGGCGTTGCAAGAGAAAAGTCGGGAAAGGGTGCGCCAACGGATTCTGACACTCTTGTTAAACCCGGCCCGCAAGGGCCGTGGGTGTCACAGAACAGCACAGTACCCGCAGCCCTTGCGGGCTGGGTTCACCTGTAAAGGTTGTCACATCCGGATGTTCGGTGAGAGTGCAAGGGTTCCGGATTCCGAGAGAAACAACGGTCTCAGGTCTCCCTACACTTCTGTCATGACGCAACCCGAAGTTGTGATGACCCCGGATGGCTTGTTGGCCTTGTCGATCAAGCAGCCGTGGGCGGCCTTGATTATTGCCGGTGTGAAAACCGTTGAGGTACGCACGTGGCCGACGTCGTTTCGCGGGCCGGTGCTCATCCACACCGGGCGTAGCGCGGATCTGCGGCCCGAAGGCTGGCAACACATCACTACTCCGGAGTTACAGGCTCTGGCCAAGCTTTCCGGTGGCATCCTCGGTCTCGCTCACGTCGTCGCTTGCCGAACTTATGAAAGTGCTGCGGAATTCGCCGCCGATGCCCTACTTCATCGAAATGCGCCCACATGGTTTGCTCCGCCGCGCCTCTTCGGTTTCGAGTTTGCCAACCCTCGGCCCTTGCCTTTCCGCTCTCAGTCCGGCAAACTCTTCTTCTTCCCCGTAGACGGAGTCGTGGTCTCGCCACCCGAACAGACGGGATCAGGCCCAGGATGAGCCAACCGCATGACAGCATTGCTTGTGAGTGTACGATCCGCTGAAGAAGCCACGTTGGCCTTGACCGCCGGCGTGGGATTGATTGATGTGAAAGACCCATCGCGCGGGCCATTGGGCCAAGCCCATCATGAAACTGTCGCTGCTGTTCTCAAAGTGGTGAAAGGAGCTGTGCCGGTGAGTGCCGCCCTGGGGGAATGGCACGATCAGGCACTTGATGAAGCCAACTGGCACCTCGCGCTGCCGATTCAATTCGTGAAATGGGGATTGAGCAACACGGCCAACGTGCAGGACTTCGGCGAGGAACTGTTGCAGATGCGTCGGCAGTTGCCCGGCACCCTGGAGATGGTGTGTGTGGCGTATGTCGATGACACATCAGCGAAGAGCATCCCCGCTGCGGAACTAGTGAAGTTCGCCAAGCGGTTTCGCTTCAAGGCGTTTCTGTTCGACACCTTCGACAAATCCGGCGGGCACTTGCTCGATCACATCACGGTGCCGGAACTGACCGAACATGTGGCGAACCTGCACCGCAGCCAGATTCGTGTGGCCATCGGCGGTTCGTTGAAGTTTGAGCAGATCGCCAAGCTGAAACCAGTAAAGCCTGACTGGCTGGCCGTACGCGGGGCCGTGTGCGTGGGTGGCAAGCGTGATGCGGATCTGGATGACATCCGCCTGGCCAAGTGGGTAGCGGCGTTGGCGTAGTCTCTGGCGTGCAGGGAGCGGGATAGAACGGGTTTTTTGAGAGTTCTCCGCTCCCTCTGTGAGCGGATTTCAGCAACCGCTCACAGAGTGAGCGGAGAACTCTCACAGCACACGTACAATGCCACAATCATGGCGAAAGCGAACAAGCACAAAACCGAGACGGCCTCCGACGGCACCGAGATCGTGAACATCTGCCGGAACCGGCGGGCCTTCCACGAGTACGAGATTACGCACACGCTGGAATGCGGGGTGGTGCTTGTCGGTACCGAGGTGAAGAGCCTACGCAACGGTCACGCCAACCTCGAAGATGCCTTTGCACGAATCGATAACGATGAACTCTGGTTGGTGGGGGCGGAGATACCGGAGTACACCGCCGGCAACCGCATGAACCACGAGCCGAAGCGTATCCGCAAGTTGCTGCTGCGTCGGCGTGAGATCGTGAACTTCGCGGAGAAGTCGGATACCAAGGGCTTCACGCTGGTACCGCTGCGGATGTACTTCAAGAACGGCCGGGCCAAGGTGGAAATCGGCGTGGCGAAGGGCAAGCAGACCCACGACAAACGCGACAGCCTGAAGACTGCCGAGGCGAAGCGTGAGATCGACCGGGAATTCGCCAACCGGCGGAAGCGCTGATGGTATTCCGTCGAGCCTGCCCCCGTCAGCGGCAGGAGTTGAACGAGCCACACTCCGGCCGCTGACCCGGGCCCGCTCGACGGGAAAAGATTTGCGGCTTCATCATTGGAACGGTATGTCTCAACGGTGTTGGCTGGCCCTAGTGGAATGTGTCGATCATGTTTGCTGCCGGTATCGGCTGCGGGCCTTTGAGCCGATGCTCGCTGATAACGGTGTGTCACTGGACATCCGGGCCATCCCGAAGTCAGTGCCTGCTCGCCTCGGTCTCTTCCGTTCCGCACGAAACTACACCGGCGTGATCCTGCAACGGAAGTTACTCTCGCGGTTCGATGTGGCGTGGTTGCGCTGGTTCAGCAAGAAGCTTATCTTCGACTTCGACGATGCCGTCTGGCTGCGGGATAGTTACTCCGGCAAGGGCTTCGAGAGCGCGAAGCGATCTCGGCGCTTCCGAAGTATCGCCAAAACTGCCGATGCTCTCGCGGCCGGGAACCGCTTCCTGGCGGAAGAGGCCAGCAAGTTCAACAAGTCGGTTCACATCATCCCCACGTGCATTGATCCGATCCACTACCCGGCTCAGGCGGAACATTTTCGCGTGGGCAGTGCCGTTCGCCTCGTCTGGCTCGGGAGCAGCAGCACCTTGCAGGGATTGGAAAAGAACAGAACGATGCTCGATGCGCTTGGCCAGGCTCTGCCTGGGCTGACACTTCGCGTGATCTGCGATCGCTTCCCCACGTTCGACCACCTGCCCGTGGTGCCGATCCCGTGGAGCGAAGTCGCCGAGGCCGCCGAGTTGGCCGAGTGCGACATCGGCATCGGTTGGGTACCGGACGATCCGTGGAGCCGGGGCAAATGCGGTCTGAAGTTGTTGCAGTACCACGCAGCGGGCCTAGTGGTGGTGGCCAACCCAGTGGGTGTGCAGGCTGACATGGTGCAACCGGGCGTGACCGGTGAACTGGCCAGCACCACCGACGATTGGGTGCGAGCCGTGGTGAACTTGGCGAACAACCCGGCCCTTCGTGCAAAGCAAGGTGCCGCTGGCCGTGAGCAGGTGGAGCGATTTTATTCCATTGCTCACGGCGCAGCGTTGTTGGGTGAGGTGTTGAAGTGAGAAAAACCAGATTTTCACCGCAGAGAAAGAAGAGGGCACGAGAGCAGAAAATACAAAGAGTGAACAGTACGATCTGTTCTTTAGATTCAACTGTCTTCCCTCCTGTGCCCTCATCTTTCTCTGCGGTGAATCCTCTTCTGTTCCTGATCTCTTCATGACTTCCACACAAGTGAATCCTTGCGTTTCGCTTGACCCGTCGGCTAAACTAGAAGTGTGATCGAACCTCATCGACCGAGACACCGTCACTGCTCCTGAACCGGGCGGCCCCTGTGGCCCCTCCGGTTCTTGGCCGTTTCTGGAGGGTTCTACTGTCATGCCGTCGCCGTCTTACTCCCC
>JBBRME010000319.1:0-3987 GCA_038230995.1 Gemmatales bacterium
CAAGTACCAGATGCCCCCGCTGGACGCCGGCAAGAACTTCAAGCCACCTGAACCCAAGAAGAAGTAACACCCCACCCGCAAACAAGCCGAGGTTCTGGTGCAAGAATTGATCGACCTCAAAGGTGGACGAACCGACGGCCTGCGCAAGATGATCGACTGGCTGCAATCGGAATTCGGCTTGGAGAAGATCAGCAACAAGCTGCGGGAACTCATCACACTTTCGGCAGACGAACTGGTAGCGGAAGTGAAGAAGCTGATGCCGAGGCGGAGGAACTCCTTCAGCGCCACGGAACTGCACCGGCTGAAGCAGGAACACGCTACGATGGTGGTTCCACTGAAGGCGAACCACGACCGATCCGAGATGCTAGAGCGACAGTTATCGGCACTTGTGAACGAAGCCTTCGGCCTGACACCCGAAGACGTGAAGCTGATTCAAGAGACAGCCCCACCGCGCATGCCACCGGGGTAGAAAAAAGAAACACCATGATTAAAAACGTGCCCGACCCCTTTTCTGCACCCTCCATCGTTGAACGCTGGCGTGGCGATCTGCATAGATTCGTATAAACTCGATCGTCAAAAACAATTGGATAACGTAATGAAAAATCAACACGGCGTGATATCGGTCCTCATCATGATTTACTTATGCACCCAGAATTCCTGTAATGCTGTCGAAGTTAGCATTGCCAAACCTTGGCCAGCATGTTGTGTGACATTTTCACCGGATGGCAAGCATCTTGCGGCTAGTCGAGGCTATCATCTCTTTCTTGGTCGGCCACCTTGGGGTGGAGAAGGCGAGGTCTGTGCCTGGCAAACTACAAATTGGCAGACTGTTGAAGTTGATATGCCTGTGTTCACCGACAATCCGGAATGCATCGTATTTAGCATCGATGGTAAAGAAATGTTTTGTTGTGCTAGTGCGTATCTTCGGAACACGAGAGGCAACCCGATGAACGGTAGCGAAGTGTACGCTTGGTCGTGGCCCGATGGAAAGCTTAAAGATCGGTATCACAACAAGAAACATGGGCCTGGTGTAACTGAAGTACATATTGATGCTGCGGCGAAGCTGATTGCATTGCCCCGAAGTGGTGGTCGGCCATTGCTTTTTGCACGTGCATCCGGTGAGGTGACTGAGCTTGAAGGGCACACAGGCAACAGTTTGTCAATGTCGTTTCACCCCGATGGCAAGTCATTGGTCTCCGCAACACATATCGGTGCTCGACTTCGATTATATGATCCGACTACTGGCAAGGAAAACGCCACACTCTCGCCTAAAGACATGGAACCGACAACCCTCAAGCACTCCGCAGACGGCAAGCAGATCGCGGTAGGATGCAAGGATGGTTCGCTCCACCTAGTCGACGATAAGCTCACGAAGGAACTGTGGGCCTCGACCGAGGCCAAGCGGAAGGATCGGATTCGCTCCGTGGCGTTCACACCGGATGGCAAGACGATCGCAGCGGCCTCGGGCGAAGACATCTGGCTGTGCGATGCGAAGGACGGTTCGACCAAGCTGACGCTGAAGGCCGAGTTGCGTGTGATATCCGTGGCGATTTCACCGGATGGCAAGATGGTGGCTGCGGGTTTGAGCGACATGAAGTTCGAGCATGGCTGCGTAAAGGTTTGGGAAGTTTCGACGGGCAAGCTGCTTAAGACACTTGAGTGACGTAGCACCTCACCCGCTACACCGGTATAATGATCGTATACCGGGGGCGAATTGGTTTCGACCGGGTCATTTGGAGGGTCTGATGGCGTGCCGAGGTTGATCGGTTGGCCTCGTAAAAAGCCGGTCAAACAACAACTGCAGAAACGCAGTTTTCTCTCGCGGCCTAATAACCACGAGCCTCAGAAGCCCCTTCACCTGAAAGTGGTTTCTTTGGACAGCCAAGTCAGGTTCGCAACAGCTTGAAGAACTGGGCAACCAGGTCTGCCGTGAGGGCCGCTGCTGCTAAATTTCTGCTCACTAGCTGAGGTGCGACCCTGCTTCTGGGGGCAATCCAAGGCGAACATGCGGTAGCCGAATGGTAGGCCGCAAAAATATAGAAGCTATGCACGTAGATGTCGATCTTGCTGGACCACGGGACGCGGGTTCGATTCCCGCCGCCTCCAATTCGAGAACACGCCCTGCAATTACGCGGGGCGTGTTTGTTTCCAGACAGCCAAGAGTTCGTTAAAGTAGCATGATGCTCCAAAGCCTCTGCGAATCCTGTGACCACCTGCGAGAGGTTGTTTCCGCAAAGGGGTCCAGGTTCCTACTCTGCGAGAACTCGTTCCGCAACGCTGGGTTCCCGAAGTATCCACCGCAACCTGTCATCCGTTGCGTTGGATACCAGCAAGTCGTCCGTGCAGCGGTCAGGCCGATACACACCGCAGAAAGCAGCACTCCAACGACGCAAATTGATCAAGTCCGGCTGCGACCCGTGGTGGCTGACGACTTGCCGCTGATGTACGCGATGCAACTTGATCCAGAATCGAATCGGATGGCCGTGACGAATCCGAGAAGTCGTGAAGTCTTCGATACTCATTGGTCTGCCACGCTGGCCGACTCAAAGAACACGGCAAGAGCCATTCTCATCGGTGATCAGTTCGCTGGTTACATCTCCTGCTTCCCGATGGACAATCAGGATCACGTCGGCTACTGGATTGGGCGTGCGTACTGGGGCATGGGCATCGCCAGTCGGGCCTTACAACTTTTGCTGCACGAAGTAACTCAGCGTCCACTCGTTACTACGATTGCAAAGAGCAATGTGGCTTCGCTTCGGGTCCTTCAGAAATCAGGCTTCATCGTCGAACGGGTTTATCTTGCACCAGCAAGTGAACGCTATACCGAATGCGAAGTCGCCGAGCTTGTGTTGGCTTGACCAACGAGCACCAAACAAAATCATTGCGAAATGAAGTCATGCCAATTGCTCAAGACGACTGATCAACACTCGATCGCTGATGGAACGATCACTTCCCAAGAAACAGTTCAACGCTCTTCAGCAGCAACCGCTGTACTCTCCGAGATTCAGGCTGGTCGCAGATCTGCAAGAAATCAAAGCTCTTTACGTCGGCTAACGGCCAGCGCTAGTGCTCCATGCACCACGACTTCTTCACCGAGTGCAGCAGGCACGATCTCCGTCAGCCCGGCCAGTGCTGTCATGCCTCGGGCGGCCACTGTCCGGCGGATTGGGTCGAAGAACAACTCCTCGCCGATCAAACTCACGCCGCCACCGATGATGACCCGCTGCGGGCACAGCAGCTTGATCACAGTGCAGATGTTCTCGGCCAACGCTTCGCAACCTTCGGCCAACACTTTCAAGCATGCCGGGTCACCTTGCTTGGCCAACGAGGAGACTTCCGCCCCACTCACGGTTCGCCCCATGGCTTTGCTTCCGCGCACACCAAGCCCGGTGCCGGAGGCGTACTCTTCAAGGATGCCACCGGGTGGATCAAGCTGCAACGCCGGGCGAACGTGACCGATCTCAGCGGCCCCACGCCCCACCCCGCGGTACATCTTTCCACCGATGATCAACCCACCGCCGATGCCCGTACCCACGGTGATGTAGAAGACGGGGTCATACCCGCGGCCTGCGCCATGCAGGGATTCAGCAAGCCCGGCTACATCGGCATCATTCGAGATGAACGTGGGTTTGCCGAGGAGGTCTTGCAGCCAAGCGGCCAGTGGGAAGCCGTCCCAGCCGTGGATGTGGTGCGACTTCACCACCGTCTGCGTCGCATCATCTGTCGGGCCACCGAAGCCCACACCGACAGCGTGGATGTCATCGAGTGTCAGCCCGGCCTTGGTCAGTAACTCAGGCACGGCTTGCAGGATCTGCTGGCGGATGCCCTCGCCACCGCACTCGGCCTTTACGCTGCCTCGCCACAATTGCAACAGCGTACCATCGCCTCGGCCTACGCCGAGTTGCAACTTGGTGCCACCGATTTCGATGCCGAGGTACATGTGTTTCCGAGGTTTTGTTTTGCGAGCCGCGAACGAAGCGCAGCGAG
>JBBRME010000320.1:0-3958 GCA_038230995.1 Gemmatales bacterium
AGTCCAACTTGATCGGATACCAATCCCTCGCCCAACCGTGTGTTCTCGGCCAACAGTATCGGTAGCGAACGCAACACGGACTGGGCAAACATCTCCCCCTGGGCTCTTTCCCGGTTCTCGCAAATCGAGATGGCCGTTTCCATCAATCGGCTTAGCGAATCGGTCGTGATGGCCCAGTTCGGGTGTGGAACCCTTGGCTCATGATGATGGCACGACAGCAGTCCCCACAACACACCGTTGTGCAGGATGGATGTGACATGGGTTGCTCGCACGCCCATGTTGTTCAGGTACTCGCAATGCACTGGCGACACGGCCCGCAACATGGCAAAGCTGAGATCCAAGGGTTCGAAAGTGTCAGGATGAACAAGCGGTTGCAACGGCGAGGGACTGGCCAGCGCATCGACCAGCACGCGCACGCGGGTCTGCCGGTACAACTCGCGGGCCTGGGTGGGGATGTCGCTGGCCGGGTACCACAACCCCAAGAACGATTCCAACTTCGCTTGCTTCGCCTCGGCAATCACCTCGCCGTTCCACTCGGCATCAAAGCGGTAGGCCATGACACGGTCGTAACCGGATTCACGCTGAAACAGATCGCAAACGCACTGAGCGAAATGCTCGATGGTGCTTAATTCGCTTAATCGCCGAGCCACATTAGTGATGTCGAGAGTCGCGTTGACGAGTTTTGGGATCGGCAGCAGTTCGACGTAGCGAACACCCTGGTGAACATGGGCCAGCACTTGCCATGATGTTTCGTTACGGAGTAACTCACCGGCAGCTTCTGGCACGTGGGTGTTGCTTCTACCCCAGAGGATGTGAATTTGGTGCGTGAGCCAATCGGGCATGACTTCCTGCAACGTCATGCCCAAACGGAGCTCTGCCCCCGAATTTGAACTCAGGGAGCAAATGCGATCATGCTCATCAAAGGCCAACAACACCCCATACGACTGGACACCACCGGGTGTATGGATCGGTTCTTGATTGCAGACAGTCAAATCCAGCAGTTCAGAAGTAAGCACGATCAGCCTGGGTTACAGACGATAGCATCAATGATTTCAGTATGAATAGTTCGCGCTATCTCAACCGGAATGCACTTCGAATGCAAATGAAGATTGCGGAGATTCTTGCGGGACACGGTGTTAACCGATGTCTCTGAATTAGACGCGATGGGGCCATCGTTACCAATGCATCACTTGTCCACCATCAACGTTGATGGTCTGGCCCGTAATGTTCTTTGCGCGATCACTTGCCAGAAACACCGCAACTGCGGCCACATCCTCCACGGTTTGCCAGCGACCCAGCGGCACGGTGCGGGAAATCTTCTCCGCTGTCCAGTCGTCGTAACTCTTCTTCAGTTCAGCGGGTTGTTGATCGTGCCAGGCTTGCCAGACAGTGCGGTTGAGTGGCGTGGCAATCATGCCGGGGCAGATGGTGTTGACCCGCACGCCAAAAGGGGCGAAGTCTTTGGCACACACCTCGGCGAAGTTCAGCAACCCCGCCTTCGCGGCGCTGTACGGCGGATCCGTCGGTGAGCCCACCTGACCAGCAACGCTAGACAGAAACAGCAGCGTGCCGCTCCTTCGTGAAGTAAACGTGGGCACCAACGCATGGGCCACCACGGCCGCCGCCGTGAGGTTCACACGCAACACGCGATCCCAGGTATCCAGCCCAACCTTCCAGAATGGGAAGCCGAACTGCCCTGACCCCATGCCCACTGCGAAGATGGCGTGATCCACCGGGCCAAGCTGTTGGGCGATGGTTTGCAATGCAACTTCAACTTGCTGAAAGTCGGTGACATCGACTTGACAGTGAAGGGCATTCAGATCGTTCGCAGGTGACCGATCCACCACCGCGACCTTGGCCCCTTCGTGCTGAAATGCCGTGGCAATGCCACGGCCGATGCCACTGGCCCCACCGAAGACGACGACAACACGGGATTGCAGTTCAAGGTTCATGACAAACTGATGGAGGTGAACGATAAGAAGCCACACTGCGGGTTGATGTACGAAAAACCACCGACACAATGACGTTGTCCGTTAAACTGATTGCACCTCAACTGTGGGAACGATCACATGCGCTGGTTACTGAGTCTGGTACTGACAAGCTCGATGCTCGCTGCGGCAGAACCACCACCGTTCTTCAACGGCAAGGATCTCACCGGTTGGGTGAACCTCAACTGCGGGCCGAAGACGTGGAAGGTAGAGAAAGGCGAACTCATCACCAGTGGTACGCCGTACGGTCTGCTGCGATCGGAGAAGCAATACGAAAACTTCGAGATCGAATTCGAGTGGATGCACATCAACAAAAAGGAAGTGGGCAACAGCGGTTTCTTCGTGTGGTGTGATGGGCTGCCGCAAGTGGGTGGGCCGTACACACGGGGCATCGAAGTGCAGGTGCTGGTGAACTACCCGGATGTCGGCTGGGCCACCAATCAGGGCGACGTGTTCAGCGTGAGTGGGGCGAAGTGCAAACCGGATCGCCCGCATCCCAAGGGATACGAGCGTTGCCTGCCCAGCGAGAACCGCTGCAAGGGTGGCGGCGAATGGAACCACTACAAAGTGGTGGCGAATGATGGCGTCATCAAGCTCAGTGTGAATGGCAAAGAAGTGAGCGGCGTGAGCGAGTGCAACCCACGCAAGGGGTACCTGGCCTTCGAGAGCGAAGGGGCCGAGTGTCACTTCAAGAACATCAAGTTCAAGGAAATGCCGAGTACGAAGCCCAAGAAGGAAGAGATTGCAAATGACGACGAAGGCTTCCGCCCGATCTTCAACCACACCGATCTGACGGGGTGGGAAGCCAGCGACAAAGGTTGGAATGCCAAGGGAGGGCAGATGAACTCAGTAGATACTTCCGTAGCGAAATACTTTTACAAAAGTGACAAGCCAAGGAATGAAATCCTATTCGACTGGGCTGGGCCTGAAGAACTTAAGTTTAGAGACTACCTCGTTCAACTGAATGGTCACAATGAACGAACATTAAAAGCGAAGAAAACAGGGTCCTGGCAGCGCGAGCGCGCGTTTGTTAATGAACAAAGTAATGGA
The DNA here is from genome assembly GCA_038230995.1 of Gemmatales bacterium. Taxonomy (GTDB): domain Bacteria; phylum Planctomycetota; class Planctomycetia; order Gemmatales; family Gemmataceae; genus JALHQU01. The sequence goes on from JBBRME010000320.1 coordinate 3,039, forward strand.
ATTGGCTTCGTACCCGGTAAAGATTTGAAGCTCAAGAACATCTACCTCCGCGAAATCCCAGAGGAGAAGAAGTGAGTGCGTTACCGAAGCCTCGATTCACTGCGACAGAATACCTCATCATTGAGCGTGCCGCTTCGTTCAAGAGCGAGTTCTACCAAGGCGAGATGTTCGCCATGGCCGGGGCTAGTCGGCATCATAATCGAGTGAAAGAGAACCTCATCGGCCACATGTTCTCGCAACTCCTCGGTACCGAGTGTTCAACAACCTCCAGCGATCAACGGGTGTTGGTTAATGCCACCGGACTGTATACCTACCCGGACATCGTGGTGACGTGCGGGCCGGGGGAATACGACCCGAATGACAAAGACACACTCACCAACCCGACCGCACTCATTGAAGTGCTGTCGCCCAGTACCGAGGCGTATGATCGCGGGGCCAAGTTCCGGCAGTACACCCGCATGCCCAGCTTGATGGAATACGTTGTGGTGGCCCAAGAGGAATACGCCGTGGAACGATACACCCGACGCGATGACGGCACCTGGAGCATCGTGTCGTTTGTTGGCCCGGAGGCCGAGTTGGTTTTCGAGTCGATCCCGGTGCGCATTCCACTGGCGAGCGTGTATCGTGGTGTGGAGTTCACGGAACTGGTTCCACCGGTTTGATGGTCTGTTTCCTACGTTCGGAGTGACTGAGCATGACGACAACAGCCACTGCAACTGGCCTGCCACAAGGCCTGATTGATCAAGTGCTAGCCCTCACGGCAGAGCAGCGAGAAGAACTGGCAGAGATCGTCGGGCTGACACCGGATGAACGAAGTGAGGAAGAATGGCAGTTGGAAAATATACGTCGGATGGAAGAGATCGTGGCTGGTCGAGCAGCCTTGATGTCGCGTCAAGAATCGGATGAGTACATCCGAATCG
>JBBRME010000321.1:0-3901 GCA_038230995.1 Gemmatales bacterium
CGATCCCTTACCAGCCGCCGTTACCGCCAAATGAGGCCCCTTCGGGCGTCGACGCCGCTGCCGGGGTAACTCCGGTCGGGCTACGCCCTCCCTTCGTCACCCCGGCAGCGGCGCATTCTCATCCTGATTGTCGCGGGATTCTCATCCTGATTGTCGCGCCGCAATCCGTCTTGACGTTAATTGGCCAAGGCACGATCACCCCGGTTTCAGCCAGCGCAGCAACAGCCTTATCCGTGGCCAGCAGATTGGTTTCTACTGGAGCCAGATACTCACGCATGGCTTTCAATGCCGGCGACAGGTTGCCGTCCTTGTCGAAGAAATCCTCACCGATGGTACTGCCTTCCGGCAAAAGCCCGCCTGCCTCATCCACGCACAGGACAACTTTGCCCGCTTCCACCTGCTCGACCATCCGAAACGGATAGGCCCGAAGGACAAGTGGAACATGCGCTCCGAGCCAACGTCCGTCCGGGCCAACCAGCATGTTGCGGTCAGGCATGAGCGATAGAACTGCCACCAGCGAGTAGCGACCCGAGACGAAGGCCAAGGGCATCGCCATCGCGGCCTGCACCAATTCGACACCGGCCACCGGCAAGGTCGTCATCTTGGAGGCGAAGCTGAAGTCCTTGAAACGTGGCCACTTCCTTCCGGCGTGACGCTCATGGGTAACGGGAGTTAGTTTGTTCATTGGACTCCTTTCGCGCATCAATCCGGCTCAATTGAACCGGATTACCTCATCGTCGCCTCTGATCTTGAAGAGTTGGTCAAGAGTATCGGGCACGGGGGCGGCCAAACTAGTCTGATACTTGGAAAGGTCCTTGAAAATGTTGAGGTTACCCATCGACAGCAACTGTGCGTAGGCGATTGGCAGACCGCCCGCCTTATGGACGTTCAGGATAGCCTCATCGCCCAATCCGGCCAGTGCTGCTTCGTCAATGGCATGTAGTCCATCGACTGTCTTGTCAAAGCCCTGCTCTGTCTTGATCTGGATTTTCCAAGGCCGCATGACCCCGGCTGCCGCTAGTGCCGCCACCCCAGCTTGGGTTCCCCTAAGGCTGCCTTCTACTTGGACAAGAAAATCACAAGCAGTCTTTAGGGCTGGCGCGAGGTTGCCGTTCTGATCGAAGAAATCCACGCCGTCCTGATCGCCCTCGGCTGCAAGCTTATAATCCTCGTCAGTGCAAAGGATATCATCTTCAGTTCCGGGCTGCCTGATAATGCGAAAGGGGTAGCATCGAAGCAGCGCCGGAATATGTCCGCACAGCCATCGGCCATCAGGCGCGACGAACATGTTACGGTTGGGCACGAGCGACAAAATTGCCACGAGCGAATAGAAACCTGCTGTCTCAATGAAGCCCAAGGGCAGCACCATCGCGGCTTGCGAAAGTTCTACGGTCGCCACCGGAACTGTCGATACCTGAGAAGCAAAGCCAAAGTTCTTGGAGCGCCTCCACCGCTTACCCGCATAACGCCCTCTGGTGACAGGAGTTAATTTCGACATCTATCTCGTCCTAAAAGTCGCCGCAGAAATTTGGGTCGCCGCTCAACTTTGAAAACAAAACGGCGGAGACCGAAGTCCCCGCCGCTCTGAGATTTGGACCGAACTCCCCGGATTGCTCCGAGGAACTCGTGATTATCTATTAGGCGACGAAGTGGAAGTCCGTCGTCTTGAGCTGAGCTGTTGTCACGCCCGTGAGCTGCACCATGTCGGACGCAATAACTTCCGAATCGAGACCACCAAGTTGCGTACCCGCACCAGTCTGAAGCACGTGCACATCGGCGATGTGAGCGTTTCCATCAGTGCCTTGATACGCAAAGAGGATATCTGCCGATTGGCCGACTGCCCCGAACGAATAGAAGATCGAGAACGACCTAGTTTCGATCGCCGTGGCAAGAGCAGCCGCGTTTGCAAACGTCACGCCATCACCGATGACGGTAACTGTCGCACCTGCGTTCGCTCCAAGTCCCAGAGTACCACCCGAGTTTACCACATCGAACTGGACGACACTTGCGGCAGTGATCGGGTTACCGTTCACATCAAGCAGGCCGAAGTATCCACCGACACCACCCCCAGTCCACGTGTCGGGAGCAAGTTCCACCGCGTCGGTGTTGACATTAAAGCCAGAAACCACGGACTGATCGGCGCTGGTGCCAAAGCCGCCCGCCTTGCCGTTAAGAGCAAGCGGGGCACCACCAGGAGCAACCCCCCAGAAGCCCTGCTGCGCCAGACCACCGGCAGCGACGGTAGATCCGGCAGTTCCGTTGTACACCACCGCATTGTGGGCCGTAGCGTCCGCACCAACAAAGAGATCAACCAGATCACCCTTACCAGCGTGTGTAGCCAGAGTGATGTTGTCGCCACCACCTTCGGTGATCACCGTGCCGCCACCGGCACCCTGCTTGATCACGTCGTTGCCGAGCGATCCAGCGAGGAAGTTTAACTTGGTGGCAGAACCGAAGACGTCAACACCAATCGTACCCTGATTGGCGGTGTCCATGTTCTCCATGAACAGACCGCCAGACTTGGTCGCGTCGATGCTGGCAACCTTCACCATACCCTCCAACCGGAGAGTACCGGTCGAGGTATCGTTCAGGAAGGTACCGTTCCCCACTTCGAAGATTGAGTGACCAATAGCGGTAGCTCCAATACCGGTGGCTGTGGCCTGTGCCGCCGTTATCGTGCCAACCTGCAGTGCATCGTTGCCGCTGAGGTTGATGGTTTCGCTGCCGACAGTGGGGTTCAACGCGACGATGCCTTCGAGGCGATTGAAGGTGGGCGCAATGGGCGTAAACCCATTCGACGTCAGGTTGAGCACTCCGAAGCCCTTCGTCACCAACAGGCCTTCAGCGACCGTGGCCCCGTTCGAGAGGCCGAGATTGACGTTTGCAACCGCCGCGCCGCCAGCAATTGCTGCTGCCGCGTCGATTTCAACGTCAACCGGAGGAACGTTATTCACTGCACCCATGTCGAGCGTAAATCCGCTCTGGGCGTTGGTGATCTTCACCGGACCCAAGAGAGTGCCATCAACAAACTGAATTTCGTTGACGCCAGCCAGATTGGCCACGTTGATTGTGTCCCAGATGTTGACACCACCGGGACCACCACCTTCGACGCCCGTAGCGCCCGCACCAGTAACGCCCAAGACCTGAACGTTCTTGTAGAAGGTCAAAGCGGTAGCTGAGTCGGCAACGGCGTCAGCAACGACGAGTTCGTTGATGCCACCGCCGAGATCGACCGCCAGAGCATTGGCCGCGATGACGCCAGGTCCCATCGAACTGATGTCAATCCAGTCGTTGCCTGCACCAGTTGTGACCGAGGTCAGCGCGACGTTGGTAGCAAGGAAACCACCCATGCCAGCGAGGGCCGGGGCAATACCAAGCGGGGACGGAGCGTTGCCAGTGAGAGCGCCAGTTAACCCGAGAGCGGCACCGGTGATGATCACGTCGCCCGTAGCAGTCGAGGTGATGGTCTTGACGTTAGCACCTTCCAAACCGGAAGCGGTGCCGTCGAGCAGAAGACCACCAGCGCCAGCAATGGTAATCGCCGTCAGCGAGTTGCTGAGGAATGTACCAAGCTGAACGGCGTTGTTCCCGGTGACATTGAAGGTCATCGAGGTGTAGCCGGGGTTACCGAGCACATCCGAACCGACCCACAGAGAACCGTCCTGCGTTCCGGTGTTGATGAGCGGAGCAAACGGGCTAAACACGGTGGCGAGGAAGTTTGCGGGAGAGCCGGTCATGTTGGCAGTATTACCACCAACACCGCTCAGATTGACCGTCAGAGCCGGAGCAGTCGCAGCCGCCAGAGCAGCGTTCTGGATTTCGAGAGCAAAGGTCTGCACGCCCGTGTTGGTCATGCCAACCGTGGTCAACAAGGTCGGAAGACCCGTTGCACCGAGGCCAA
>JBBRME010000322.1:0-3894 GCA_038230995.1 Gemmatales bacterium
TGCTGGCATTCTGGGTGCTGGCCCAGTTGCTGGAAATCGCCACGCAGTTGTACTCGTATCGCCGGGGGGTGTAACTGTGGCCAAAGCCAAACCCAAGTGGATCGTCACCAACATGATTCGCTCACTCCGGTTCCAGCACGGCGAGATGACACAGCAAGCCTTGGCCGATGCCGTGGGCGTCACCCGGCAGACCATCAACGCCATCGAAGGCAGCAAATACTCGCCCAGTCTGGAGCTGGCCTTTCAGATTGCACGAGTGTTCGAGGTGCCGCTCTCGGCGGTATTTCAGTATGGCCCGGCGGGATGATGGTTACCCATACTACGACTTGTTGAGTAGAATAACCGTGCTGGATCGAGGTGCATTCATGACGAAGCTTTCCTTCATTCACTGGCAAGACGAAGACGGTTGGATCGGGTATCTGACCGAGTACCCGGACTACTGGACTCAGGGCGATTCGCTGGACGACTTGCTGGATCACCTTCGTGATCTCTATCTCGATTTGTCGATGTAAGGCACGCTCTCTCTCGCTAACGCTTCGTTCGCGGCTCGCAAGAAAAACCTCATCCATTCGGCGTCCGCTTCTCGATGGCCTGCACATACAGCGGGAAGGCTTCGTTCAGTTCCACACGACCCCCACGAACATAATCGGCGGAGTCGAAGCCAGGTGCCATGGTGGCACCGATCAGCGTGAAATCGAACGGCCCCGTCCCTCGACAACTGCCCTGCCAAGTTCCACCTGGGATCACCAACTGCGGGCGTTGACCCGCCGCAACGTCGGCCCCCATCACGACCAGTTCGGCGTGGCCCGTGGTAGGGTTCAACAACAGCGTCTCCAGAGGATTGCCCGCATACCAGTGGTAAATCTCGTCGCCCGGCAGCAAGTGCATCTCAGACACGCCGTGTCCCGTCAGCAGGTAATAAATCGCCGTGTTCATCGACCATGTGCCATTCTGCACCGTCGCCACAGTGCGGTAGGTCTCGTTGAAGAAGCCACCTTCCAGCGGGTGTGGCTGCAGGTTCAGAGCACGGATCACATCGGTCGCGTTGGTCATCAGGGTGTCCGGTGATGGAGCATTCACGTAAAAAATTCGATTCGCATGTCTTGGATCGAACTTAGGAACAGTTGTATGGCGGAAGCTCTAGGCGTGGCACTGGTGGGTTGTGGCACCGTGGGTACCGGCGTGGTGAAGGTGCTGCAAGAGCATGCCGAACGCCTGATCCTGCGCAGTGGCACACGCCTCGATCTCCGGCACGTCATCGTCCGTGATCTTGCGAAGGCCCGAGAAGTGAAGCTGCCTGCGGGTTTGGTCAGCACCGATGTCAGCAAGGTGTGGAACGATCCCTCGGTTGATGTCGTGGTGGAACTCATCGGCGGCACCACCACGGCGAAGGACATCGTGCTGAAGGCTCTGGCTGCCGGCAAACACGTGGTGACCGCCAACAAAGCCCTGCTGGCCGACAGCGGACACGAGATCTTTGAAGCGGCCCGCAAGGCTGGGCGTTGCGTGGGGTTTGAAGGGGCCGTGGCCGGTGGTGTGCCGATCATTCGGGCCTTGGCGGAAAGTCTCTCGGCCAATCAAATCACGGCGATTCAAGCGATCCTCAACGGCACATCGAACTTCATCCTCACGGCGATGGCCGACGAAGGAAAGACCTATGCCGAAGCCCTGAAAGATGCCCAACGCCTTGGGTACGCCGAGGCTGACCCGACGCTGGATGTGGATGGCTCCGATGCCGCCCACAAGTTGGCCGTGCTGGCGCAGATTGCCTTCGGCGTGGCGGCGAAGCCGCACGAGATCGAACGCCTCGGCATCGACAATGTGCAGGCCATCGACATGAAGTTCGCCACCGAGCTTGGCTACACCATCAAGCTGCTGGCCGAGGCCTGGGTGCTGGATGCTCGTGTAGCCTTGCACGTGGCCCCGGTGATGGTGCGCAAGACCGACATGCTGGCGCAGGTGCGCGGTGCCTACAACGCCATCCAGGTGATTGGCGATGTGGTGGGCGAGACGCTCTACCAAGGCCCCGGTGCGGGGATGATGGCCACGGCCAGTTCTGTGGTGGCCGACCTTGTGGACATCGCCGTGGGCCGTGCCCAGAAGACATTTCTTGCAGCGAACTTGTGGTCGAGTCAGTCGCGTGGCTTCACCGTGGAACCATCGGAAAAGGTTCGCAGCCGCTTCTATGTGCGGTTGATGGTGCGAGATCAGCCGGGTGTGCTGGCCGATGTGTGCCGGGCACTGGCCAACCAAATCATCAGCATCAGCAGCGTGGTGCAGCACGAAGTGAACGAGAATCAACCGGACAAGAGTGTGCCGCTGGTGATCGTCACACACTATGCTGAGACGGGTCGCTTCCGCAAAGCGGTGCAGGCCATGACCAAGCTGACGGCCATTGGCGAACCACCCGTCACGTACTCCGTGGATGATTGATGACGGACGCGGAACCATTTCTGGAAGCCATCGCCGCCCAGCCCGAGGACGACCTGCCCCGGTTGATCTACGCCGACTATCTCGAAGAACTCGGCGAGAGTGACCGCGCCGAAATCATCCGCGTGCAGGTAGAACTGGCCAAGGCCTCAGCGCCACTGCTAGTGCAACGCGAACAACAACTGTTGAAGCAACACGCCGAAGCCTGGCAACTGCCGGGCGTTCGCGGCAAGCAGTTCTTCCGTCGCGGTTTTGTCGAAGCCCTCTGGACGACAGCCGAGCGGTTGCTGGATCAGCCCGAAGTACTGAGCCTGGCCCCGCTGGTGCGTGAGCTGCGCATCGTGAATGCCACCGACACCCCCACGGTAGAACGGCTCGCTCGCCTGCCGGGGTTGGACAAACTCACCAGTCTCGACCTGCGCAACAACAGCTTCGGTATCGACTATCGCATACGCCGGTTCTTCCGCACGGCTAATCTGCCAAAGCTTCAGCACCTCAACCTCTACATGAACACCATCGACTCCGACGACCTGATGGACTTGATCGACTCGCCGGTCACTCCGCAGTTGGTGGAACTCGACATCTCCGGCAATGCCTTCGGCCAACCGGGGATCGAAGTGCTGGCCACCACGCCTAAGCTGGCCCAACTTCGCATCCTGCATGCTCGGGCCGACGAGATGGCCTACTACGACTGCCTGCATGCCGAGGCCGGGGCCACGCTGGCCAACAGCCGACACTTAAAGTTGCAGAAGCTCGACCTGGCCGACCATTACCTCGGCGATGCTGGGTTGATTTCGCTGGTGCGTACCGACCGCGTGGCCAACCTCACGTACCTCGGCTTGGCCTACAACGAGGTGGGTCTGGTCGGCGAAGCGGGCATCGAAGCGATCTTGGCTTCCCCGCATTTGCTGAACTTGAAGGAACTGAATTTGAGTGGCAACGTGGTGCCGGAACTGGTAGCCCCGATGTTGGCCGAGTGGCCACACATGGAGAAGATGGCCTATATCGACCTCCGCAACGCCATGATGGACGATGGCTCCCGCCGCCTGCTCCGCGAAAGCCAGTGGGGAAACAAGTTCTTGATGAGTGAGTGAGTTCAATTTCGGATTTAGGATTTCGGAATGAAGGCAACCTAATTACAACATGCTTTTGGCTCGACAGGTTGCCTTGTGTGCGACGATGGCCATCTGGGTATCTTCTGGCCAGCCCAACACTCGCAATTCAGCGGCAACGACAGGTGGGAACTGAGTGAGCTTCCACAGCACCTTGATACGCTCTGGGAATCTCGATTGCAACTGACGAAAGTTTCGCGGATCACTGTGCCGGGCCAAGAACAACGCGATGGCCTCTGCATACTCGACCTGGCGAACGCCGCTTAGGAAAAAGAACCGCCCGGCATTCAATCTTTGCCCGCATCCGAGCAAAGCACGCCCAAGTAACTCGAAGTAGTCCGCGTCGTATCCA
>JBBRME010000323.1:0-3781 GCA_038230995.1 Gemmatales bacterium
CCTCAATGTGCTATTCGACCGAAAGACGATCAAATGTGCCAAGATCGTCGGCGAAGTGATGGGCAACTACCACCCGCACGGCGACATGGCGTTGTACGACGCACTAGTTCGCATCACGCAAGATTGGGTGATGCGCGTGCCTCTTGTACATGGCATGGGCAACTTCGGCTCGCTCGATGGCGATCCGCCTGCGAGTCACCGGTACACCGAAGCCAAGCTCGCCAAGGCCGCTGAAAGCCTGCTGCTAGAACTCGATCAAGAAACCGTGGACTTCCGCCCGAACTACGACGGCACACGCCGCGAACCTGTGGTGCTACCCGCGCAGTTCCCCAACTTGTTGGTGAATGGCACCAGCGGCATCGCCGTAGGCATGGCCACGAACATCCCCCCGCACAACCTGGGCGAAGTGCTGCGGGCTTGCGTGTTCCTGATCGACAATCCCGACGCAACCATCGCTCAACTGCTCGAAAAGGTGAAGGGGCCAGACTTCCCGCTCGGTGGCAAAATTCTGACTGATCGAGCCACCCTACGGAGCATCTACGAGACGGGCCGGGGCAGTATCAAAGTTCAAGGGGAGTGGAAGCTCGAAACCGCCGACAAGACCCGCCAGCAAATCATCGTCACCAGCATCCCGTACGCCGTGGACAAGGGGGCACTCGAAAGCCTCATCGGCAACATCATTGAGGATAAGAAGCTCCCGCAGCTCATCGGCCTGAGTAACGAATCGAACGAGAAGGACGGCCTACGCATTGCCTTGGAGATCAAGGCGAACACCGACCCCAACCTGGTGATGGCGTACCTCTACAAACACACCGAGTTGCAGAAGAACTTCAGCTACAACATGACCGCGCTGATTCCGGCATCCGATGGCAAAACCACCGTGCCGAAGGATGGGCTGAGCCTCACCGAAATGCTGAGGCACTTCCTCGATTTCCGGTTGGTGACGGTGCGACGGCGTTTCGAGTATCACCTGGGTGTGCTGCTGCGGCGGATTCACTTGCTCGAAGGTTTTGCGATCATTTTCGACGCCTTGGACAAGGCCATCAAGATCATCCGCAACAGCACTGGAAAGAGCGACGCGGCAGAGAAGCTGATGAAGGAGTTTGAACTCGACGACGAGCAAACCACGGCGATTCTCGACAGCCAGCTTTACAAGATCGCGCAGATGGAGATTCAGAAAATCCTCGACGAGTTGAAAGAGAAACAAAAGGAAGCCGAGAAAATTCAGGTGATCCTCAAGAGCGAAAAGAAGCTGTGGGGTGTGGTGAAATCGGAACTGGAAACCTTGGCCGAATCGAATCTCGTGGTGCGCCGCAAGACCCGCATGGCCACCGATGAAGACGTGCTGGAGTTCGACGAACAAGCCTACATCACCAAGGAAAACACCAACGTGGTGCTCACCCGTGATGGTTGGATCAAGCGCGTGGGTCGGCTGCAATCGGTGGACAGCACCCGGGTGCGCGAAGGCGATGAAGTCATCGCCGTGGTGCCGGGATCAACGCTCGACTACGTGGTGCTATTCGCCGACGACGGCACGGCCTACACCATGCGCATGAACGAAGTACCCGCCGGTGGTGGCTACGGCGACCCCGTGACGAAGTTCTTCAAACTGGCCGATGGAGCCAAGATCATCGCGGCGATGACCAGCGATCTCCGCTTCACCCTGCCGGACACCGGCAGCGGGCCGAACCTCTTCATCGCGCTATCGAATGGCTTCGTCTTCTTGTTGCCCCTTGCTGCGTATCGTGCAGAGAGCACCAAGGCCGGCCGCAAGTACGCCAAGCCCGAAGCCGGCGGCAAGGTGATGATGGTGACCGTGCTTGCTGAGGAAACCGGCGTGATGCTGGCGACCGATGGTGGGCGGTTGATCCACTTCCCGGTGGCCGAGGTGAACGTGCTGGCGGGTGTGGGTAAAGGTGTGATGGGCATCAAGCTGGACAACGGCGACCGAGTCATCGGCGGGGCGCTCGTCACCGATGGCCGGGTGAACGACCGCAACAAGATCGTGATCGAAACCGAATCCGGCAAGACGCAAGAGTACACCCCCAAGGGCACCAAGGCCGTGGGCCGCGGCGGCAAGGGCGAGAAGCCTGGCCTCCGCACCAACTTCAGCCGGGTGATCCCGCAGCCGATCGAGCTGGTGAACTGGGACGAAGTGGAAGGCAGGGTACCGAAGAGCGGAAAGAGCGGGGAGTAAAACTGTCTCGCCTACCGACCTTGCCTACCGTCGTTCTGTCAGCGATTGTCGTGTCCACGGGATGTGAGTACCCCACGCTGGACACGCGCCATTCGGCTGGACGAACGAGTGCTAGATATTCCACCCCACTTTTTGCCCAAGTTCATGCACGAACTGGGCCAGGACACCGCAAGCACCGGCACAGAGTGGCTGTGGAATGGCTATCTCGCGCGCCGAAACATCACCTTGTTCACCAGCATGTGGAAGTCCGGCAAAACCACAATGCTGGCCGGTTTACTGCATCACCTAGCCAACGATGGAACGTTCTTGGGTCGGGCATGTCAAGCCTCGAAGGTACTCGTCGTCTCCGAAGAAGCTGACGAGCACTGGATCGAACGCCAGCGCAGCATCCCCCTCGGCACGCATGTTCAATTGCTTTCCCGGCCGTTCCGGGGCAACCCGTCCATTGAGGAGTGGAAACAACTCGCCAGTTATGCCGAAGGATTGGCCGCCAGCGGGCAGTTGGATCTGCTGGTGATCGATCCGCTCTCCACGTTTCTGCCGGGGCGATCCGAAGCCGACGCTGGCACCCTGCTGAACTTTCTGCATCCGCTACGCTGCGTGGCCCAGGCCGGTGCTGCGGTACTGGTGCTGCACCATCCGCGCAAAGGCAACTCGCCCGACGGTCATGCCGCCCGTGGTTCGGGTGTCCTCAGTGGCTATGCCGATACGCTGCTGGAACTCCATCGCTTCGGCTCGATGGCGAATGACAACAACCGCCGACGCCTGACAGGCGTGTCGCGCTGGACGGAAACTCCACCCCAACTCATCTTTGAATGGGACATTGGCACGCCGGTGTTTCGCGCGATTGATGATCCTGAACTGCACCGCTTCCGCGACAATTGGGAAACTGTCCGCACCATCCTGCTTGGCCGATCAAAACCCGCTTCGCACCGGGAACTCCTCATCGACTGGCCGACCGACCGCGTTCCACCATCGCGTACGATGTTGTACAACTGGTTGATCCGTGCCCAGCAACTCGGTTGGGTTGTCCGCGTTGGCGCAGGCACCACCTCTGCACCGTATTCCTTCGCCCTGCCCACCAAACCCGACCCGTTCTACGACAACTGGGCGAAACTCCCGGACCTGGAGCCGCTGTAGGAGGGGGCGGGCCGCGAACGAATCGGGTTAGTGTTATAGCCGCAAGGCGAAGCCGAAGCGTCGGGTGGTATGGCTGCCGCGAGGTGATGCCGAAGCGTTGGTTTGGTTTTAGGCCCAACGGGCCGTCCGGTGTTAGCCCGGCCTGGAAGGGCCGGGTAGGATGGGGTTTTTCTTCAAACCCCAACGGGGCGACCGGAAGGAACATCAACATGCCGCAGTCGTTCGGGTCGATCCACCTGCATTACATCTTCAGCACCAAACACCGCCAAGCCGAAGCGTTGGTTTGGTTTTAGGCCCAACGGGCCGTCCGGTGTTAGCCCGGCCCGGAAGGGCCGGGTAGGATGGCGTTTTTCTTCAAGCCCCAACGGGGCGACCGGAAGGAACATCAACATGCCGCAGTCGTTCGGGTCGATCCACCTGCATTACATCTTCAGCACCAAACAC
>JBBRME010000324.1:0-3759 GCA_038230995.1 Gemmatales bacterium
CAGAAGCAACTTGCGGAAAGGCTGGGAGTCAAACCACCTACTCTGAACGGGCTAATCAAGGGAAGCAGAAAGTTCTTGCTCGCTTCAGACTTCGCAACGAAGATCAGCAAAGCACTTGGCGTCGAGCTTTCGCACTGGGCGCCGTTCACCAGCGACGGCCACATTGCTGGCATCGCCCCGGAGCCGGTGTCTTACAACCCCGCGCAGAGTACCCGCATACCATTTCTCGGCAAAGCAGCAGCGGGCAAGCCGATCGATCCTGAAACGAGACCCACGGAGTTCTTCGAAATGGCAGACGTCTTCACAGGTGACAATCTTGCAGCGGTTGAAGCTGTGGGCGACTCAATGAACGACTTCGGAATTCAGGATGGCGACATGGTCATCTTCCGTCGGAACACCGACCCAGAACCGAACGAGGTGGTGCTTGCCTGGATGCCTAGCGATCTCGGCGGTGGGTTGACTATCAAAAAGTTCCAGCGCGGCTACCTTGTTCCCGAATCGAAAAACGATGCACACGAGCCGATTCAACTCTCGAAAAAGACCACGATTTACGGCACTTACTTAGGTTTCGTACGAGAACACCGCCCTGTGAAGAAACAACGTCGGCGGAAGTAGTTGGTGTCTTGTCTGTCTTTTGGTGTGGAATATCCGGACAGTGGGGGATAGCTTATCCGCGACGTTTACACGGGGATGTTTGTATGCAACGCGCATTGGCTCTTCTCGCCTTGGTTCTGATTATCACCGGCCTGCATGCACAAACTGCCCCGCCAACAAGCCCAGCCAAGCCACCAGAGAAAAACCAGTCGGTCAAACCTGATAAACCGAGTTCCTACGACACCGCAACACCAGAAGAGAAGGCCAAGGTTGAAGCGGACTTGGCTGCCGTTGGCGCAGCTGGTGGGATGAGCCTGCTTTGCGTCGCCTTTGTGGTCATAGCATCGCTGTTCTTCACGTTTATACCGGGCATGATTGCATCGGCACGCGGGCACGAAAGCCAGCTTGCCATCTGGCTCGTGTGCTTCTTGCTGGGTTGGACGGGGATCGGCTGGATCGTTGCGCTGATTTGGTCGTTCGCAGCAACAGGTGGGAACAACACAACTGTGATTGTCGAGCGTGAAGCACCACGTCGCCGTAGCCGCCGCGATGAAGATGAAGAAGACGACCGCCCACGTCGCCGAGCCAACCGTGGGAATGACGACTGAAACCACCGTGAGCCTCATCGAGGAGGGCAAGGACTACAGCCGTGTGAAGTACGGCGAGAAGACGTACTACGTCGCCACGAAGCACGTGCAGCCGGAGATACGCTCGGAATAAAGTTTACCAAAATTGCTTTTTCGAGTCGGCGATGCGGTTTTGCGCCTGGTCAAGAGCGGGGGGGGGGGGCTCTACCTGCACAACAAATCTACTGAAAACGGGGTTTGTTGCGCAAAGCCCATCCTGCCCCGTTATAACCTGCCCTTTGCACATCTCACGCAATCGCCCCGTCGAACACCATCCGCAGCTTCACCGACCCGGTCTGCTTCTCAATCAGCTCCCGCAGCTCGTCGATGTCGGCCGCTTCCCCCTCGCCCATGGCTTCCGCCTCGCCATCCTCGACGCGCCACCACACAAGGGCAATCGACTCAGCCGACGACTTCAGGTGCAGGCGGTTCGCTCGGTTCTTGAGCACGGCCTCCTCGTCGAAGTACAGGCCGAGTTCGTCGCGGTTGGTGAATCGGCGGACGTCGACGTGAGCGCCGAGATCGCGGATGTAGGGCAATGTCAGTTGGTCGAGAAGTGTGGGTTGGAACTTGCTGGTCATGATCATGGCGGCACCCTGGTTGTTCTCGCAGACCGAGTGTCCGTCGAGTTTGTAGCTTTTACAACCGCAACCCAAGCCCCTCAAATGTCGGTGATGAGAAAATTTGCAGTCGGGGGAAGAGCCGCGCGGAACAACTCAACCCCACGCCGCTGCCACTCTCGCCGCCGTGTTGAGATCCGAGCCCGCGTAGTTCTCCGTCGCACCACCGACGCAATGCCCACCGAACACACGAGCAGCATCCCGGCCGTGCTCAGTCTGCACAAGCCGAAACACCCGGTGCCGGATCTGATACGGCGACCATGGCAGTTGATCGAGCCGGGCACACACCCGGCGAATCGCCCTGGCCAGCGCGCGAGCATCGTACACGTCGTTTCTTTTATGCGCGGCACCGACGATTTTATCCTTGAGCCGCACTCCCTCGGCCGGCTTGAACAGTGGGCCACTGCGATCGAGCAACGGTGCGAGGAGCAGCTGAGCTTTCGGCCCGAAAAATAGCACCCGGTCGTAGTCGGTGCCGTCCGTCTTGTGCGTGTCGAGAGCCGCGCCCCACACGCCGTGCTTGTCGAGATCGACCGGAGTTCCACTCTCCGTGACGATTGTGCCCTTCCGCTGGATGCTCTCGGCCCGGAGCTGCAGAACCTCACTTGGCCTCGCGCCGGTCAACCAGAGCAGTTGCACCGCGAGCTGCAAAGGTGCTGTCAGATGGGGCAGGGTTGCTTCTATTCGTTCCCACACGACGCCCCGACGCTTTACCGGTGCCTTAGCCTGGTCACCCGCTTTCTTCACGCGGAGCAAGCTGGCGACACGTTCCTCACTCACTGTGCCACGCTCTTCGGCCCACGCAAAGCACTGCTGCACGAAGCCGACGTACAGGTTGACCATGAACCGGCCGAATCGCGGTTCACCCTTCGCGTTTCTCAATTTGCACAACCCGTCTCGCCACTCCGCGAGCTGCGGTTTGCCGAACTCCCCGACCGTGGTTCGCAGGTATGGGCCAGGTTTGCACGAGGTGCCGAACAGCAGCAACGAACATCTCCGAACATCACCCGGCCTTTTGCTCGGTACCGCCGCAACCCAGTCGTTCCACAGTTCAATCAGAAACCGGTTGCCGGATTCAACAAAGCCAGCGGCCGGGTTGAGCTGCCAGGCCGCGAGTTGCTGCCGGAATCGTAGTGATGCTTCGGGAGTCGGAGCATCCTTCTCAGCATCCCAATGTCCGAAATCCCACTCGATGCTGCGCCAGTAGCACACTGCCCGCGAGCCGTGAGATTGCAACTGTAGTTGATGCAGCGGCTTCGCTTTTCTACCCATGGCAGCCCCCAAATGTGCCTGACATTCGGAATTGTCCGGGCTGACCCGGTATATGCGATGTCGGTTGTGGTGCGGAAGCGGCTGGCCGGAAATGAGAAAAGCCCGCTATTTGCAGGCTTTCGACAGTGGACGATACTGGATTCGAACCAGTGACCCCTACAATGTCAAAACCCATTCCGAATAGCCATAATCCGCGAATACGCCTAGGATTCTGCAATTCTTTAGGCCGTCCGTCCAGTGTGAATCGTGGCAAATGATGTGACTGTTTCAGTGGGAATCGGCATATTCGCGGGAATTAAACGGGCTGACCATAAACGAAAAAGCCCCCGACAGTCCAGGGGCTTCGTTGTTGATGAACTTGTAAGGAATCCTTGACAGTTTACTTCCACAGTCTCGGGAACAAAGGAATGCTCCGCGTACTCTGCGACGGAGACCCACCTGTCGGGCACACACCACCTGGACAAGCGCTTGGCATGGCCACGGGTATAGGTGTGGTCAATGGAACAGCGTCCGGGCCAACAGTGATTCCATCCTGCACCCAGCCGGGGCCGACACCGGGGAGCGAACGCCAACTGAAGCCGGGCATCGGTGGAAGGCCAGCGGGGGCTTCTGAAACGGCGGCGGGAGCGACATTGGCCGGGACCATC
>JBBRME010000325.1:0-3734 GCA_038230995.1 Gemmatales bacterium
AAGGGCAGGTGAGAGTCATGATGGCTCGTGATTCCGTTGTGGTTGTTGTAGAACGAACTCAGGCAGTTGACTGGGAGGGCGAGGCTCCTGCCGAGCCGAACTCCGGCTCACCGGGAGGTTCGCCCTCCCAAAAACCTCTCATCGAGAGTTGGCATGGATCACTTGTGGGCACCCTGGCGTTTGAGTTACATCACCACGGAGAAACCTCCCGTGGTGGATGACTCCTGTTTCCTCTGCCGGGGGCTTTCCGAAGCGAACGACCGCGTCAATTTGATCGTGCAACGTCGGGCACACTGCTGCGTGGTGCTGAACAAGTTCCCGTACAACAACGGGCACTTGCTCATCGCCCCGCTAAGGCACATCGCCCGGCTTGATGAGATTCCTGCCGAAGTGGCCGCCGACATCCACACCGCGATGGGCGAGATGATCCAACTGCTTGAACGCACCATCCGGCCCGATGGCTTCAACTGCGGATTGAACCTTGGCAAGGTCGCCGGGGCTGGTCTGCCCGGCCATTTGCACTGGCACATCGTCCCCCGTTGGAACGGCGACACCAACTTCATGCCGGTGCTGGGCGATACCAAGGTGATCGTGCAGAGCCTTGATGCCCTGTACGAGTTGCTGACGCGGAGCTGAGTTGAATGAAGACATATTGTTAGAAACAGTGTGAACCTTCTTGAAGTGAA
This sequence comes from Gemmatales bacterium, assembly GCA_038230995.1. Taxonomy (GTDB): domain Bacteria; phylum Planctomycetota; class Planctomycetia; order Gemmatales; family Gemmataceae; genus JALHQU01. The sequence goes on from JBBRME010000325.1 coordinate 687, forward strand.
CTTGTCTTGCAGGACATGGATACTTCATTACTGCACAAAAAGTTTGCCGCGATTGGTGCTCGCCTTAAAGTTGTCGAGCCTTCACGAAATGCGTTTATCTCACAAGGTGCGATGCGATTGAACATTCAGTCTGATCGTGATGGTGAGTATTTTGAACTTCAACATGTGCCGCGATTTCTTCCACAACTTCAAGTGCTGGATGTACAAGCCAGCGAGCGGCATCTGCTGCTGATGGCTCGCATTGATGACATGAAAGACAAGTTTCTTTGCGGGCACGACGAACGCCATTGGTTCGTGGCAGGTGTTCCGCAAGAGGCTCCGGTTGGAACGGTACGTCAGGCGATGGAGTCGCTCAAGCCCCTGGATGTCCGCCGCGTGGAACGTCTGGTCGGATTGGCGGGTGATGCGCGGTTCCGACGCAAGAATGCGGCGTTTCGTCGGCAAGGAGAATGGTTCTTCTTGCCTTCGCCTGGCCTGCAAGTTGAGCGGGCGACGATCCGCAAGAACGAGCCGCTGAGCCGGGGTGCTGGAAGCAAGCCGCACTGGGTGGACGAGTGCCACCGTAGCGGTGGTGAAGTGGTTTACGTGTGCCGCAAGTTTCCAAACGGAGTAAGCAGCGAGCGCTATAAGCAACTGCTCAGCTCTCGGGATGGGGCAAGTCGATGGGACTGGCGAGCTATGACTCGTAATGCACTTGTGTTTGTTCGCGGTCGGGTACGCCACCCGGATCATGCAACGATCACCTTGCACGATTGGCACCGCGTGGTCATGAATACAGAAGGCCAATCGCGCGCCATGCGACATGTAACATTCTTGGATTAATATGAAGGGCAACGATCACAATCGGTGCCCTTCATCTGTTACTTCATTTCCAGAACTCATCAACTTCGCAGTATCGAATCACACCTTCTTCCGTGCCTTGGCCCCGGCACTCAGTTTGTTCTCGTCGGCCCGTGTCAGGGTCTTGACGAACTCCTGCCGGCGGAACCGCATGGCACTCCAGTCCGCATCAATCGCCACCATCCGGACACTCTCGAACCCAATTGCGGTCGGCGCTGCCCAGCCAGTATCGCGGTGGAACTCGCAGGTGTACTGCTTGCTGCTCTGCTTGGGGTAGCAGAACCACACCACCACGTCGCCGGGCATGGCAGGCAGCTTGGCCGCAATCGTTTCAATCTCGGCCAGCTTGGTGACGAAAGCCATCAAAAAGCTAGCACCTTTCATCTTCGCCGCCGTGCGGTGGATGGTGATGCCATCAAGCTGAGCCAGTTCCGGTTCAAACGACGCTGGAGCGTTCAGCACCACGATGGAGGTGTGCTCGCCGAGGTTCAGCTTTTTGAAGAGCGGGGTCATCATTTGCAAACTCTTTAGCCAACGGCAAATTCCAAGGCGGCGATGTCGATCTTCGTCATGGTCATCATGGCCTGCATAGCACGGGCTGCGCGTGCCGGGTCGGGGTCGTGCATCAGTTCCGTAAGGCGAGTTGGTGTGATCTGCCAACACAAGCCCCAGCGATCCTTCAACCAGCCACAGGCGACCGGTTCGCCGCCGTTGGCGGTCAGCGCATCCCATAAACGATCCAATTCCGATTGATCCTCACAAGGAATTTGCAGCGACACGGCTTCGTTGAACTTGTGCATCGGCCCACCGTTCAGCCCAAAGAACTTCTGCCCCAGAAGCGTGAACTCAACGGTCAACACGGTGCCTTCGGTGCCCGGTGGGCCACCAGCGGGCCAGTTCAGCACGCGATCCACGGAGGAATCTGGCAGCAACGAGGTGTAGAAGTTGGCGGCAGCTTCTGCTTCGCCGGCGTACCAAAGGCAAGTGATGATGTTGTGCATTGGCGTGTTGTATGCGGAAGTGGCCAGGTGTTGCAGGTCGGGGTATCTTCGTGTCACAGTCCCAAGGGGTTCGCCCATGCGATCCGTTCGTCCGATGTCCGTGATGGTGGTGTTTTTGATGGTCAACCATGCTTCGACACAGGCCGCAGAACCAAGCAACAGCCTCACCGTGGAGCAGGCCAGTGCCTTTGCCAAGCTGGCGCTGAAGAATATCGATCAGGAGTTCCCGCACAAACTCGGCGTCGTGTGGCAAAAAGCCGAAGATGTAAAACCCCCGCGGCAGGTGCACCCCACGTTCTTCGGCAGTTTCGATTGGCACTCCTGCGTTCACGGCCATTGGATGTTGGTGCGTGTGCTGAAGTTGCATCCGAAGCTTCCCGAAGCGAAGAAGATTCGGGCCGTGTTGAACGAGCACTTCTCCAAGGAGAAACTCCAGGCCGAGGCCGACTACTTCACCAAGAAAGAAGGCAAGTCTTTCGAGCGACCTTACGGCTGGGCGTGGCTGCTGAAACTGGCTGCCGAGCTGCACACTTGGAAGGACGACGACGCAAAAACGTGGAGTACCAACGTGACCCCGTTGGCGGAGATCATCGCCAAGCGGTACATCGAGTACTTCCCGAAGCAAACCTACCCCATCCGCTCCGGGGTGCATTCCAACACCGCGTTCGGGCTGACGTTCGCGCTGGACTATGCGAACACCGTGGACAATGCCAAACTCAAGGAAGCCATCTTTGATCGGGCCAAGAGTTATTACAGCAAGGACATCGACGCCCCCGCCCGCTGGGAACCGGACGGTGCCGATTTTCTATCGCCCAGTTTGTGTGAAGCAGATCTGATGCGCCGGGTGTTACCACCTGCGGAGTTCAGCAATTGGCTAAGCAAGTATCTGCCCGGCCTAGCCAAAGGGGAACCTGCCACGCTCTTCACCCCGGCGACGGTGACCGATCGAAGTGATCCGTACCTGGTGCATCTGGACGGATTGAACCTCAGCCGAGGTTGGTGCCTGAAGGGGATCTCCGGAGCTTTATCTAAGAATGACCCTAGACAGAAGCTCCTCCTGGAAAGTGCAACGAAACACACCGAAGCCGCACTGAAACATGTGACGAGTGGGGACTACGCTGGGGAACACTGGCTGGCATCGTTCGCCGTGTATGTGTTGAGCGTTGAGTGACGAACGGAGCGCAGCAGAGAAAGTCATTGAGGCAAC
>JBBRME010000326.1:0-3720 GCA_038230995.1 Gemmatales bacterium
CCGGAATCCCTCGCTATGTGTGTTGAATCACACACAAAACGCTGGAATGGTCGAGTCAGGCGCCGAACTTAACGGAGGCGAACTCGACTTGTATGTCACTGACGGGGCCGCGTTTGCACGGCAATGGAGTTGGCGAAAGTTCCGATTCCTCAGCACGGTGGATGCCGTCGGTCGATTGCATGCCGACTTGGTAGCTATCTTTCAGAACGACGCAGAAGTTAAGGTTCTTGGTACGGATCTGGATGGCCCATTCGCTGCAGACACATTCAATTAAGGCAGTAGCCGATGCAGGGCAATAAGACCATCTTCACCCGGCAATTCCAAGGGCAGAACGAACGGGTCGAGTGGATACGACAGGCTGACAACGTGTGGATCGTGGTCAATGGCAAGGAGGCAATTCTTCATCCCGAGGATTGGCGGCAAGCATGGGCTGACCTGGAGGCACGTGGCTTCGTCGAAGTCTTCCCAACGGATCGCCGCAAATTGAAGGCCGAGAAGCTACGGGTTGAAGCACTCATTCGAGAAGCCTTCCAGGGTGTGACTCTAGGCGACGGCGTCGGGCTGAATGAAGCCGAGGGACTCGACGACTATGCCAGCAAGAGTGAACTGGAGTCGCTTCGCGCGAGGGATGAGAAGCTTGACTGGTCGGCGATTTCCGTCGCAGACCTTGACCTCAACATGAGCAGCCCGTGTTTCTTTGATGCCAACGGGATGCGGTTCCATCTGCCTGCCTACATGATCGCTGAGCTACAAGACCAACTGCACAGGGTGTACATCTTTTTTCGCCTGACGAGCAACCTCGAATTCATGACATCGCAGTTCGCAACCTTATCTCCGATCCAACGCGAAGCTGTACGCGCGTTCTTGAGATTGCGATTGTCTGATCATGCTGAAAATTTTGACCATCCGGAGATCGAAGCGGCACTTCATGATTATTGGAATGACCCACCAATCGAGTGAATGCCCGACGTGGAACTCAGACAAAACGTATCGCATGACCTCCGACTTTCGTTCATTCAGCCGGGTTGAAGGGTGTCCACAGGGGGTACTCACTTCCCGTGGACACCACGACCGCGGGCAGGCTCAACTCGGACGCATGCACCTATGCAACGAAGACCCCCGCTCTCTCCCGCTTCGCTTCGTTCGCGGCTCGCAAGAAAAACCGTCGCTCACGCTTCCGGCTCGTTCAAAACCACTCGCAACTGTGTTTGATCCACCCTTCCCCACGGGTATAATTCAACACCAATCCTCTTGCTTGTAGGTACAGTCATGACGCTCACCGCGCCTCGACAAACACTGCTCACGCTGCTGCCGGGTGTCACCCGTAAGCGATTGCCACACGTTTATCAGTTCCGGAAAACCTACACCCGAACCCCGGCTTGCGACACAAGCTGTCTCGCCACGTGGGATGTGCTTGGTGGCCGTGAGGTGTACCAGATTGCCAGCGAGCAAACCTCCAACGGCGACGTCCTCTGGCACTGTACCTGTGCCGATGCCACGTTCCGAGGCAAGACTCGCTACTACCGCTGCAAGCACGTCAGCGGGTTATTGGCACTCGCCAATGAGTTGGCGTTACCAACTCCGCAAGCGGAACAACCGATCTAATTCATCAGATTTCACTCGGAAGGTCGGCGCATGACGACGGAACTTCCGAGATGACCACCCGGTTTTGCTTGCAATGGCTTGGCAAGGGCGGTCGGCGCGGTCATGCTAGGGAATCGTTTGAGACGGGGGCGGGTATGCTACAGCGCGCGATTCTCACAGGCCTGATCGTAGGGCTGTTCCTCGTCGGGTCGCTTTCGGCCCAGGTGATTGTTCCACCCAAGCCCAAAGAGTACGACGTATCGCTGCGGTATCGCATTCGCGCAGCCAGCCAAGAACGCATCTCCACCTTCGAGAAGATGGCCAAGCATCTCAAAGCCATCGGCTTCAAACACACCGACGAAAAACTGTTCGAGACAGATCTCCTTGATCCGGGTGCGGAAAAGGTCACGGGCACGATCGCCAGCGATGCCGTGGCCAAACTGTTCGAAGATACCAACATCAAGACGGTGCTGCTGACCCCCGCTGGCAGCAAACCGTTTGAAGACCCGGCCAAGTTGATCGAACTCAAACTCGACATCGCCACCGGGTTCCTACAAGCCGAGCAACGCGACTTGCACATGCAGATTGTCGATCAACTTGGTTTGCTGGGCTTCGTGGCGAACACCGGCTACGACCATGCCGGGTTCACCATGATTCGCGGGGCCATGCCCGCGGCGAGCGTTCCACTGCTGACCAAAGATTTACGCGGCCTGCCGAAGGGCTGGTTCCTCGGGGAGACGGATCGCTCATCGCTGCCCATTCCATTGAAGAACGTACTGCCGTTGCGTGTGATTGAAGTGCTGCCCGATCTGCCGATCGCCCGCTTGAAAGCCAACCCGGTGAACGCTGGCAAAGCCACGGCCGATCTGTTGGCCGTGCTTGCAGACCCGACCAAAGCCGATCTGCCGTTAGTGGTCGAAGCCCTGTTGGACATCGACACCACTGATGCCTCAGCAGCCTCGCGACGCTTGATTGCCGGTACCTTCTCCGGCGTTGCGGTGGAAGGCTTGGCCGGGCGGGTCGCCACCTTGAGACTGCCCAAGGCAAGCTACTTGAACAATTTGAATGACTCACCAATGGTTCGCCATGTTCGCCTGCCACGCCCAGCATCTGAGACCGCAAGTTTGATCACTGGCCCAGTCACCGATGCCAACTTCCTCAAGCAATCGAACCTTGGCCTGCTCCACGCCATGGGCTTCGATGGGCAAGGCACCAAGATCGTTGTGATCGCCAGTGAGTTCAACAATCTCACGGTGAAGTCCACGCGCGGCAGCAAGAATCTGGATCAACAAGAACTCACACTTGCCGGGAAAACACTGCCCGAAGGATCGCGGTTCCTCGATCTCACCACGGAATTCAGTCCCAGTATTTTGCCCATGGCCAACGATACCAACCGCGTTGCGGGTACAGCCACAGCACTGGCCACCCACGCCGCCGCCCCCAAGGCCAAGCTGGTCCTCGTTCGCGTTGATCCCATGCGATTGCACCAGGTGCTCAGCGTGGCCAAACTCGTGTGTGGCGATGAGGTGAGCACACCTGCACTGTTCACACGGAATGAAGAACTCACAGTTCGCACTGTGACCCTCGAAGCCCGCAGCAACATCGTGAACACGGAAGTTCTCAAGGCCTACTCGGATTTGAGCGATGATGATGCCCCACGCAAACGCCGCGATGCGGCCTCGAAAGCACTCAAGCAATTCAAGGCCGACGATGCTGCCCATCAGACGATTGTCAGCCGGTATCTGCAACTGCGTGAAGGGCTGGAGGTTTTTCGCGGGGCCAATGTGGTGGTGAACACACTGACGTGGAACACCGGCTACCCCTGCGATGGTCAATCCGTCTTGTCGCGCCTCATCAATGATCGCTACACAACCGGCTTCCATACGAGTTCCATCCGCACCATGAAATCGGCCCCTGTGCCCACGTGGGTTCAACCGGCCAGCCAAGCCGTGGGCCAAGTGTGGACGGGCGCGTACTTGGATGTCGATGGCACATCGGTCATGGAATTCCTGGGAGCCGAACAAGCCCTGCCTGCGAAGCGTTGGAGTCGCGAGCTAAATTTCCTGCAATACCAGGCCAACAACACAAAGCCCACGAGTGTGATCCCAGCGGGTACTCACCTCCGCGTCACCGTTC
>JBBRME010000327.1:0-3720 GCA_038230995.1 Gemmatales bacterium
ACCGCTTACTGCGCTTCGCTCCGTGCGCGGCTCTGTTATGGGCATGACTGAATGCCGAAGTGCAAAGGTACACCCTCTCGCTGCTTGTTCGTCAACATCTCCGTGCTGACCGTACTACAATGTACTTATGTGGCCAAATCGGGAACAGACTGACGAGCTCCTCGACGATGCTCGAGAAGAAAAAGCCGGGGCAGTAGACAAACTGCTTGATGGCTTTCGCGGCCCGCTGCGCCGCGTGATTCAATTGCGGTTGGATCCCGTACTGGCCCGTCGGGTCGATGCGTCCGACATCGTGCAGGATGTCCTCATCGAGGCCACGCAACGGTTACGAGATTATCTCAAGAACCCGGCGATGCCGTTTCCACTCTGGCTGCGTCATCTCGCGCAGGACCGCATCATCGACACCCACCGTCGACATCGCTTGGCCCAGCGCCGAAGCGTGGATCGTGAACAAACCATTGCCAAGCCAGCTTGGGCGGATGATGAATCTTCGGCCAATCTCGTAGCGCAGTTGATCGATACCGAACGCACACCTGCATCGGAAGCCATTCAGCAAGAACTCGCGCAACGCCTGACCTCGGCCATCGATCAGCTTGCCGAGGACGACCGCGAGATCATTCTGATGCGGCACACCGAGCAGATGAGTAATCAGGACGTCGCTTCGTGCCTGGGTCTTACCGAGGCCGCTGCCAGCATGCGGTACCTGAGATCCTTGCGTCGGCTTCGACAAGTGTTGGTACCGGAGACATGAAGACGCCGTCGCCGGAGTACTTGGAACTCGCGGAGCAGGCTGGTGGCTTCATCCATGAATTGAAGAATCACATCAATGGGCTATCGCTCAATCTGCAATTGCTGGCCGAAGAGCTGGAACAACCCGAAACACCACGCGAACGCAAAGCCCGTGATCGTGTCGAACGACTGACAACAGAGTGTCAGCGGCTTGTGACGTTATCACACGAGTTCCTACGCTTCACGCGGGTCGATCAACCTTGTTTGATTTGCGATGATCTTTCCGTCTCCGTGGGGCGATTGGTGGATTTTCTCACACCCACGGCCAAGGCACAGAACATCGACATTATTTGGCACGAGGCAGCGAACCTGCCGCGTGTGATGTACGACCCGGAGTTGTTCGAGCGTGCGTTACTGAACCTCATGCTCAATGCCGAAGATGCGATGGAACATGGCGGCACCATCACGCTGCAAGCACGGGTCGAGGCTACAACCGTGGCGCTGGATGTCATTGACACTGGCTGTGGCATGGACGACCACTTGCTGTCGCAACTGTTTCAGCCGTTCATCACGACCAAACCGCATGGCAACGGCCTGGGTTTGGCCATCGCCCGCAAGGGGCTCCTGGCCATGAACGGAACCATCTCCGTGAAGAGTCAGCCACAGCGTGGTACGCTATTTACGATGACATTGCCGTTGGCGGATGAAGCATGATTCTGATTACCGCTGGGAACACCCTCACGCCGATCGACCGCGTTCGCGGCATCACCAACATTTTCACCGGTCGCACGGGTGCTAGTCTTGCCGAGGAAGCCCGCGCTCGTGGGCATCATGTTCGATTGCTGACCAGTCATCCGGAATTGACTCAACCCAGCAACACCCTGAAAGTGCTGGCGTATCGCACGTTCGACGATCTGCAAACCCTGATGGAACAGGAGATCCGTAGCGGTTCCTACTCGGCGATCATCCACAGTGCAGCCGTCAGCGATTACGCCGTGGCCGGGGTGTTCGCTGGGCCGGATCAACAGGACGCGAGTGCGGGCAAAGTGAAGAGCCATCATCAGGAGTTATGGTTGAAGTTAGTACCCACGCCGAAGCTGGTGGATAGCATCCGTAGCGATTGGGGCTTCCGCGGTACGCTGGTGAAGTTCAAGTTGGAAGTTGGTATCAGCGACGAAGAACTGCTCAGAATTGCGGAGAAATCGAGAGTGCAAAGCCGGGCGAACCTGATGGTGGCCAACACTCTCGAAGGAGCAAAGGAGTGGGCCTATGTTGGCGCGGGAACCTACGACAAAGTTCCACGCGACAACCTCGCCCGACAGGTCATCGAACGTGTCGAGCAGTTGAGGTTTTAACCAGCCTTTGCTGCGAGCCAAAAAGGTCTCGTTTCACAAGGTTTGCCAAGGTACCGAAATCCGCAGGGGCACTCGTCGCATTCGGTGAATGCAATGAAAACCGTCTTCGGGTATGCTAAACGCTGTTTCACCTCTGGGAGGATTTGCTCATGTTGCAACGTTTGTTGGCAGCACTGGTCGTGGCTGCCGGCGTAAGTTCATGTTGGGCGGCTGATTTTGAGTTGCCGGTGCGGCTCAAAGCGGGTGACAAGTACATCCGGACGGAGTCGCCAGGTTATGCCTGCCCAACGTGGGCGGACGTGGATGGCGATGGCAAGAAGGAACTCGTGGTGGGGCAGTTCGCCAAGGGCAAAATGAAGGTGTACAAGCACCTTGGCGGGTTGAAATTCGGGGAGGGTAAGTGGCTCGAAGCCGACGGCAAAATTGCTGAAGTGCAAGGTGTTTGGTGATGCACGTCCTCCACTCCACAGTTTGTGGACATCAACGGGGACGGGCAAATCGACATTCTTTCCGGGTCGTATTCACGGCAGGAAAAGTCGATGGCGGGCTTGATGCAGGTATTCATCGGCAAGGGTGGCGGTGAGTTCAACAAAGCTGAAGTGCTTAAGGGTACCGACGGCGAACCGCTCATCATCCCGGCGGATGACGAGAAGAACCTGACCGAAAAAATCTGTACCCGTCCGTATGCCGTGGACTGGGATGGCGACGGCCACCTCGACCTGGTGGTCGGAAATTTCAGTGGCACGTTCTACTGGTTCAAGGGCTTGGGCAAAGGCAAATTCGAGCCGAAACCGGAACAGATCCTCGTCGATGGCAAGCCACTGAAGATCAGCGGTGTTCATAGCGACCCAATCGTGATCGACTGGGACGGCGATGGCGACCTTGACATCGTGAGCGGGTCAAGCGATGGTAGTATCGTGTGGGCCGAAAACAAAGCAGGTAAAGGCAAGCCACCGGTACTCAAAGCCTTCCAGACACTCGTGGCCAAAGGCGTATATCCAGACGGCAGCAAGATGGTGGGCGAGGAGAATCTCAGCCGACCGAACTATGGTGTGCGCGTATGGGTGGATGACATCAATGGCGATGGCAAGCTCGACTTGATCGTCGGTGATCAGGTGACATTGGTGACACCAGCCAAAGGCCTGACCGAAGCAGAGGTGACCAAGAAGCTCAAGGAGTGGGACGCCGAGTACAAGCAGGCATCCGACGCCATCCAGGAACTACCAAAGGAGATGCAGAAGCTACAGAAAAAGCAAAAAGAGGCCGAGAAAGAAAAAGACATGGAAAAGGGAACGGACGCCAAGAAGGAGTTGGCCGACCTTACGAAAAAACAGCAGAAGGCTTATGAGGAGTTGAACCTGATCTACAAGAAACGTGGCGACATCATCAAGGAAGAAGTCACGGGGTTTGTCTGGGTGTACCTGCAGAAGTAATGTGACTTGTTGATCAAAGTAGAAATGCAATGGATCCGTGATCATTCGACCACGGATCCATTTGCTGGAACTCAATCCCCGCCACCACCACATCCGCCGCAGCCCCCACCGCCGCAGCCCCCACCGCCGCCACCGTCGCCCCCACCACTGCTACTGCAACCACCCGTGCCACAACCACCGCCACTGGCAGCGGGATTGTTCCG
>JBBRME010000328.1:0-3705 GCA_038230995.1 Gemmatales bacterium
CGGAGTTCACACCGACGCCTAAGCAGATGCTTTACGGTCCACGAGCCGAACTTCTTCGCATTGTCGCCACCAAGAAGGACGACTCTGGGAGGGTTACCGAGGCGTTCGCCGAGGTCGAGTTGAAGGAATCCCGTGGCGGCGAATACAGTAAACCCTTCGTCTTCCCGGCAATCAACCGGACCCTAGAGGCCGACAAACTCTACACGCTCGACCCCTGCCCGAACGAGTGGTACTCGTACTGGTGCGCCCAAGTAGTCAACGGCCTTTGCGACGGGTTGTCGAACGTCTTGTACAACCGGCTTCAAACACCCCCACCGACCGGCGACGGGGCTGGATCGAATGGGCAGGCGGCATTCCTTGCCGGACTGGATGCGTTCCGGGACGCCGGGTTACTGCATGACTTCGAGGTCAGCAAGCGGGAGTTCATCGGTCAACATGCCAACACGCCGGTGCTGCTTGTGCAGGGTCCGCCCGGAACTGGAAAGAGCTACAGCACCGCCTTCGCCGTCTTCGCCCGGCTCCAGGGAGCCATGAAGGAGAAGCAGACCTGCCGGGCGTTCGTCTCCTGTAAGACCCACGCAGCCACGGACGTTCTCCTCAAGAACGTGCTGGAGGTCCAGGAGAAGTTGCGGGAGCTTCAAGCCGCCGACCCGAAGCTGTTCGCCAAGTACTTCGATCCCCGGCTTCTCGACGTGCCGCTGTACCGGATCGCACCACATGACCCTCCGCCCGCTGGTGTTGTGCATCTGCTGAAGGACGACGAGAAGGAGGATGATGAGGACTTCAACGCCGACGTGATCCAGGAGTCCGAGTGGGCCGTGGTCGGGGCTACCCCTGGCAGCATCTACCAGATGCTCAAGAAGAAATGGTCGAAGTGTGTCTTCGGCCACGAGCTATGCGATCTGCTCGTGCTGGACGAAGCCAGCCAGATGAACCTGCCGGAAGCGATCATGGCGGCATTGCCGCTGAAGACCGATGCTCCGCTCGTCGTGGTAGGCGACCATCGCCAGATGCCGCCCATCGTCAAGCACGATTGGGACGCCGAGGCCCGCCGCACCTTCAGCCAATTCCAGGTGTACGAGAGCCTGTTCGATACCCTTCGGGCCAAGAACCCACCGATCATCCGGTTCGCCGAGAGCTTCCGCCTCCATGCAGCAATGGCCGAGTTCTTGCGGCAGGAAATCTATCGGCACGACGGTATCGCCTACCACTCGCAGAAGTTGGACCGGTTGGACGCCCACACGGTCGCCGACGACATGGCGATGGCTGTGCTAAACCCGGACTACCCGCTGGTCGTGGTCGTTCATGACGAGACCGAGAGCCAAATGCGGAACCCGTTCGAGCAGATGCTCATCGAGCCGGTGCTACGGGCGTTGGCCGACAAAACGAAGCACGGGCTGGACGCCATAGACGGGCTGGGGATCGTCGTCCCGCACCGAGCGCAGCGGGCGGCGCTCCAACAAGCATATCCGGAATTGTGCATCCTCGATGCCACCACCGGGTTGCCGTCGAAATCTGCCATCGACACCGTGGAACGATTTCAGGGTGGTGAGCGGACGGTGATCCTGGTGAGTGCTACCGAGAGTGACCGGGCGTACCTGTTGGCGTCAAGCAAGTTCCTCCTCGACCCCCGCCGCCTCACTGTGGCGTTGAGCCGGGCAAAGCGGAAGATGGTGCTGGTCGCTTCACGCAGTATCTTTTCGATTTTCAGCCCGGACGAGGAGACGTTCGCCAACTCGCAGTTGTGGAAGAATCTGCTGCTGCGGACTTGCACCACGCTTCTGTGGGAAGGCGAGCGGGACGGCAAGCGGGTGTTGGTGTGGGGCGGTAAGGGGGTGGAGTAGTTGCACCGGCAGACGTACGAAAAAGGATTAAGTGACGGATCAATGAATGATTGGCCAGCAGCATCTCGAGCAATCTCCCTCAGCGTCTTGTGGATTCTTAGTCGTCCAGCAAATACTCACGTTCCGGGATTGACTCCGCTGTTGGTAGGGGCAGATCGTTAACGCAGCCAACAACATTCTCCACGATGATACGTGTGAGTGGAGCCGCACTTGCGTTCGGTTGCCGCTCACCGATCATCCCTACCCAGTACGCCAAAATGTGGTCGATATGGTTGGTCTCTACGAACGAGAAGTGTGTGATCACTCCTGTCTTGGGACAATGCCGAATACTCCGAACCATCTGACGTAACACCTCAGGCCATTGACTCATTGGAAGGATCTTACCGGACTCAGGATGGAAGATCTTTGATCGGTCAGCGCACACTCGCTTCACGTAGTCACTTGCGAGTGTCTCAATACTGATTCTCGCAGCAGTCGCAGCATCACGTCGGAAGCGGTCGATCAGCGTGTAAACCCGCGGGTCACGCAATAGTCGTCGTATGCGGGTCGCTGTACCCGACTGTGAAGCCGTGGCGATACCGGCTTGCTTGGCGCACTCCTGATGGTTAAGTGAGCCCTGGACATACAACTCGGCAAACTTGATTTCCGCCAGCGTCAATGGCCCGGTGGCCTTCGGCTGCTTTGGCCCTGTGCCTTTTGTGCCAACGGGCCTGCCGCCCGGTCCTGGAGGAGGCTTCGGATTGCGTTTTCGTTCTATGGGCATGCTGCACACCTCTTGGCTTTAATTCTACTCTCCTTTACTGGGTTGAGGACGTTAGTCGGGAGCAGGAGTGAACAAAAAGCGGACAATGCCGGATGCATCAGAGTCCCCGAGATAATCTTCCATGCCAGACAACGTGGTTATTACAGAAGGTTCTTCTGGTGCCTACTCCGCCATAGACTGACCGGCCAACGGTTCGCTGCTTAACAAATCCCCTACTTTGATTTCATCGAAGCTAGCGTGCAACGGATCGTCGAGAATCGCAGCATGCCAGGTGGCACCGGCGTCTTCGACGAGAGGGCGGGGCATGGATGGCTACTCGATGTGGAATGCCCCATCGTACAAGTGCATGGAGAACCGAAGGGACTGCCGAAATCATCAGGAAAAAACTGCTAGAAAACTCAACCTTTTGTAGCCTGCCGAGGCGCCAAGTTAGAGGGGCGAAACTGTCTTTATCTTCTCGGCAGTACGAACCTTTTCCCGCAGTCATGGCAGGCGAACGATAAACGCGATGCGCTCCAGATCGTTGAACCTCCACAGGCCAGGCAAGGAGTTGTGCAAGGCGGCCGCCAGCACGCCCAACCGCAACCCTTTTGACAGAACCAGAACCGCATCAGGAATCCGCCAGTACGAACGGCCACGGAACCAAAACGACGGCACTTCGGGCAGGTCGTAGAAGTCAGCACCCGCGGTTTGGTTCTCGGAATCTGGTATCGAATTCGCATCGAGATTTCCCCTAGTGTTTACCTTCGCGGGCCTTTGCCAAATTTCGGCACCGCATGGCATGGCGTTGTTGTTCCCGCGCTTCACGCCAACGCTGCCGGGTGGCTTGCTCTGCCAGCACCTTTGCCCGGTGTTCATGAAAGTAGGCTTCGGTGGTGTTTCGCATGGCCGCGGCGAAGACGCTGTCCGTCAGCCAGCGATAGACAGTTGCAGGGTGAACCCCGGCCATACGTGCTGCAACCACGATTGTCGGGTGTTGAAGGAAGGCATTGAGGAAACGCTGTTGGCGTTCAACCGTTCGAGTTGGGTAAACATTTGTAAACTTGGTGTCGCATCCGTCTCGTTTCATGATTGCCCCCCAGTTACGGAGCCGATCAG
>JBBRME010000329.1:0-3704 GCA_038230995.1 Gemmatales bacterium
GTCCACCAACCCCGGTTCGTGGACGCCGTCCTTGTCCTTGCCGTTCCAATTGAGCGCCAGCACCAACCCCAGCAGCGCAAAGCCGATGACGTACTTCAACGCCCCGATCCAGGGTTTGGGCTTCTTCGCGGCAGGCTCAGTCATGGCGGTCTCAGGCGGTCTGGAAGGGCATCATCTTCGGAGTTCGGCGGGCTGTTGGCTAGCTGTTACGTTGTCAAACGTTGTCCAACACGTTGATATAAAGCAGGGTACATCTCCGGCGAATAATTCGTACCCCTAATATCCAATTCACCAAGGGGGGAAAGGTACTCCGATTCAGCGAGCGGACGGAAAGCATTACCAGCGAGCTGACGATTCTGCGACAGATCGAGATGGTTGAGCCGTTTCAGCTTCGGATGCTTGGCAATGAAACTGATCAAATCCGGTGTCACATTCGTGCCTTCGAGTGTCAGCGAACTAAGCGTAAACGGGGCTTCATCAAAGATCTTCATGACTGCATCATCAGTGATTGCAAGGCCTGATAGCGTGAGCATCCGAAGCGATGTCATGTTGGAACGGCAGATAGCAAACACTCCTCGATCCGTAATCATTTCGTTTCCTGACCCCGGTAGATTCGCGTTGTTACCAGATAGCAGAAGGGTTCGCAGACCAGCAAACTGACCTGACCCGACAAGTGCTTCACAACTTTGGTCATCCAGGTAGTTGCGATAGAGCGACAGAAAAGTCAGCGATTTTGCCCACTCGGCTTCGCACATAAACAGCACACCTTCGGTACGCAGGTAGTTGTTCCCCAGTTCGAGATGCCGGAGTTTCGCTGAACCAGCGGCTCTTGTCAGTGGTTCAAAAGTACTCGCCGAAACCGTTCCATTCCGGACGCTGAGCCGTTCGGCAGTTTTCCAAAATGAAGACTCTGCAATGACTTCAAGATTTGTACGGGCGGAACCAGTACCATCCATGTTAAGTTGTGTGAGACTTTGTAATGAACGTGTATGTAGCAAACGATCAAGACTGAAAGCTGCAAGTGGAGTTCCATTTATGTTCAAGCGGTTCAACTTCGCTGTACACTGCACAAAGGCCTGCACGGCGTCAGGCCCCAACGGATCATAAGGCACGCTCAACGACTTCAAAGACTTGGTGGCGGTTGATGTGAGCAGATTTCTAAGTTGACGCCCATCAAGCTCACAACCTTGTAAATGCAAATGCTCTAGTAGGCCCGAGTCAAAGATTTCGATCAAGTCCTGCGTAGCTTCTCTCGTTTCCGTCATGTCCGCGTTGTAGAAATCCACATCGAGTGACTTGAGATGATGTCGGATTTCTCCGAACCTGGATAGCTGAACAAAATCTGACGGCCGACGAATGTTGATTCCACGCAAAGAGGTGACTTTGCACTTCTGAGAGCTCAATCGCTCTCCGATTCGCTCGGAGTTGCACAGGTCATGAACTGTTAGCTCACGTAGGGCATCCCAAATCGGGTCAGGATCTCTTTTCAAGGGAGATCGAAATCCGGATTGTTCAGTCATTTCGAGTCTGGTCACTACCTCGTCTCTAAGGCGATGGCACGTTCGAGCAAAGCGAAATTCTGAAAAAATCACTTCATCGATGAATCCTCGGTGCCAAGTCCATTCTTGTGCCCAGGAGTCTGGCCGACCAATCCATGTTTCTTCATGCTTTCCCAGCAGTTCGTGCTCGCGGTCTTCGAGCACACGGAACTGCGGGTCGTGCTCAGCCGTGTTGGCCAGGGCCACTTGCACGCGGATGAACTCCGCGCGTTCCGACGCCCCGGATTCCTCCAGGGCGTCAGCATAAATCAATCGGGGTAGGTCGTCTTCGGGCTTCGCTCGGATGGCCCGCAAAAACGGTTGAGAGTCCATTACAGATTCCAGGTATCCGATTTCGGCTTCTTCTTTTTCTTCGGGCCGTAGGCTGGCATCTCGCTGGTGCGCTGGGTTTTCTTCGCTGGCACCACCACTCCGCCTTCTTCGGCTTCCGGTGGCGGTGGCATGTCTTCGTCGTCCTCTTCCGGGCCGCTTGCCAACTGTGGGTGGAAGTCATCGACGAAGGATTCATCAGCCAGCGATGGGATTTCAGTGGTCTGCTCGTTCTTCATCAGACTCTGCACTTCTGCCGCAATAAACGCCTTGCGATCCGAGTAGCTCGCCGTCTCGGCCTTCGATTTCAGAATGAACCGCAACGGCACTTCATGGAAGTTAAAGTGGTCACGCACGGTCCGCATCAGGTACCGTAGATAGGTACGCTCGAACGACTCCGGCACGTTCGTCACCATGACAATTGTGGGCGGGTTGGCGGCCACCTGGGCAGCGTAGTAGAGCTTGGGGATGCGCTTGCCGCGAAGCGGTGGGCCGTTGACGAGCATGGCTTGGGCCAGCACTCGGTTCAGTTCGCCCGTCTTGGCTCGGCGTCCCGCCTGCTTATGCAATTCCTGCGCGAGGTTCAACACACGGTAGACGTTCTTACCCTTCAGGGCGGTGATGAAGGCAATCGGCACGTAATCAAGCATCGGGAAAATCTTGCGGAGGTAGTCCGCCCACTTCTCGGTCGGCATTTTGTCGACGGCCAAGTCCCACTTGTTCACCACGAAGATGGCAGGCTTATGCTGATCGAGAATGTACTGGGTGAGCTGTTTATCCACCCGACTGATACGCAGACGCGGATCGAAGAAGTGCAGCACCACATCGGCCCGGCGGATGCTCCGCTCGGCCCGGTGCAAGCTGTAGAACTCGATGCTGTTGGCAAGGCTACTACGCTTACGCACCCCGGCGGTGTCGATCGCGACAAACGCTTTCCCGTCGCGTTCAAACCGCACATCTACCGAGTCCCGCGTGGTACCCGGTATTTCAGAAACAATCACTCGCTCGGCCTCGGCCAAGCTGTTGATGAACGTGCTTTTACCGACGTTCCGCCGACCGACGATGGCGACTTTCAACTCGGGCTTCGTCGGCTCGATGTTCGTCGTGTCATCTGGAATGTTTTCATGAATTGCAAAGAGGAGATCGTCGCGTCCGCGCTTACTGTTGGCACTCACCGAAATGGGGGTGCCGTAGCCGAGGCGGAAGAGATCGCCCACGCCAACGTCGATCTTTTCTTCGTCGGCCTTGTTGGCCACAAAGATCACAGGCTTGTTCAAGGTGCGGAGTTTCGCGGCCACGATTTCATCGAGTGGAACCACGCCTTCGCGCATGTCCACCACGAACAGAATCAGCGAGGCTTGCTCCATCGCCGTGCGAATCTGCCGTTCGACGTCCTCGGTGAGGTTATCCATGTCCTGGATACCCATACCGCCGGTGTCCATCAGATCGACGTAGCGCCCGCCCACATCCAGCGTGTACGTCACGCGGTCGCGGGTGACACCAGCCGTAGGATCAACGATGCTAATCCGCTTCCCTGCGAGCATGTTAAACAACGACGATTTGCCGACGTTGGGCCGACCGACAATCGCCACCACAGGCAAGCGCATGACCTAAACTCCAGAAACGACAAAACCACGGAACGCCGTCCGTGGGCTGATCGTGACCACACATCCTACACGAAAAATGCACTTGCGGAATGCGGAAGATCAAGCAAGTGCGTGCGCCGCAGAGTAACGACAGTATCCAGAGAGATCCAGAATTTGTGTTCTGTCGAAACTCCTGTTATTACCGCATCACTTCGGTGAAGTAGCTTCCTGCTCTCTAGCTTGCGACCCA
>JBBRME010000330.1:0-3687 GCA_038230995.1 Gemmatales bacterium
AGCCGGAGTTGCCGTTCATCCAGCGATGGCGATAAAGAGCCATGCCGCTGCCGAATCCCTTCGGCTCGTGTGTCGTTCCTCATGAACGACGGCTATAGCGTCACGCGAACTTGTAACACTTATTTCGAGACAGCCCCTTAATGCTTTGTCCGCTTCTGGGCATTCTCTAGCTAGTAAGCTAAATCCTATCGCGCCATTAGGCAAACTTACTTTTGGTATAATAAACGACTCGCCGAGCTTCTTTTTTGTTTCCACGTCAGCAGCTTTCTTCGCCTCGATAATCATGATAAGATGTTCTTCTTCTGTCTGCATAGCATAGTCAGCGTATCCAACCTCTCGACAATGTTTCTCGACGCTTACGTATTGCTTGTCCCAACCAAGTACTTCGAACAAAATTGTGTCGATCGCGCGTAATCTAGTTGTCGCCTCATTCGTATTTTCAGCTGCACGAATTAACTCTTCGTGCTTTTTGAGTAGTTCGAAGCAATGGTCAGGTACCGAGTTTGTCATTGCAAAGCCTCAAATGCATGAACATGACTTTTATCGCTCACGGACACAAATAAAAATCGTTACCCGAAGCGATTTGACTTGCCATTCTCATTCTAGAGATCAGATACTCCCTCACCGCCCTGGGGTCACCAGCCCCAGGGAACCATCGCTGCTGGGCAACACAAGGCGGTTGCCAAATGCGGTGACCACGCCGGTGGCCAAGGGCGGTGCCCCAACGATGCGTTCAATCGTGCCACGCGACTCACCGGTCTTCAGGTTCACCTGTCGAATCAATCCAGATGAGTAAGTGATGTTGATGGCCCCGTCGTCGGCCTTGGAGATGCCCAGCACTTCGCCGATCTCCGGGTTCTGCGGTTCGGGCAGCAGCCAAAGCGGTTGCTCCTTGGTGGCGTCGAGGGCGACAATCGACTTGCCTTCCACGCAGTACACCGCAATACCATCGAAGCCAACGAGCACCGTCACTTTGCCTGGTGGGGTGGTGCCCATGGCGTTGCCCTTCCAGCGGCGGAGCGATTCACCAGCCACGCGGCTCGGGTCAAACACGGCTACACCGGCGTTGTCCGCAGTCAGCAGGTAGGGCTTACCGGCAACATCAAGCCAAAGCGGTGCAGCCGAGAGCGGCTCGGTGCTTTCCCATGAACCCACTTCCTCGGCCTTCGCGGCCTTCTCTGCCCACTTCCAGCGGCGGACGGTGTTGCCGTCGCCATCAGTGGCCAAGAACTCGTCGTTGTTGATGGCCTTCAACCAGCACTTGGTATTCGGCTTGGCGTTCGGTCCGCGCCACACTGGGCCTTGCACCGCAGCGTTGGCATCCGGGGCCAACCGCAGGATGAAACCATTAGCCAGCGGTAGTAGCAATTGCTCACCCATGACTGATGGTTGACCGCCCAATAGGGCAGGTACAGGCAGCACCACTTCATTGATCTTCTTGCCACTTCGGAATCGGCGGATGAGCAGTTTGCTCCCCTCGTTGTTTGGCAAGCCAGCGATCACCCAGACATGCTGACCGTCGGCTGAACTCGCCATTACCGTTGGCGATGTCACGCCTTCCAACGGCTCAGACATGGTCTCGATTTTTAACAGTTCAAGTTTCTCGTCCTTCGTGATTTTGTGTACGCCCGCGCACTCGTCGGCGAAGAGCCATTCCTTCTCACCTACTTGCACCGGTGGAGCTGCGGCCACAGCGCCTAATTGCCGACGCCAAACCACTTCGCCTGTCTCCAGATCGAATGAAATCATCTGGATGCTCGGTTGATCCGCTTGACGCACCGTGATGTACGCCCGGCGAAGTGCTGGCACCACTTGCCCACGGAAGAGCGGTTCACCCACGGTCATTGGGTTGATCGACGCCACCATTCGGAGGCCTTGAGTGCTATCCACGGCCGTACGCATTCGTGTGAGTTTGCCGTTCTGCACGATCCAGTAGTTGTCTTCTTCAGCGGACACGACAAGGCCGCGGGTCACGTTTGTGCTGTCGCCTTCCGCTTTCAATCCGGGCAGCGAGAACAGCGGAGCATCGGTATTGCCTGGTTGATTCAAGCCGACCAAGGCGAATAACCCGGAGTCGGTGGCTACCGCAATACGTTCGCCATCGGTCACTGGTGGAAACCAACTCCAGCCAGCCACAGCGGATTCACTCAGGCCTTCGGGCTTCGTTTCATTTTCATCCGGCACGCTCAAGGCTTCGAGATTCGGGATGATCATCGAGCGGAGCTTCAGGCCAAGCGGGCCATCGTTTTGCGTGAGGATCAACCGCCGAGGAACATTCGCCTGTTCTGGAGCAATCACCAGTGGTTCCCCACTCAGCGACTTCAGCGGATGATCGGTCGCATAAACTCGCACTGGTACGGGTGGCATACGTCGCCCGTTCGCATCTTCTTTGCCAATCTCGAATACGAACACTCGGCGGGCATCGCCGGGCACGAACAGGAAACCGCTGCCGCTTCTGGTACCACGTAGTGCTGCTAACCCACCGCCGATGGGCTGGCGAATCTCGCCTTGGTACAGTTTGTCGCCACTGGCAGAATCGAGTTGAATCAACGTGCCTTTTTCGTCACTCAGAGCAATGAACACCTTCGTACCAAGCAAAACTGGTTTGCCCAGCACTGGTGCAGGGAGTGTCTGTTGCCAAACAGCTTCGCCGGTGCGGGTTCGGCGTGCGGTGATGCTTGCAACACCGTCGAGGAGCGTTGGCACAAGCAGCCAGTCATTGGCGGTGTCGCCGAAGGTCACACGCAACGGCAGCGGCGATTGCTTGGCACTTGGATCGGTAGCAATCCGTTCCGTCCAGAGACGATCTCCACTGTTGGCGTCAAGGACATACAGCACTCCACGAGCCACACTGAGGACCACTTCGCCGGTGCCGGTTTCGTTTGGTGCTTGGCGTGGCGTACCACGGATCGATGGGGCGATGGCGAGGATGGTGCCGTTATCGTTGGTAGCCACTTGAGCTGCCGTTACATCCACAATGAACTTGACCAGTGCACGAAGTTTGGCCTTAGCCTTGGCTGCTATCGAAAGGGCTTCGGCATCCGCCTGAAGGTTGGCCTGCTTCATCGCCTTCTCAAAGTCGGCAATCAGCAAGTCGGTCGGGTCTTCGGGCAGTTCACGCCACGGGGCAAGAGCGGCGAGTCGGTCGTTTTCCAGCTTGATCGAGTTCTCGATAGCGTCGAACTTCGCGCGGGCATCGTCAAAGCTCGGGCCACCTTTATCACGGAAGCGTTCAAGTTTCGTGGTGAGTTCCCGCCCGGTCGCGATGGCCTTTTGAGCCTTTAGCACTTCCGCATTTTTTGTGCGATCCGCCTGATACTTTTTGATACACGACTGACCAAACTCGTTGATGCTCTCGCAAAGTTTCGCACCGGTTTGAACGATGTCGGCCCCAAACCCCGTGCCAGGCTTCGAGAGTTCAGCATCGCCCTGTTTCGTGATGAAGTCGCTCAATGCCGCGACAGCGGGATCCGGATTCTCTTTGACTGTGACGATGTTCACAGCCGCACGCATGGCACTCAGTTCGGCGAAGTACTCATACTTCGTGAACTCTTTGCTCTTGGGGTAGGCCTTCGCTAAGTCGTCGAATTTTCGTTGTGCTTCCGGGAAGTTCCCTGCGGTGTAACTCTCTTCAGCGACCTTGGCTTCCTTCTCTTCGTTCTTCATGCCTTGGAAAACGAAGATGCC
>JBBRME010000331.1:0-3669 GCA_038230995.1 Gemmatales bacterium
CTGCAGCGTTGTCCCGCTGGTCAGTTGAGCGATGATCCAGGTTGCTGACGCTGTTGCACTGAACCCGCTGACATTGGATAACTTGAGAACCGAACCCGTTTTCAGATCGAGTGTGTTCGCCCCGAGCGAAAGTTGGCTGCTCGTGCCACTGGCCGCTAAGTTGGCGAAGATATTCCCGCCACTGAGGACCGTCACGTTTCCGGTGGTGAGTGCTCCTGCCGTGAGTCCACCCGTGCTTCCACGGATAGTACCGCCATTGTTGACAGTTGTTGCTCCACCAACAGTACCAGTACCACCTAATAATCCAGTGCTGTTAACAATCAATGAACCAGTTGCTACCGTACTATTGCCATTGATGTTCACAATACCTGCATCAATTGTTGTAGTTCCTGTGTAGCTGTTATCTCCGTTGAAATTTAAGATTCCATCACCGTTCTTGGTGAAGCCTTTTGCACTACCGGAGAGCTCCAATAGGTTGCTGGTAAAGGTGACTGTCCTACCAGTTGCAGAAGTGATAAACCCGCCGTCAATACCTAGACGAACGGCGAGTAAGTTGGTTGTTCCAACCGTAAAGGTGATATCTCCACCTGTCGCAGAGATCAATGTGTTGGTTGCCAAACTTGCAGTGTTGCCCGCATAAGCACCATTCAGCTGCAGAATACCAGGTGGAGTTGTAGAAGCTGAAGAAGCACTTAAAGCAAGATTGTTGGTAGCAGCAGAAATATTCGCGATAGCTCCCACGGATAGCAGGCCATTTGCTGCTCCGTTTGCTGTAACCCCACTATTGGCACCATTCGACATCCCCAAAACGTTACCGAGCGTAGCACTCAAATTGTATGTTGCTACATCGTTTGCATTTCCATCGATAGTTGTACTTGTGTTTTGATCTACACCTGGCATTTTCCCAGACGTGCCACCAAGCCAGTTGGTGCCGGTTGTGTTTGCTCGTATCCAAGCTGTACCAGCACCACCAGTTCCTCCACTTGCATTAGCCGCATTCCAGCTATAAGTCCCTTGCCCTTTGGCGGCGTTCATTCCCAAAGCGACAACGACAAACGCAAGCACTACTTTCAGAGCAAATCGCATAAAGCACACCCCAAATTGAATGGCACAACTGGCCAAGCAGATATATAGCGAAGCAAGCAAGATTCTTGTGGAGGCAAATGATGAAGATTGGGTGTACTTTGCGGGTCAGGTAGCGATTGTGCGACTGCGCCGATTCTTCCGACAATCCTAGTTTGCAGAGCGACTTTTCAGCCGACAGCACTGTCTGAACATCCGTCAATTCTTGTTGCAAAAATGAGCGTCTGCACCATCACGAAAGCATGTTTAGAGTGGTTCCCGAATAGGTTGATTGTTTTTGTTAGCCGGACGCGCGAGCGACGGGCGACAACTTGAGTCGTCGCTGGCGCGTCCGGCTAACTTGAGATGCTCAACCAGTTAGGGAATCGCTCTCGCAAAACATCTTGGTCGAATCTACGAAATCCCTGTTGCGAGCTTGACTTGGCAAACAGTTGTTTGCTACAGATGATTGAAACAACTGTTTGGAACGGACGTTTCGAGTGATGGTTGACGAGCAAACATTGATCCATGATGCGGAACCCGATGCCAGGCATCGGCTTCTGGCGGCTGCGCAGGAAGTTTTCGCGGACTTTGGCTACGAAGGGGCATCCGTACGGCAGATTTGTACGCGAGCAGGGGTGAACATCGCCGGGGTGAACTACCACTTCGGTGACAAGGAGCATCTGTACATCGAGGCCGTCAAACAGGCCCACAGTTGCATGTCTCAGATGGAGTCCGTCGTCTATCCGGTGGGCACCCCGGCAGCGGTGAAGCTCGAGTGGTTTATTCGTGGCATCGTTCCGGAGATGCACGCCCCGGCCAGTCCATCCGCCCTCAAGTTGATGATGCGTGAACTTGCGCATCCGGGCAAGGCGGCAGGCGTGGTGGTGGATGAATTCATTCGGCCGATGGCGTTTCATATGTTGGAATTGATCCGTGAACTACTCCCAGAGGCAACGCAGCAAAAGCCAATGATGACGGGTTTCAGCGTCATCAGCCAGTGCCTGTACTATCGCCAAAACCGCCCAGTGAGTGAGCTGATCTTTGGTAAAGATCGCCTTGATGCGATTGATCCCACGATGGTCGCGGATCACATCGTCGAGTTTGTATTTCGGGCGTTGAACTTACCCATCCCCAGTCATCAAGAAGCGAGGTAACGGTCATGTTTTGGGTGGCCCTTCGCATGTTAGTTGGCGACACTGCCAAGTACCTCGGCATCGTGTTCGGGGTCAGCTTTGCGTCGCTGCTGATTGGCCAGCAGTTGGCGATCTTCTGCGGGCTGATGCGCAACACCACAAGTCAGATTCGCGATGTGGAAGGTGCCGACATCTGGGTCATGGATAAGAGTGTGTTGTTTGTAGATGACACAAAACCGATGAGCGAGAATAAGCTCAGCCGGGTGCGTGGGGTCGAAGGTGTTCAGTGGGCAGTGAAGCTTTATAAGGGCTTGGGTCGAGCCAAGTTGGAAGACGGCAAGTATCAGCAAGTGATCCTTTTGGGACTGGACTACGACAACAAAGCCAGCGATGGACGGGTAGTCGGTCAGCCTCGTGAAGAACGGATCACCCAAGGGAAGTGGGAAGATCTCGACGCCCCGGATGCGGTCTTCCTGGATACTTTCGGGTGGTCGTACATCTACGGTGTCGATGCTCCTTTTGTGCCGGGGACGACCATCGAGATCAACAACAAGCGGGCCAACATCGTCGGCTTGGTGCAGTGCAATCCGACCTTCCAGACCTTCCCGATTATCTACACGAAATACAGTCAGGCACTGCAGTACAGCCCACCGGAACCGAAGACGCTTTCGTACATCCTGGTGAAAGCCCAGGAAGGCGTCACGCACGAGCAGGTTTGTGAAAACATCACCGAACGCACCGGCTTGAAGGCCAAGACGAACGACGATTTCTTCTGGATGACCATCAACTACTACATGCAACGGACGGGCATCCCGATCAACTTCGGCATCACCGTGATGCTTGGCTTCGTGGTGGGGTGTGCCATCGCCGGGCAGACGTTCTATCTGTTCACGCTCGAAAACCTCAAGCAGTTCGGATGCCTGAAAGCCATGGGCTTAAGCAACTGGCGGATCATCGGCATGGTGATGCTGCAAGCCCTGGTGGTGGGCATCATCGGTTATGCACTGGGGATTGGTGGGGCAGCGGGGTTTGGTGTGTTCTTCGAGAAGGTGGTGAAGTCCACCCCTCCAGCGTTTTACTTCGGCTGGCAGATTCCCACGATTACGGCTGTGGCCGTGCTGTTGATTATCACCCTGGCTGCAGGTTTTAGCTTGAAGAAGGTGCTGTTCCTGGAGGCAGGGGTGGTGTTCCGCTAATGCGGAGTGATGAAACAAGCCCCTCTCGTTTTGTGAGAGTGGGCGTGGCCGAAGTCGGGTGAGAACTGCTTGTGGATGCCCTCTCACCCGACTTCGAATTGTTCAAAGATCGGAGCCTAGAGATGACAACTGTAGACGACGTTGTTTCACTCGAACCAGCACACCCATCTTTCAGCACTCCTGTAGAGGCTGTTGCCGGTGGCTGTGCAATCCGGCTGTCCAACGTGACCAAGGCCTTTGGCACCAACGACAACAAGACATTCGCCGTGAAGAAC
>JBBRME010000332.1:0-3657 GCA_038230995.1 Gemmatales bacterium
CACACCAGCATCATCGCCCCGCACACCGGCTTCACCACCAAGTACAGCAAAAACAGGCGCAAGTCGGCCCAGTTTGATTCAATCTGCCAGCCAAGCCAGGTCGACCAGCGGAGTGTGCGCAACGTTTCCTTCATGGTGATCAGGATAGTGGGTTTGGTGGGGCCTAACACCAACGCCGGTTACTCCGGCGCGCCGTCGTCAGTGTCGAAGTCTTCAAGGAACTGCTGATTGCGTTGCGTTGAGAGCTTTGGTAACTG
The DNA here is from genome assembly GCA_038230995.1 of Gemmatales bacterium. Taxonomy (GTDB): domain Bacteria; phylum Planctomycetota; class Planctomycetia; order Gemmatales; family Gemmataceae; genus JALHQU01. The sequence continues at coordinate 258 of JBBRME010000332.1, forward strand.
GGAGTGATGAGCGAGCGAGCTTTCAACAGCAAGTATAGACGGAATCCTTGGCGTGTTGGCCGGGCGGAACGTGGGCCGCGCAGTGTCATTGTGGATGAAGACCCAACCGTTTTGCCAATGCCAACTCCCGTTCCCACGGTGGCCATCAGAGATGATGATCCAAGGCTGCAATACGCCGTGCAGCAAGCTCGCAATACTTTCATCATGTTTCTGAACGCATTTGCGCGGAGAGAATTGAAGGACTTCTTTGCCATCAAAGGCCTTTTCACCGACGACTATGGCAAAGAGTACCTGTGGTTACGCCCAGTCGTGCTGGGCGACGAATTCATTACTGGCATTCTCGATAACACCCCACGTGTCGTGCAAACCATGCGACTCGGCCAAACCGTACGCATTCCTCGCGATCTGATCTTTGACTGGCTGTACGTATCGCAGGGTATCCGCTACGGTGCGTACACCGTGGAGGCGATGCAGGAACTGCTCACCCATCGCGAAGCAGCATGAGTTGTTCGCCCAGAGCATCCACCCTGGGCTGCGATAGTCGGCTTTTTTCGGAGCGAAAGATAAGGCCAAATGGTTCACCCACCAAACGAGTGAACCCTTTGGACAAGCAACCGCACCCGCGCGGGATCAAGCTCCTCGAAACTGCTGCTGATCCCGGTTGCCACCAGAAAGCTGTCGGCGTGCGGCAGGTAGTCCGGCACGTTCTCCGGGGTGATGCCACTGGCGATGGCCAACGGCGTATCTCCCAAGGCCTTCTTCATGCGGGCAATCTTGTCGATGTCGACTGATTCTCCCGTGCCGGGGCCACTGGTGGTGACGACATCCATGTATCGCGCGGCGATCTGGCAAGCCGACTCCAAAGCCTCGACTTGCCTCTGGTACTTGTAAAGCAACTCCGCCGAAGTAGAGACAGTCCGGCGCGTGGATCCGCTGTGCGGTCAACGCCGTCTCAGCAAACGGCTGGCTCTCCTGATCTTCCTCGATTTCGGCGTTGTCGGCCCATTGACCGCGAACCTTGGGCGACACGGTTTCAAAAACCTCTTCCGGTGACATCCCAAGGCAGTTGACGCCGATCCACCAGTCGGGGTGAGCGTCCACCACTGCATCAACAATTGGGAGAAGTTGTTCATCACGCATCGAATGAGCAATGAGGAAGCAGCCGTCGGCACCAGCATCGCGGGCAATCCGCACATTCCGTAGGGCCTGCTCCAGTGATGTAACGTGGATCACCGGGAGTAACGTATGCGGAGTAGGGAAAACTCTGCGGTATCTGTTCACGGAAGTCTCCTGAGCACGGCTTGAATACGAGCCGTTCTCGATGTCCTCTCGCTGCTCACTGGCGAGTGGATGTCTATCTCGTTTGCTTGGGCCGTTGTGCCTTGAGTTCAGCACGCACGATCAATGCGAGTTGGTTCGGGGTAATCTTGGCGAATAACTTGATGTCCGCGCCGGTGTAACGTTCGATGCTGGCATCGGGAATCACAATTTCGAACCGCTCTTCGAGTTCCATCACCAGCTCAACACAATCCAATGCGTCAGCTTTTAGCGGAGGATCCGATAATGGTCGATCCATACTGATAGTGGCGGCATCCACGGCCATCAACTCGGCAATCTTTTCGCGCACGACACGCTCCACATCTTCAGCAGTAATCGCCTGTTTTATTCCCAAGGTCGTAACGGGTTTATGGCCACATCCAATCGTGACCACGACAAGGAGGAGTGCAACGATGAAGATAGATCGCATCGGTAGCCTTTGTTCGCGGAGTGATCGATGGCGATTCTGGACAGGTCACGCATCGTAGCAACGATTGTCGCATGAAACTCTGCGTCGGTCAGCTCCTGTGTCAGCATTTGACTATGTATATACCTGTTGTCAAACATAGCTTGCCACCGGCACACTCACGTTGTCCCGTCCACCTCAGACAGATTCCCCTGTTGACAACTTCATACGCCCGCTAGAATCACTGATCTTACATGGGGGTACCGGAGCTTTTTCCGTCACCCGGCATGTCGGAAATTCCAACCAGCAGCCCACGAACCGACCGAGCCAACCGGCCAGGCGCGTTGTGGAAGGGACGAGGCCACTGTGCCTCAGAACAACTCCTCATGGTCAACCGCAATCTTCTTCGCCAGTTCGACACGCTTACCGACGACTCAGAACTCGACGCCATCTTCAAAAACGATCTCGACGGCTGGTTGCCGGCGGATGAACAACTGTTCGAATCAAACAAGATCGTCTCCGGTAAAGTTCGAGACATTCTTGGCGACTGCATTGTCGTCGACATCGGCTACAAGAGCGAAGGTCTCATCGCCCTCGACGAATGGAAAGATGAATCGGGCGTCAGCCATGCACCGAAGATCGGTGAGATGGTCGAAGTGCTGCTCGAAACCCTCGAAGGGAAAGACGGCACGATCACGCTGAGCTACCGCAAAGCCAAGCGTCAAAAGGAATGGGAAGCAATACTGCTCCGGCACAAAGAAGGCGACGTGGTGAACGGTGCGGTGCTGAAGAAGATCAAGGGTGGCCTGCTGGTGAACATTGGCGTCAACGTGTTCCTGCCAGCCAGCCAGGTGGATATCCGCCGGCCGCAGAACATCGACGAATACATCGGCCAGAGCATCGAGTGCTTGATTCTCAAGATCGATGAAGAACGCCGCAACATCGTGGTCAGCCGACGCAAGCTCATCGAAGTCCGCCGCGAAAAGCAACGCGACGAACTGATGAAGCAACTCGAAGTGGGTCAAATCCGCAAGGGTGTGGTCAAGAACATCGCCGACTTCGGTGCGTTCGTGGACCTCGGCGGCATCGACGGTCTCCTGCACATCACCGACATGGGCTGGCAGCGCGTGACCAACCCGCACGATGTGGTGAAGATCAACCAGGAACTCGAAGTCTGGATTCTCAACATCGACCGCGAGAAGAACAAGATCGCGCTCAGCTTGAAGCACAAGACACCTTCACCGTGGCAGAACATCGAAGCCAAGTATCCGAAGGAAAGCCGACACAACGGCGAAGTCGTCAACATCATGCCGTACGGGGCGTTCGTGAAGCTCGAAGCCGGTATCGAAGGCCTCGTTCACATCAGCGAAATGAGCTGGGTGAAGCGGATCAGCGACCCCAAGGAAGTCGTGCAGATCGGCGACAAGGTTGAAGTTCAAGTGCTGAACATCAATCACGACAAGAAGGAAATCAGCCTTGGCATGAAGCAATGCCAGAGCAACCCGTGGGACGAAGTGAGCAAGAAGTACCCACCGAATACGCCAGTGACCGGCGTGGTGCGTAACCTCACCAGCTACGGGGCCTTCATCGAAATCGAAGAAGGCATCGACGGCCTGCTGCACGTGTCCGACATGAGCTGGGTTCGCAAGATCAGCAACCCGAGCGAAGTGGTGCAGA
>JBBRME010000333.1:0-3654 GCA_038230995.1 Gemmatales bacterium
ATCGGCTTAATCAACTCTTCGACGCGTGGCAGGAAGTAGTCCAAACCACGAACGTTGGAGAAGCGAATTTCACGGCGATCTCCATTACTAAACTTGAGAATCAAGTCGCCAGTGCCGAACTTGGAACCGAGGAAACGTCCACCGAAAATCCAATGTCGGAATAGATCGTCGCGCTGTTTCGTGAGCGTGACGCCCATGGTTGGGAACGCCTCCACAGATTCGCCAATGTGTTCGCAAAGCTTGATCTGACCTTGAGAAAACAATATATACGCGCGGCGATCAAAGAAGAATGTCGACACCATCCATGCCACAAAAATCATCGTGCCAATCGTCAGATAGCCAGCCATGTTGATATGGATCTTCAGGTACTGGATGGATTTGAAAATCTTGTCCCACAGATCCGGAATCAACGAAATAATAACAGCGATCAAGGCGAAGCCAAGCAGCACGACGAACGACCACAACCCACGTAGCGGGATGTTCGTGACCATGACCGTAATCACGAGCAACACGCAGAAGAGTACCCCAAGTGCCGGGCTTTCGCTCACCTTCATTGGGAACGATTCTTCGCCAGTGGTCGAGTGAACGACAGCATTCTTAAGCACAGTATTGCTGTTCGCTTTATCCTTGCTCGTTTCGAAGTCGAATTCATACTTCGACTGGCTCCCCGCAACTTCGCTGACACGTGCTTTGCCAGGCAAGATAGCCATGTGCCCGTCGCCTAAGAGCGTAATCAACGCGAACACAAAGCTCACCAACCAGACGGGCCACCAGTAAAACAGTGGTGAGTGGCTGATGAGCTTGATCTCTTTCAATTTGTCAGTTGGCGACTGAGAAATCGACGAACTTGACACCATCGGAGAGATCGAAGCGGAATTCGATGGGGACGGTGGAGTGGAACCTGCTGTCGACATATGATCGTATCTCGTGGGGTGTATGCACTCGGAGTCCGAGTGGATGTTGGTGCGTTATTCGCAGAAGAGTCATGGGTATTTCAGTGATGGCATCTTCCGAAGCCTGCAAGTGCTCGTCAAGCCATGAGTTAGAAAAGCAGTCCCCAAACTTCGAGTAACTCGGTTGGCAGGCTGAGGTCTTGATAGAGATAATCGGGTTTTGATTGCTGAAGTTCTTCAATCGTGTGCCAACCGGTAGCCACAGCCACCGCTTTGGCTCCGATAGCACGAGCACACTGCACATCGAGTGGAGTATCGCCGATGACCCAAACTTGATCTGGTTGCACACTTCGGCCAACATGACGCTCGGCTTGTGCGAGAGCGGTGCGTGCGACATCGTCACGTTCGAAGTGATTGTCGCCGTAGCCGCCAAAGCTGAACAGATCCCACAAGCCGAAGTGGGCGAGCTTGATTCGTGCCCCGCGTTCGACATTGCCAGTGAGCAACCCAAGGTGAATGTCATGCTGTTGACTTGCAGCGTGTAGCAACGCATTCAAACCAGGGCAGACGACGCCAGTTTTCTTTGCCAACTCGTGGGGCAGGGCATTGAGGTAAGCGCTTGTCAACTGATGGCGAAAATCGTCGGTCTCGGGTAATCCGTGAACTCGTAGTAAGTCGCGCCCGATGGCTTGATCCGTTCGGCCACTGTAGGGCACTGTCTCGTTAATGTTGTCGATGTTGAAGGTCGAGCGGAGGGCATGCTCCATCGCAGCCTTGCCGGCACCGCTCGTGTTCAAAATGGTTCCATCAATGTCAAAGAGGAGAATCTTCATGCAGGATTTATTTCTTCTGTGGTGGCAACACGGTGGGGACGGAACTGGAGCTTGGCGAAGTCGGGATCACTGGCAATGCGAAATCCTTTGGAGAGAGTTCGCTGTACTTCGGCAGTTCCGGTAACGCTGAGTTGAATGACTTCGCATTTGGTGCAGGCATGATTTGTGGAATGATCACGCCTGGTTTCTCAGATGTCTTGGGTGCTTGGACTGGTTTTTTGGTGGGTAAGATTGGTGGCTCATCGGTCTGTTGTTTTACAGCAGGAACCGTTGGTGCTGGGCCTTGAGTGATCGGTTTGAAATTCGCGGCTTCGGGTTTGATCGGCAACTTGGCACTTGTCGTCGTGGTGCGACCAGATGGTTTAGCGAGTGGCGGTTCATTGTTCGGTTTTGCCTCTAAAGTGGACGCACTCCATTGGTAGCCGATTTTGGCATAGGCAGCGAGAGCAGCCTTGGCTGCCGCTCGCACACCCTTGTCCGGGTCGCCGGTCTCGGAGGCTTCGAGCGCCTTCGCTGCGGATTGGTACACTGTCGAATAGCTGCCTAGCACTTCGGCAGACAGGATTCGGACTTCGGCCGACGGGTCTTGCGCCAAGGCTGTTGCTAAAGTGCTGACGACGTCCGCGTTGGATTTCGGGTCAATGGGTTTCAATTCACGGATTGCAGTTTTACGGTGATCAATGTCCTTATCGCTGGTGACCGTCGCTAACAGTTGCTTCGTTTTCATCGAAGTGTCGGCGTTGTTCGTACGCTTCCGGAACAAGCCAAAGTTCAAGTCAATCGCCATTGCTGGCTCAGCCAAAAGCAGCAAAGTCGTAACGGCAAACAATCCTGGCAAAAATCGTTTCACGAGAAACTACCTCCGGTGCCTTCGCGCGGGCCAAAGGCCCACGTTCTGGAATCGTCTGGCGGAATCCTTTCTTGCCGACGTTTCTTGCTTGTTACTGCGTCCCTGGCATCACCTCCGGCGCTGCCCATGGAATAGTCCGCAGGATCCGACCTCTCTGCCAACGTATTGTACGCCTAACTCTTATAGTCGATCCAAACCGAAAAAATGGCGTACACCGAGTTTCAGGATTGTTGTCATGGATCGTACCGCTTCCTTCAGGTTCACTTTCGATACACCGTGCCGTCGGTTTTCAAATATTATCGGGAATTCTCCGAGACGGGCTTTCGTCTTGAATACGCGAAACAGTACTTCCTGCTGGAAGGAATAACCCTTTGACACCATTTTATCCAATCTCGTCCAACGCAGATTCTCGACCCGATAACAACGAAAGGCGCCACTGGCATCCCGCACAGGCATCCGGAAAAGAAACCTTACAAGCAGATTCACACTCTTGCTGATGAACAACCGGCTCCACGGCCAGCCTTGAGTACCACCGCCAGGTACATAGCGAGAGCCGATCATCACGTCGTGCTTGTCCATGCCAGCAAGTAGGCCAGGCAGGTAGCGTGGTGGATGGCTGAAGTCGGCATCGAGGTTTTGCAGCAAATCGTAGTTGTGCTCCATCGCGTAATGCATGGCAGCTAGGGTAGCTGTGCCCAAACCAAGTTTGCCGCTACGATGAACAACATGGATGCGGGTATCATTTTTTGCTAATTCGTCGGCCAATTGACCTGTGCCGTCAGGCGAGGCATCGTCCACAACAAGTACATCGGCCTGTGGGGCGAACTTGTGAATCTCTTCAATGAGCGGTTGGAGGTTGTCTCGCTCGTTGTACGTCATCAAACTCACGAGCAGCCGAGACGACGGGGCAGGGGAGGGTAGCATTAATCGCGATTCTGTGTCAAAAATCCTATGATACGACTCAACTCAACTCATTCATCCCCTGATTTTAACTCGGTTGAGTACGTTTACGGAGTTTCGCATGTCCACGCGGTCGATCTCCTGTCCGAAGTGTCAAAAGGTGATGAAGGTTCCCGAA
>JBBRME010000334.1:0-3636 GCA_038230995.1 Gemmatales bacterium
CTCATTCGGGATAAAGCAACTGCACTACGCCAATTGCCACGGCGCGGGGGACAGAGAGGGGGAGACTGAAGGATGGGGACTGCGGGAGTGAAGACAGGTAGCTAGATAACTGCTATCACTCGTTCTTGTTGTTCACTTGGGAGTTCTCGGACAACAACTCCAGTTTCCCGGAACTCACATCGTACATTGCCCCGGCCACCATCAACTGCCCGGATTGCACCAACCCCTTCAGTGTCGGACTTGCGGTTTGCACAACACGCACAACACGTGCTACGTTCTCCGCTGCGACGCTGTTGACCTGCTCGTCTGTCGCTGCGGTGACGGAGTCTGCGAAGTCGCTGGGCAGAATAAGTTTTGCTGACGCTTGAATGTCGGTCACGATGGAATCCAGGTTGGCACAGCCGGCGTTGTCCTTGATTTCGGAGTTCACCCGCAGCATGTCGACGGCAGCAGTGACAGCACCGCAACTGGTGTGTCCAAGCACGACAATCAGTTTTGCACCAGCAACGGCTGTTGCGTACTCCATGCTGCCCAGCACCTTCGGCCCGGAAATGTTTCCGGCAATCCGTACGACGAAGAAATCGCCGATGCCACCATCGAACAGGATCTCCACCGGCGTGCGCGAATCGATGCACGTGAGGATCACCGCCAGCGGATGCTGCCCTGCAGAAGTTGATGCCACAGCTCGCGATTGGTTCCTCCGAATGGCCTGACCATCAAGAAAACGCTGATGACCCTGCAACATCACATCCAGCACGTCCTGTGGCGTGAGCAGGTTCTGCACTTCCTTGGTTGAAAACTCCGGATAGTGAATCTGATCATCCAACTCGTAGCGACCATTGAAACCTTGCAAGCTCACTCGCACATTTCGTTTTTGTGCTTCAACGCTGCGGAACCCTTTGATGAGCGCGATCAAATCCGGGTCCATGTCGTTCGTGTTCGAGGCGTCCAGTAGCACATGGCTGCCGTCCGGCAGAGTATGCAAGGCCTTCGCGAGTTTCGATTTGTTCAGAAAGCTCATCTGATTCCCAAGCACGATACGCGTGACCGGCACACCAAGATGGTTCTCAAGCACCATCTGAATCGGAGTGCGAAAGTTGGCGAGAATCAGAAACAGGAAGCTCACCCCAAGGCCGATGATGACCCCGAGCAGTAAGTCAGTAAACACGATGGCAATCACCGTTGCCATGAACGGGAAGAATTGCGACCAACCGGCCTTCCACATCTCGACCAGAACTTTCGGGCTGGCTAACTTGAAGCCGGTGTACACCAGGATGGCAGCCAGGCATGACAGCGGAATACGATTGAGCATGGGTGCCAGCGCTAGCAAGCTCGCGAGAAGAAGTACCCCATGAAGGATCGCTGAGTTCTTTGAAGCTGCACCAGCGTTGATGTTGGCCGAGCTGCGCACAATTACTGAAGTGACTGGAATACCACCAATCAACCCTGAAAAGGCATTACCGATTCCTTGAGCCAGTAGCTCACGGCTCGATGGCGAACGGCGTTGTTTCGGGTCAATCTTGTCCACGGCTTCAAGATTCAGAAGTGTTTCAAGCGATGCAACGATAGCGATTTTGATGGCCGAGGCCCACACGACCGTCGAGGCGATCATGGAGAAATTCGGGAAGTTGAAGAACGACTTCATCTGTTCAAGGGACTTTGTCACCGGCATGTTCACGAGGTGCTTTTCACCAATCAGCCAATGCACACCGAAAAAACGAAAGAGTTCCGAGAGCGCTACGCCAACCACAACGACGACCAAGGCTGATGGTACGAACGACTTTTTCAATCGCTTGCTGCGATCCCAAAAGATCAGCACCAACAACGACAAGACTCCGATGACGCTTGCACCGATCTCGAATTCGTTGAGTTGACCAGTAGTGACGACTTTCCAAACATCGCTGATCGCTTCAAACAGTTCCGTAAAGGTGTTCTTCTCATCAGGCTGTATGAACGACATTTCGCCGTCCGGGTCGTTGTCGTGACCTAGCAAGTGCGGGGTCTGTTTTAAGATCAGGATTACGCCAATCGCCGCGAGTAAACCCTTGATGACCGAGGCAGGCACATACGCCACGAGCTTCCCGGCACGCATCAATCCGAACACAATTTGCAGCAACCCGGCCAGCACGAGCGCCGTGAGGAATGTATTGAACGAACCAAGAGACATGACTTCGGCCGCGACGACGGCGGTTAAGCCCGCAGCAGGCCCGCTGACACTGGTGTGCGACCCACTGATTAAGCCAACAACCAACCCGCCAATGATGCCTGCTAGGATGCCGGACACGAGCGGCACATCGACTGCCCCAGCGGGTAAATTCGCTTTCGAGGCTTGGGCGACACCCAGACACAATGGCAGCGCCACGAGGTAGACAATCAATCCAGCGAGTCCATCCGCGAGCCACTTGGGGCGGTTCGTCGGCGTTGCAGGCTTTGCCATACTTCAATCTCTTCAGGCGATGACAGACACGACTTTAATCACTTGTTGGAATTGGGAGAACAGGAATCGCACTGATAATGTGCGACTTCATCGAAGCTGTTGTCAAAAGCTGAACGAGGCCAAACAACCAAAGCAATACCGTAGCCCACACCGCCAGGCCGTAGTGTCGGAGCGTCTCGAAGATTCCATCATCCATCGTGCAAAGTGCGACAGCAACACCCCAGAAAATCATCAACGTTAATGCAGGCCAAGTTGGAATTGCCCGGCTGTGATCACGCATCGCGTGCGTGCAAAGACCCACAAGCAGCGGCAGCATGATGGCGTAGTAGTGCATGTGCGACGTGGGCACCGTGACCAGCATGACCACGATGAGCGTGCCCAGCACGATGAGCCACTGTGCCGGTGTTAGCGCCTGCCTGCGGTTGGCAACGATGGTCACGATCATGGTGGTGAGCAGCATCGCCCCGCAGATTCCCCAGTGCCAGCGTTTCGTGCTGGCATCCGGTTGGTCAGGTCGAGTTTCATGATGCGGGTACTGAATGAAGTGCAGGATCGCCAAGATTGATTGACTGTCCTTTGCCGTCAGGTTGTGCAGTTCGCGGGCCAGCAGTTTGACCTCTTCTGATTCGTCATCAACCTTCATGAAGCCCGGAGCAACGATGAGCTTGAAGAAGCGGGTGTTCTCGCGGATCGCACCATCCACACCCCATGTGAGCACCGGTAATACTCCAAGGCAGATGACCAGACCGGCGATGAACCCAAGCGCCGACCTCCACTGATTCCGCAGCATCGGGTACAGCACCAACAGTGCCGGGAACACCTTCAAGCACACTGCTGCGGCGAGCCAGAGTCCGCCCGATACCGAACGACGATTTACGAGTGCCCGGAACATCCCGGCCAACAGGAACACCAACAGGATGTTGGCCTGCCCGCGCACCAGCGTGAAGCCCAGCCCGGCAACGCACACGTCGAATGGAATCAATCGCGCATACCACCAGCGACGCGAAAACCTCCGTGCATCGGGCAGTGTCGCATTCACCAGCCAGTGAATCGCCACAGCCAGCAACACCACGTTGATGGCATACCACAGCACCACGCCGAGTTCGTACGAAATGTAGCCGGTGCGGTCGGCACCAGTGGGTGGATCGGCCAACGGTAGGAACAACAGCACGAACGGCGGCGGGTAGACGTAATGCCAC
>JBBRME010000335.1:0-3574 GCA_038230995.1 Gemmatales bacterium
ACCAGCACCGCCCCGGCCTCTTCGAGCTTCTTGGCGACTGTCGCCGTGGTGTCGATCACTTGTTTTTTGTAATGCTCGGCCCCCCAGGTGGTCGGGTAGCCAGGCACAGCAATCAGGTCCTTCGCCCCCCACGGGATGCCGTGTAGCAACCCGCGATCCTTGCCGGCTTTCAGTTCGTCATCGGCCTTCGCGGCTTGTTTCAGCGCCAGTTCTTCCGTGAGTGTGGTCACACACAACAACTTGGGGTCGTACTTCTTCAATCGACCCAGAAACACCTTGGTGAGTTCAACCGACGTAATCTGTTTGTTCCGCAGCAGAGAACCGAGCGAGAGGATGTCGAGGAAGGCAAGGTCGTCATCGTTCTTGGGTCTTGCCACCGCTTCGATTTTCGGCTTGCTGAACACGCCCGGCCCATTGACCGGTGGAGCGATACCCATCGTCGGATTGAACTGAATAGCCGGGGCGAGGCTGTTGGGCACCGGCTTCTTTCGAGCCGCGTTGAGTGTGTTCAAACTTCGTGTGAGTGCGGCGGCCACTTTCGTGCGATCAGCATCGATGAGGGTGATCCCCGCGACCCACTCCGATTGTTGAACCATCTCAGCGGTGATGGTCTTCAGCACCGGCTTGGCCGGTTCCTCTCGCAGCACCTCTGCCACCAAGCTGCGTTGGAACGCCACGGTACCCACGCCCAGCGTCACCAAACCAGCCAGCAATTCGCGTCGATCGGTCATGGAATGCTCCGCACTCAGGTGACAACAGCGAGAATGATCAATGTATAGGGCTGCCGATATCGGAATTCTGCGGAAAGTGACTTCAACCGACATTGCGTACCGTCATTCTGTCTGGAGTTGATGTGTCTCACGGAGATGTACACCCCACCCCCGGCAATACTCCATGAGACGAATCAATGTCGGATCAATGCGACTCGATTTCGCCTAAGTGACAGCTAAATCATCATTTACAAATAGCGTTGCAAGTCAGTGATGAACGAAGCTGCAGACGGTGAAAGATGGAGATTATGACAATGTCATACTGCAAACGTATCACAACATAAGGCTGTACTGTTCGACGGCGTTAAGTAAAGCGGAGTTGAACGTGTCGTGCTGTCGCACGACACGCTAACGTACCGATTCAAGAACTGCCGGTTGTACTTGTCGTGGGTGCCCGGGAGACCCCGGGCAAAGTCGCTGGATTACTCCACGACGAACTGAGCTGTGGTGGCCTTAACCCATGTGTCTTTCCCCGAGCCGCCTGGGGCGTGTGTGCCAATCAATAACCGTACACGATCTCCCTTTTTTCCAGAATTATGCTTGCAGCTAGCGAAACTCTTATCGAATTTTACTTTATCACTGTCGATGAAGACGACTTTGTAGTACGGCGTCTGGGTGATATCTTCCTTGAGTTCTACCAGAAAAGAGATAAGCCCTTCTTCGTTAATGCCACCCTTGATGATGGTGAACTTCTCTTCCACGGCTTCGAAGTCCCATTTCGCCTTGCTTCCCTCCGGCAACTTTGGCATCTCAAGCTTCTTCTTCTCTTCCTTCTTGTCTGATTTCTTGTCGTCGTCATCGGGTGCAGCGTGGCTCAGTCCGCTCCAGGCGAACAGAAACGCAGCTGCGAGACACGTGATGCCGAAGAAAGAACGAAGCTTACGAACCATGACAAACTCCTCTGAAAACTTGGAACGGGGTTAGGGTTATTTGATCTCGAACTTCACGCCGCTGGCATCCTTCCACTTCTCCGCTGTCGTCGCGTTGAGGACATTCGAGAAGATCAGCTCCATGCGTCCACCGAGCTTGCCCGTCGAGGGGCTGGTAAAGCCGGTGTACGTTGTGTGGACACCATCGGAATCCGTTAGCACCAACTGGCATGTCATTTGTTTTAGAACATCCTCTTTGAGGTCGAGTTCAAAGACTACGCTACTGGAATCCTTTGGATCCACCTGGCACTTCTTGATGATGAATCTTGATTCAAGGTCGGCAACGTCCCACTTGGCGGTGCCGAATTTCCTGGGCAACTTCGGAGCTTCGAAGGCCTTCACTGCAAGACTCAAAGGTTTGGCGACTGCCAATATCGTGTCTTTGGAAAGTTTACCGCAGCAAAGGACGCTGCTATCCTGCTTGTGTTTCATCGGCTCCAACAATTCCGATGTGCGTTTCGTAGCGAAATTCGCAATCTCACCGAGCGTGATGTTCCCGTCGCCATCGTTGTCGCTTGCAGCAGTCATCGATTCACTGATCGCCTTGGAAAAAGCGCCATTCTCTCCCACGTTGGCCGCCGTCTGTTTGGCGCTGCATGCCACCATCAGTATCAAACCTCCTTCGAGAGCATCCTTGTGTTGTTTGAGGTAAGTCTCCGTGTTCTCGATGAGTTTGCCGCTGTGGCAGGTATCGACAATCAGCACTACGTTTTTCTTCTGCTTCATCAGCTTGACAGTCGCGCTCAACAGTTGTTCATCGACTAAGGCCGTCTCGTATTTTTGGCCGCCGGAATAATCGAAGGGTGTGAAGAACCAATAGCTGCCGTCGATTCCGCCATGTCCTGCCAACGACAGCACGAAGAAGTCTCCGGCGTTGCCGATGTCTTCAAACTTTTGGAAGCCTTCAAGGACCTTCTTACGCGTGGCGGATTCGGCCAAGAGTGTTTCGTGATCGACTTTGCGGTAGACGATCCCCACTTGTTTCTTGAATGCGCCCGTAATCACTTTAGCGTCGTTCTGGCACCCGCGCAGGTTGTTCTGCGTGATGAAGAAATCGACCCCGGACGAAAGCAGGTAGCAATCGGGCAGGTTGCCCTTACCGATGAGCGGGGCACGCGGGGCCTCGGCGATAAGTAGTGTTGCCGGGACGGTATACTTCCCCACCGTACCGACGTAGATGTCGTACTGGCCCGATTGAGGTTCTTTGAGGACGATCTGCCCACGCAAGCCGTCGCCGTTGGCGATCCATTTCCCATCCGGTTGCCGAACCAAAAGCGTGGTTTCGCCCTTGGACTCTACCTCGATGGTCAGGGGTACTTTGCCCGCTGTGTAGTCGAGGCGATACTCCGGTGCCTTGGAGATATTCGCGTTCACACCGCCGAGGTTCGTCGAGATCCTTCCGCCTGCGGAAACATCTTTCTTGAAGGGATCGTCTTTGAACCCTGCCTTCAATGTGACGGAACCGAACGTCGGTTCCAGTGCCGGATCAGGTTGGGCTATCAAGCGTGTGGAGCAAACACTGACAACGACCAGCAACATAATGTTGAGCAGGAATGAACGGTGCACAAATATCTCTCAGATTGAACGATCCCTACTGAATCCTGAAAGGATAACTTTGCATTTGTTGTGTGTAAAGTTTTTTTCGAAACATGGTAATTCTCACAAGTCCGCCCAGAGCTTCCGCTCAGGGCTACATCGGTCGGCTCCTTCGGGGGAACGAAAAGGGGACAGTCACGAATGGCACAAAGTTAAGCCTAAGTAGTTGATCATCCTTGGCTTGTGGCGGGTGGCGGTTCGCCTACCCAAGACCGAGGCCTCCGGTCAGAGTGTTGTATCTCACGCAACACCACCATCCGGAGGCCAAGGATGGCCATC
>JBBRME010000336.1:0-3555 GCA_038230995.1 Gemmatales bacterium
GTTCCAGATCATCAGCAATGCCGGGGCGAAGAACATCGTCATCAGTGCGGTGCAGGGCACGCTGCCCAAGACCGACGACACGCCGAAGTACGACAACGCCATCATCACCGCCAAGGTGCTGGGCTGGGTGAAGGACAACGCGGTCATCACGGCGGGCACCCTGCAACCGGGTGACGCCGTGGGGTTGCTGCTGGATCGCACCAACTTCTATGCGGAGCAGGGTGGTCAAGTCGGCGATACGGGGATGATCGACAATCAGCAGACGGAGGGGATCGAGTTCCGCGTCGACAACACGATCCGCCTTGGCGATACGGTGCTGCACCTCGGCGTACAACTCGGTGGCAGCCTGAGCGTGGGCGACACCGTTCAACTCACGCAAACCACCAGCCGACGCATCGACATCATGCGGAATCACACGGCCACGCACCTGCTGAACCTGGCCCTGCGCACGGTGCTGGGTAACCACGTGGAACAGAAGGGCAGCTTGGTGGACGACGAAAAGACCCGCTTCGACTTCAGCCAGGACAAGCCGGTGTCCAAGGACGAAGAACGCTTGATCGAGCGCCGGGTGAACGATCTCATCAGTCGAGACTTACCCGTAATGGCCACGGTGATGCCACTGGACGAAGCAAAGAAGCTGCCCGGCGTGCGGGCCATGTTCGGCGAGAAGTACCCCGACCCGGTGCGGGTGGTCAGCATTGGTGCCGATGAACTGGTTCACCTGACGCACGACGATAGCGTTGAGTTCTGTGGTGGTACGCACGTTCCGCGCACCGGCACCATCGGCTACTTCAAGATCCAAAGTCAGGAGCCGGTGGCCAAGGGTGTGCGCAGGCTCACCGCCGTGACGGGCCGCATGGCCAGCGAAGCGTTGGCCACCATGTCTACCACATTGGACGACGTGAGTAGCAAGTTCCAGTGCAAGCCGGAGGAAGTGGTTGGGCGCATCGACGCGCTGCAAGCCGAGGCCAAGAATGCCGAGGCCCGAGTGACCAAGCTGATGACTACCCAACTGGCCAAGGAGATCGACCAACTGCTGGCCAACGCGCCGATGACCAACGGCACGACGGTGGTCATCGGGCAGGTGGGTACGGGCACCAACGACTTGGTGAAGGTGCAGATTGACCGCATCAAGCAGAAGGCTACCTCCGCGTTCATCGTGCTGCTTTGGAACGATGAGGACGCCGGAAAGATCCCAGTGATGGCTGCCCTCACGCCGGACTTGGTGAAGAAGGGCCTGAAGGCTGGCGACATCGTGAAACAAGTGGCCGGAGTGCTGGGCGGCAGCGGCGGCGGCAAGCCGGACATGGCCCAGGCCGGTGGCAAGGATGCGAGCAAAATCCCCGAGGCCCTAGCCAAAGCACAGGAATTGGCCAAGGTGTAGAATGCGTTGTCACACACGGAGCTAGACCATGACGATCACGATCCCCCCGGAGTTGGCGAAACGACTCGAAGAACGTGCCAAGCAACGTGGCACCACGCCCGAAGTGGAGGCGATCCATGCCGTCGAAGCAGTTATTGACGTGCCAAATCCAATGACTCCTGGTGAGCAATTGGTCGCAAGGATTCTCGCAGTCGCAGTGCCATCAGCACTTGACACAACACATTTGACATTCAGCCGTGAGGAGATCTACGACTGATGCGAGTACTCCTCGACACGAACATTCTGATGCGTGCCTACGATCCCACGTCAGCACTGCATTTGGCTGCATTATCAGCATTGAAGAATCTGACCGACGCAACAAACCAACTCTGTCTCTGTTCACAGAATATGGTCGAGTTCCGTGCAGTCGCGACTCGACCTGTCAGTGCGAACGGTCTAGGTCACACGGCTGCTGTAGCGGAGCAACTGGCCGCAGCCATGGAAAAAGACTTCACGTTTCTCCCCGAGACACCGGCGATCTATCCGGCGTGGAAGGATCTCGTGCAGCGTGCGGCGGTTCTGGGTAAACAAGTGCATGATGCCCGACTGGTAGCCGTCGCAGTGGCCAACGGATTGGATGCGATCTTGACCTTCAACGTCACACACTTCAACCGACTTTGTTCGTTCACCACTCTGCAATTGCTCGACCCGGGTACCATGTAGAATGGCAAGACTCAGGGAGAACACAGCCATGACGATTACCCTGCCACCGGATTTGGCCAAGCGGCTTGAAACGCTCGCCAAGCTACGCGGAAGCACTGCAGAAGCCATAGCGTTGGAGTATCTCACGAACAGTGCACCGATGCAGCACCCGGACCCGAAGCTCACTCACGAAGAATTCGTGGCAGGGCTTGAAGTTCTCGCCCGACATTCCGGTGTTTCGTTGCCGGATTCGGCCTGGTCTCGTGAGGAGATGTATGACTGATGCGAGTCTTACTCGATACCAACATCTTGGGTCGGCTCATCAGTCCTTCAGATGTGGATCACGCCGTTGCACGCTTGGCGTGTTCCACTTTGGATATGCTCGGGGATAAACTCTGCATCACGCCGCAGAACCTCGTGGAGTTGCGGAATGTGGCAACGCGACCGAAGGGCGTAAATGGGATGGGCATGACGAGCGCCGAGGCCGACGCTGTCATGCGGGATTGCTTATCACAGTTCCCTCTCCTCCCCGAAACACCCGACATCTTCCCCAACTGGAAGTCCATCGTTGCCCAATCGCAAGTCCTCGGCAAGCAAGTCCATGATGCCCGGCTGGTGGCCGTCGCAGTCTCAGCGGGTGTTGACGCCATCCTCACGTTCAACACCACTCACTTCCAACGCCTCTGTGCCGTCAGTGGGTTGCAACTGCTCGATCCACGAGCGGTTTAGCATCACTTGGCCAAGGTATAGCTGAACGCACCCAATAGTTCGCCCTGCTTGCTGTGGCAGCTCACACACGTCGCCCCGGCATAGATCGGTGCCAGCATCCGCAACTGTCCGTTCACGTTCTCGACGTACATCGACGAGCTGGCTTGCAACCTGGCGAGGCCACGTTGCTCGAAGGCATCCAGTGGCCTCGTGGGTCGGGCCTCGGGTGCTGTGTCTTCCTGAATGTCGAAGACGGTCGGCTCGGGTTGCTTGGCGATTCCCATCAGTTGAACCTGCTCGAAGCGCACGCCGAGTTCCTCAAACTTCAACACGGCCAGGTCGTTGTTCACACGCAGGGCTCTGGTGAGGTTCAGCTTCGTCGCTTTGTTAGCGTTGTGGTTTAGCAGAAATCGCAAAGTACTCGGGCTGACCGGGTTCTGCCCCTGCTGCTCCTCCACGATGCGATCCAGTACATCTGAAGGTACGATGTGCAGCGGTTTCCCCATCCCAATCCCCATCCGGTTCATGCCCAAGTCGGGCACTTCGAGGAACTTCTGTAGTGCGAAGGTGTGCAGGTTACGGAGCTGGTTCGATTCCGCCGCAGTCAGTTGAAGTTCTTCGGGTTGATTGCTGTTGGAAGACACAACTGGCTGCGTGTCCGGTGGATAGTAACAGCCGACGAGACCGAGAAGAGCGAGGCACCCTACGGTGCCGACCACGATGCGCCTGTTCATATCGACATCCTCCATCGAAGTGAGACTGCATCAGAGGATACACAGAAA
>JBBRME010000337.1:0-3550 GCA_038230995.1 Gemmatales bacterium
AGTAACACCCCAGAGCATTAACTGCCCACCGGCGGCGAAGTAGGCTTTCAACTCGTCCGGCTTGTCGACCAGTGCTTGCAGATTCGCTGCCGTGGCATCGACGATGGCGACGTCTGTTTTTAGTGACAACGCGATGTCTTCCGTGAAGTTCGCTTGCAACCCACTGCTCTTCAACACCATGGCACGCGGATCGTCGAGCTTCATCACCACTGTCGTCTTGCGAGAAGGTGCCATGTACCTGCTGGCGTAACCGATCATGTTGGCTAACAACTTCAGGCACACAGGGTCATCCTCGCGCTTCGTCATCGGCACCTGACACAACAGCATAAGGTGATTCGCAGCACTGGCTTCGATCAACGCGCTGCACCCCAGTTCGCGGTCGCATTGGAGCAGGCTTCGTACACCGCGTTGCGGCTTGCGGTAGGCATTCCGGTACACCGTGCCATCACCGGTGCGGGTGAAGAAATCGCTTGTGATCAGCCCGGCAAAGGCCGGGTGCGTGAGGTTCTCCGGGAAGGCAATACTGCCAATGAAAGTGGTCGGTTCCACTGCGGCAGGCACGGCCAGGTACCTCAGCGGGTGAGTCTGATCGAGCACCAGCACATTGATGCCCTTGGCCAGCAAATTCACCCATGCGGGGTCGGCACTGTCCTTGGCACTCACCGCGTCCGGCCCAACAATCAGTAACTTCGTGCCAGCGGGCGGGTTCTTCCAATCATCAATTGGCGTGCTGTTGACCACGAGTTGCTTGAGCATCGCGCCGAGAGTCTTCTTCGGATCGTACACTGCGATCTCACCTGCCGCGGTATTCAGCGGAGTCACCTTCGGTACCACGCGGATGCTACGGGTATCGCGGAAGACTTCCTTACCGTCGCGGTTGGCGCTGAGCACCAGTGTCATCGGGGTGTCAGTGGAGCCAAAGCTTGGCACAGCAAGATCAACAGCGAACTCTTCCGCGCCACCGGCGCTCAGCTTGAACTCGCGCTTGCCGCGCACCTGATTCTTGCCGTCGCTGGTCTGCATCAGCCAGTACACAGTGATGGGGGAATCGTACCGCGTGTCGTTCAGCACCTTCAAATTCCGCTTCACCGTACTTCCACCGGTGAAGGTGGTGTCCCACTCCCGGCACAGCACCGCCACGGGTTGCCACGCTGTGTAGTGCTCGTCGTTTGCACCTTCGGCAAACCAGAAGTGGAACGCCGCCACACCGTGCCAGCGGTAGCCTTCGCTCAGCATCCGTGCAAAGCGTGTCACCCCGGCGGCAGCCTCACGCCGACCCAGGAAGGCCTGCTCGCCGATCACCTCGGCGTACTCCGCCGGTGGTGCACCGTTGGCAAAGTAGCTCTCGCCAAGGAACAACGGTTTATCGTTTCGGATAGGCCAGGGGTCCCAACTACGTTTGGCCTGTTCGCGGCCGTAGGCTTTGCTCAGGGTGTAAGCTTCGGTAGGGTAGTCGCGTTTGTCTTGTTCGAGGTAATGATTGCCATACACGGGCAGGCTACGGTTCATCAGGGCATCGCCACCGTCGATCATCACCGGGCGGGTAGGGTCAAGTTCCTGCACCAACTTCGCCGCCTTCTCAATCTCCGGCTCAATGATCTTCAGCCAGCCGAAGTTGCGGGTGTTGATGTACGTGATCTCGTTTTCCAGGCTCCAGACGAACACGCTGGGGTGGTTGCGCTCGGCCTTCACCCACGCCGCCAGTTGCTTGCGCCAGTTGTCGAACAGGTCCGCATGCGGCTTACCGTCGATCACCAATTGGTAGCTGGCGACTTCACCATCGAAGAGGCCGCTACGTCGCACGGCAATGCCGGTGCGGTCGAAGTAATCGAGCGTGTCGGCCTGGCTGCGACCGGTCCACGGCTCAGTACCCCAGAACCGCATCATGTTCTGGCCGTGCTTCTTCCACTCGACCACGGCGGCATCCGGCGTGTTGGTGAAACTGTTGTGGCGAAGATCCGCACGGAACCGCCAAGGGATACCGTTCAAAGAGAACTGATTACCCACGGCACCCCACTCGCGGAAGCCGAAGGTGGTGCGTGATTGATCCAGTGACATCCCGTTGGCAGTGACGGTGACAGCCAACTCGTGCAACGTCGGTTCATCCGGCCACCACAACTTGGCGTTGGCCCATGGTTGGCTCACGGTGATTGTCTTGGTACCGCCAGCGGGAACGGTCACTTCCTTTGCGGGGATGGCAAGAGCCACGCCGTCGGCACCGATTTGCTTGACTTCACCAGCGATGGAAACGATCCGTTCGATGGAGGTGGAGTTAGCCAACGTCACGTCCACTTCCAGCATCTTCTTGCTGACGCGAGGTTTGCAGAAGACGTCTGAAACATGAACCACCCCGCGCACTTCAAACGTCGGCGGCTCGAGGATGCCCGACGTGCGCATCTTGAACATGGTCGGGTAGTCGGAGTACTTCACCGCACCCAAGCCACCGGCGTTGAAGAAGCGATCCTGCGGCAGATTGAACAATCCGCGTGCCCCGCGTCCGTCGTCCGACTTAGCGATGGCGTAGTAGTGATCCTTGATGGCCACAATGATTTCGTTGGTGCTGCCGGGCTTCACGGCAGCGGTGGCATCGCACTCGAACGCCGCACCGGGTGTGTCGTTGGTGCCCACTGACACCCCGTTGACGTAGACCGTACTCAGCAGTGCATTGCACGGGAAACGCAGTACGAAGGCCCGGCTAACGAACTCCTTGGGCACGTTCACCCGCGTGCGGAAAAGCAACCGATGACAGTAGGCAAGGTCATCTCGGTCGGTGTCCTTGTTGCTGGGGATCACCGTGGCTTTCCAATGCAGGTCGTCCAGCTTGTTCGGCAATGGCGTGGGGCCAGTGCGATCCACAATCTCGCCGGGTTCATCGAAGCGGGCCACCTGCCAGAGACCCGAGAGATCGAGCACTTCACGCTTGCCCGGGTCCTGATTCTCCGGCCTCGCCGGGAAGTCGGCGACCACGCCCGCCGCTTGAAAGTCCTTCACTGTCAGCCATTTGGTGCCCGGCAGGTGCGGGCCGTTGGGCAGGAACGGCATGGGACTCAAGAGCACAGCATCCAGCCCGAACAGTACGCGCGGATACTTAGCCGACTTGTCCTTGGCAGGCCGTGGGATCAGCACATCAAGTGTGTGCTTACCAGCTTTCAGCTCCGGTGTGCCGATCTTGAGCCAAGCCACTTCGCAGAAGTCGGCAATAGCCATCAGATCGGTCGTGAGTTGTTTGGGTTCAACGTCGATCCACTCGGCATTATCGATGCGAACTTTGAACGGTGCACGAGCACTCTCATAGCCCAGCCTTAGCCAGAGGTCGTACTTGCCATCTTCTGAAGCGAAGTCATACCCGAACGTAGCCCCATCGGCCGAGATCATTTCCTCGACCTTGTCGGCCTCGGCCACCAGGGTCAGCCAGTTGCCTTTGGAGAGATGCTGCTTCGCCCCCCAGCCGCTGCGGTTCGGTTTGGCATTCGTGCGCACCGCCGCTTCGCCTTCCAGCCAGATGTACTTCGACTGACCCCAAGCCAATGTGGTGAAGCCAAGCAACACA
>JBBRME010000338.1:0-3550 GCA_038230995.1 Gemmatales bacterium
ATATTCGCCGCACCGGGAAGTTCAAAACTCGGTGAGTCATCGTGGCTGCTCGCCTCGGCAAACGCAGCACTCACGTCTTTCTCCGGGATGCGACCCGTGTGTTGTTCTTCCCAGATGGTCGAACTCTCCGGGTTCTCTTGCACCAGCGCCGCAAACAACTGCGAAGACGAATCAAATCGTTGCGTTGCGGGCGGCCCACCGCTTTTCGCCTGGACTTGATCCGGGCGAAGCAAGCCGGAATCATCGATCGGTGGGGTTTTCAAATCGGCTTCGAGATCGAGCCAGCCAGAGCCTGCACTCGTGAGCGGTTGCCCGCCTTGGACGAAGATCGACGATTTTTCTGCACCATCCAGGTCACTCGGGTCGAGATCGAACAGAGCTGCGGAATCGAAGTCGACCTTGGGCTGTGAATGCATCAGGGGATCGAATTCTGGTACCACGATATGATTCATGGCGTCTGCCGATTCCTCGTCAACCAGATCAACTGACTCCAGCAGTTCCGTTTCGCCGTGAGCTGGCCCAGTGCTCAACGGCAGCGAGTCCGCGGGTTCAAGATCGTGCCACGCTGTTGCCGGCGGCATGCCCAAGGCATCTTGCATGAACAGGCCCGACTGTGGTGCCGAGATATCCGGGAAGAGCAGGTCGCTGGGTAAGCCATCCACGGACGACGCCGACGGTGGTGGAGTTTCTTGCAACGTCAGCGATTCCATCGCATCATCGGATTCGATTAAGCCTGGCCGCAACGTCGTGAGTTCGTCCTGTTCCGGTGGCAGGGGCTTCGGTTGAACTTTACGAGCTGACCGACGAAAAATACCCGATCCATCGTTCGACGGGGCGGGGTTACTCGGTGGATGCGCAGCCATAGTGCAGACTCACTCAGAAAAACGCAAAAGTGGCGACAAGGAACGTCCGGAATACCGCTACTCTGGGTCGGATCGCGTTGACCACTGTTGGAATAGCTAGTGCAACGGAATCAGGACTGCCACAGGATCGTTAACCATTTTGCCAGATGATCCAGCGCCGACCCAGAAAAATCGCATCAGATCAAGGATTTACTAAAGTTCGCCCAGTGCGTAGGCGGCACTCAGCTCCCGGTAACGCCGGTTCGTGGCCCGCGTGAGCTCCACCTCCTCATCCGAAACTGTGCGAACCAGCTTGGCCGGCACACCCATGAGCATCGACCGCGCCGGGAACATCTTGTTCGGCGGCACCACACTGCCCGCAGCCACGATGCTCTCTTCGCCGATGTGCGTACCACCAAGGATGATGGCCCCCATGCCCACCAAGGTATCCCGCCCCACGAACACCCCGTGGACAATGGCCCCGTGCCCTACCACCACGCCGGATTGAATCTCCAACGGCACATCGAAGTCGCAATGCACCACGGCGTTATCCTGGATGTTCACGAAGTCGCCGAGGGTGATGCGGGCCACATCGCCCCGTAGGCTGGCCCCGAACCAGACGTTCACACCCGTGCCCACCACGATGTCGCCCACCATGGTGGCCGTGTTCGCGACAAGGGCGCTGTTGCTGTGCTTATGGAAGAGTGTCATGGTGGTGATTTTACGAGCCTGAAGCGTCAGTGGAGGTTCTGTGGTTTTTACGAGCCTGAAGCGTCAGCGAAGGTCAAATCGTGTGCGATGTGAGACAGTTTTTGGGAGGGCGAGGCTCCTGCCGAGCCGAAGTCACGGCTCACCGGGAGGTTCGCCCTCCCAAAAATGCCCTCTCACCTCATCACCCACGCTGGACATGCAACTCGACATCCTCACCACGAATCAATGTATCCAGTGGCCCGCGTAGGCGTTCGTACACCTCGCTGGACGTGGTGAGATGAACCGTGACGGTGTCAGTCTCCGGCACCGGTTCAAACTCTGGCAGTGGTTCCATGTCCAGCAGCTTGAACACCGAGTCGTTGAACCCCGTGGCGTCGAACTCCGGCAACTCACGCAGTTCGCTCAGCACATCGAGCAACTTGTGCGGATCATACGCACCTTGGGCTTCCTGATTGTTCAGCACAATGTTCAGGGCCTTTTCCTCGGCGGCGTTCAACCGCACCACCGACACCGGCAGTTCGGTGTGGCCCAGTTCCTTCAGGATGCGAAAGCGAAGATGCCCACCCACGAGGTGCCCGCTGGTTTCATTCCAGATGAGCGGTTCGACCAGGCCGAAGCGCTCGAGGCTTCCCCGCAGTTTCTTGTAGGCCGCGTCGCTAGGTTTCAGGCTTTTGCGTGGGTTGTACGGTGCCGGGGTGAGCTGATCGACCGACATGATTCGCAGTTCAAGCGTTGGCATAGATGCATCTCTTGGAGTTGATCCACGAATTGCACTGCCAGTGCTGCACGTGTGCCATGTCGGTAGGACAGCAGTCGTGGCGTTACACTCCGCTGAGTACTGTGCCTGATGAAATGAGCCGAGAAGTGGGCATAAAAAAACCACCGGCACAACGCCGGTGGTTCGTTCATCAAGTTCAGTGATTACTTCGATGGGTTGAACGGGTTGCTTCCATTCCCACTGCCACCACTTGACCCACGGCTGCCTCGATCTGAACTTCCACCCTTGCCGCGATCGTAACCACCCTTCGTGTCTTTCGCGTCTTGCTTTTCTTGCTTGATGGTGTCTTTGTCTTTCTCTTGGCGATCCCCACGGCTTGGCTTGTCGGTACCAGTAACGGCAGGTGTGGTACCAGCCGGCGCTGGGCCGAAGCCTGGCGTTGGAGTTGCTCCACCCGGGGCAACAGGGCCACCTTGGCCGAAGCCACCACGTTGTGGGCGATCTGCACCAGCGGCTGGTGTCGCCAGAATCGGAGCCGAGTAACCATTGAGGTTTGGCATGCCGTTGCTGTTCTTCGACTTCAAGTACCGAAGGTACTCTTCCGCTGTCAGCAGGCTATCGCCGTTGAGGTCGTAACTCTTGAACTCAGTGATCTGTTCCGTGCCGCCGTTGAAGAACCGGCAGTACTCGAACATGCTAATCTGGGCATCGCGGTTGATATCAGCCGCGGTGAACCAATCGGGCAATCCAGTGGGCAACTTGCCGTAGCGAATAATGATCGGCTTCTCGTCTTCTTGTTCTGGAGGTAGGGTTTGCTTGTTTGGGTCTTGGATGTTGTTCCACGGGTTGCCACCACCTTGGCCACCGCCCCAGCTTCCACCACCACTTCCGCCCATCGCCGCTGCGTAGTAAGTGCGATACTCAGACTGATCGATGGAGCCATCCTTGTTGGTATCGGCTTGATCGAACGCACCGAGCATGCGCCCGCCACGTGAATTGGCTTGGAGCTCTTCTTTGGTCAGCTTTCCATCGCCGTTCGTGTCGTATTGTTTGAATCGGGCATCGGCATCTTCTGCACCGCCACCCGAGCCACCACGTCCACCACCCCAACCGCCACCCGGGCCACCCATAGGGCCACTTGGGGCGGTGGTCATCGTCATGGTCTTCGGATCTTGCCCACCCGGGCCGATGACCATGACCGCTGGTGCCCCGGCTGTGCCCGTTGGAGCGACCGGTGCCGGTGGTTGAGGGCCACCGCGTGACCCCATGCGCTGCTGCA
>JBBRME010000339.1:0-3498 GCA_038230995.1 Gemmatales bacterium
CACCAGTTCCTCGCCGATACCGGCAACGATTTGGTAGGGCTGGCCCAGGTTCTCGGTCATGAAAGTCTGAACACCACGGCCCGGTACACAAAACGGAGCCAGGACGACCTGGCGGCGGCTTCGGACAAACTCAACTACTGAATTTGGACTTCAACATGAACACGCTTCGATTCTTGCTGGTTGCAGCCTTGCTCTTTGCTGTCACTGCCACCAGCAACGCCCAGGACAAACCCAAGAAGACCTTCCTTTCGGCGATGAAAGAAGGTTCTGTTGTCACTGTGAAAGAAGTCGGCGGCAGATACGAAATCACGGTGATGAAGAACGCTCCGGTGGGTAGCAAGGTCATCGAAGTCGGCACCGATTTCGTCGTCCTCGAAGACCCTGCCGGTGTGCTTGAAACCAGAATCCACGTTACGTCCATCAAAAGCATCATCCGACTGAAATTGCCGAAGGAGTAACCACAAATGGCAAAACCTCGAACCATCGCTTTGGGTGACATCCACGGTTGCTCAACTGCTCTGGCAGCACTCATCAATCTGATTGATCCGCAGCCCGACGACACGATCATCCCGCTTGGCGACTTCGTTGATCGGGGCTTGGACTCGAAAGGCGTCCTTGACCAGTTGATCGCCCTGAAGTCCCGCTGTCATCTTGTGCCGATCATGGGCAATCACGATGAGATGATGTTGAACGCCCGGAACGGCAAGGATGACTTCAACTTCTGGAAGAACTGCGGCGGCATCACTGCGCTGGACGCTTACGGTTCTTCAGGTCGGCTCGACCTTATCCCCGATGAGCATTTTCGGTTTCTCCAGAAGTGCGTTCCATTCTTCGAGACAGACACGCACTTCTTCATTCATGCCAGCTACAGGCCCGACATGCGACTGGAGGACATGGACGAACATGCGCTCCGGTGGCTGTCGCTGAGGGACTTCGTTCCGACGCCGCACATCTCTGGAAAGATCGCCGTGATGGGACATACACCCCAGCCCGACATTCTCGACTTCGGCCACCTGATTTGTTTGGACACGGGTTGCTGCCACGGTGGTTGGCTGACGGCGTTCGATGTTCAGAGTCGCCAGCGTTGGCAGGTGAATGAGCGGGGCGAGGCAATGGTGGCTGACTCAAAGTGTCGAGCAATCAAAGCTGTTTTGACAGAACGCCGGGAAAAGGAGGAATAGGTCGAACCAAACGACAGGTCGTCTCTCTAGGTTTTTGTGTGAGAACGAAGGCAACCGATGCTGAAAACAACGGACATGATTTGACTCACCCCTTCGGTGCTGCGAGCAGTCGCTCATCGTTCCCTTGCGAAGTCCTTCAATCAAAACGACGTGGCTCTTGTTGAGCCGGAGGTTGTCGGACACGACCGCACGGTAATTCAAACCTGGTTCCGGCAGCTTAGTGCTGAGTCTTCGGGGCGGCTGACTTACCGAGATCGCCTTGCATTAGGTGAATCATGAAAACGAGCATGAACGACAAGTTTCGGAACGCAGTCAACGGCATCGTTGACAAGGTACTCGAAGTCGCACGAAGCGACGATGACCTACGGAGAAATCTTCGGAGTGTGGGCGAGGAACTGCTGTTTCTAACCGACGAAGAGGATCGGGAGCCTGAGACTGTAAATGAAGAAAAGGCGCTGCTCGAAGTCGCTTTAGCTTCATCGCTTTCCATTGCTGGGTCCGCACATGAGAAATTGGCCGATTCCACTCAGGTTTGTACGTTGCCGCAACTCGAAGACCTGCAAGAAGATGATGCCCCAGCATCAGCCGCCGCATTAGGGGACGGCTTCGGTCACGGTATCGACATTCCCGCCCTCATCGACCGACTGTGGTTTAAGGCTGAAGCTGCACGGTGGGCAGCGGAACGCAAACGGCTGCTGAAGAAACACGCCGACTTTCGGTTAGAGATCGTCCCGCACGACCGAGACTTTTTCACAAAGGCCAAGGCCGAAGGTTGCTACCTCTGGATGCTTGACCCTCGTGGTGGTCGAACGACAGATAGCAACGGCTTTGAGATGATTGCTGCCTGCTACGAGACTCTTGCAGAAGCCGTCGCCCTGGCCCAGTTCTTCCTGGAACGGGACACAACCCAAACTCACGAGGTCGAAAGATCACTTGGCCTTCTCGCCGAAGCACAGTCGGCACTTCGGATCGCCGTCGCTGAATGTGCTGGGTATGCCGACGACGATCAGAAGTTGATCTACGGCACGTTGAGAAAAATTGCTGACGAACGGGGGATATTCCTTTTCGCCGGGATGAAGTTAAACGACCCGGTTGATCCGTCCGAGTGGGCTGCACTTGCCGGTGATGTTCATGCCCTTCACCAGAAGTTCATGGAACGTGAACAGGCAGAACGCAAGAAGACGAAGCTCCTCAACAAGCTCAACCACAAGGCATCTGAACTGTTGTCGGCTGTTGAGCCGGAAGCTGACGCTTGGAAGGGGATGATTCCTGTGGTGGAAGAATTGGTCAGTTTGGGTGTTCAGCCAAGCAGGATTGAGATTCGGGAGGCACTTCGGCCCATTGCTCACCAACTTCCGACACAGACGGAAGCCTCAAAAGCGTTTGGCATGGTGCTTCAAGCGATGGAGAAATACCGAGCGAAATCCACAACAGCGAGGACAGTTTCAAAAGTGGACTCGCCGAGTGAAGAAGTCCAGAAGGTCGCCAAACTCTTAGCCGGGAAGTCACTTGTGATAATCGGTGGAGATGGTCGTCCAGATACAATCAAGTCTCTTGAGACAGCATTCGGGTTGAGAAGTGTGGAATGGATCGCAACGTCGGAACACGATTCATACCGAAATTTCGAGTCGTCTATCGCCCGCAGCAACGTGGCGGTTGTGTTACTCCTAATCCGGTGGGCGAGCCATTCGTTCGGCGAAGTGGCGTCCTTATGTTCAAGGCATGGAAAGCCACTGGTTCGACTGCCTGGAGGGTACAACCCAAATCAGATCGCAGCAGCAATCTTGTCCCAGGTGAGTGACCGCCTTGGTCAGAAGCAAGTCAGCAAATAGGTTCCGGCTCGAAGCTCGCCATCGGTCCCGTGGGTTGACTCCCCACGGGACACATTGCGAAGACTGTCCCCCAGACCACGTTCTGAATGTGTTGGTAGCGCCATTGTACCCTAGAGGCCAGCGTATCCCCTGAAGCACTGGAACACATCATGCAAGTCACGCTTATGGGACCGGGCGAGTTAGGCCACTGGTTTCTCACCGATAACGACGGCGATTCTTTTCCGCTGGTTGAACACCACGAGGATCACCCGGCTGGTGCTTCGATGCTCGGCTGGTTCACACCGAAGGGAATTACGGACGAGGAAGAGATCATTCAGGATGCCCTGGGATGGCTTATGGACCATACCGGCGAAGACTTCGATGCACCTGCGCAAGTCACGGACTTTTTCCGAGAGTTTGAAGACGAAGAGTAGCCTCAATGTACCCGGAGAAGCAGGCAGCAACACTTCCTGGTTCTTGGGGACAATTCATGTCGAACGAATCCA
>JBBRME010000340.1:0-3397 GCA_038230995.1 Gemmatales bacterium
GCGCAGCAGTGCTTCACCATAGAGATGCTCGGTGGCACCCGGCGGGTCGGACACGGCATCGGTGATGCGGTAGTCCATCGCCCCCATACCGCTGGTGTTCG
The DNA here is from genome assembly GCA_038230995.1 of Gemmatales bacterium. Taxonomy (GTDB): domain Bacteria; phylum Planctomycetota; class Planctomycetia; order Gemmatales; family Gemmataceae; genus JALHQU01. Next base: position 102 of record JBBRME010000340.1, read on the forward strand.
GATAGCCGAACAACGTGGCCTGCACCGCAGCCGGACGAAAGGCAAAGGTGATGAGTCGGTTGCCAGCCGTGTGACCGGCGAGGTCGATGAGAATGTCGATCTTGTCGGCTTCGATCATGTTCGAAGAATCTTGATCGCTCAGCCCGATGATCGGCTTCCAGTGGTCGGCCAGGGCTTTGAGTTCATTACTGCGGTCGTCGAACCGGGCACATGCGGGATAGGCGTACACTTCAAACTGAGTGCGGTCGTGGTGACGAAGTAGAACCTCGATCATCCCTGAAACGGTGTGCGTGCGAAAGTCGGCGGAGACATAACCAATTCGGAGCTTGCGGGTAGGGTCGTGTGGCAGGTGCGGCGCCGGGCGGTTCTCCACGGGCGCGGTGTAAAGCTGGCCCCAACTGTCGTGCTCGGTACGGATTTGCTCGGGCGTCAACCGGCTGGAATAGTTCAGCAACAAACACAGATTGCTATGGATGGCCACGGCATTTTTCTGCTGGCTGATCGAGTTCCGCAGGGCGGCAATCGCCTCTTCGCTGCGGCCCTGTTCACTCAGGTTGATACCCAGGTTGCTCCAGGCTTCGGCGAGTTCGGGCTTGAGCTGCACGGCAACTTCGTAGTGATGGTTGGCGTCGTCCTTGCGACCCAAAAGTTCCAGACTCAGTGCCAAGGCGTTGTGGGCCTCAGCATAGTCCGGCTTGAGTTTCAACACCTGTTGAAGCAAGCCCTGCGCCTCTGCTGGCTTGTTCTGATTCGCCAAGGCAAGGGCGTAGTTGTACAGACCACGTGGATCATTCGGGAAGTGTTTGACGTACCGCTCAAACGCTGCCACGGCACCATCAGCGTCGCCCGAACGTAGCAGCACATCGCCCAAGCGCAGGTCGGCTTCGGTGGCGGTCGGCTCCAGTTGAGTCACTTGGCGAAAGGCTTCGGCCGCGTCTTTCAACTTGCCGGAGTTCACGCCAACGACACCCAAGTTGAACCACGCGCTGATGTGCTTCGGTTGCAGCTTCACGCACACTTGGAAATGCTTGGTGGCCGTGTCAAAGTCGCCTTGGCGCCGGGCCAGGTTCCCTGCGTTGTAATAGGTATCGGGGAAGTCCGGATGGGCCGCGAGGGCAATGGCGTAGCACTGCTCGGCCTCATGCAGACGATCCGATCTCACAAGCAGCGTGCCGAGGTTGCACAACGCCCCGGCATGCGTGGGCAGACTGCGAAGCAAGGTGCGATAGCCAGCTTCGGCACCGGGCAGGTCGCCACGGGTGTGCAGCAGCACGGCATCGGCCAGCATCTCATCGGGGGTTTGGATCGTAGACATGGGGATATGGTAACGCCCGACGGTTATATTTTCTTGGCTTCCGGTGGCTTGAAGTTCTTGCCCGCATCCAGTGGCGGCATCTGATACTTGATCGCCCTCAACTTTTGCACGGCATCCAGCGCGGCCAGCCCAACCACGGCATCGCCGGTGCGTGCCGTCTCGACCCCGAAGGTGTCGTAGGTCAGGGTGCCGGTAATCGCTCCGGTGTTGTGCGTCATCGATCTGCTCATCACCCTCAGCTACGACTTCCGCACCGCCATCACCATCCTCGAAACCTGGCTGCAACGCCACCAGGCCAGATGCCCCACCAAAAACCGTACGACGCCACAGGCCGACTAGACTCACCACAACCAGGCAGGGAAACGACCAAACCCGTCGTGTACTCCTTCTCCAAAATTCGCCACAATTCGGCAAAGCACCCTTCAACCGAACCAAATCCCTACAGCCTCAATTCGGCTCAACATGCGACCACAATTCGGTGGGGGACACTCAGGTCGGCATTCGCATCGAAGTTCTCGCTGCCGCGCGGAGAGTCGTTGGCCGTGTCCCAGCAATCATACGCATACCGCTCATCTGACCTGATCGCCAGGCTGCCGCTCTTCTGTACCTACCTCAGCAGAATTATTATACTACTTATTGATGAAGTATGTTCAGAACGATCAGTTTACGCATTTAACCCATTGCGAAGATGCTACACCAAATGCTTCGAGGCAACTTTCAAATGCATCATCAAGTGAATCGTACAAGTTATCATATCTACATGTAGATTCATGATCGTAGTATTGGTACACTAGAATATCATTACCTTCTAGATGAATCTCTAGCCGGGTTAACATTCCACTTTGTGTTGTAAGAAGTAGGTCTCTGAGATAAAGAATCATACTATTTGTCCGTAAGTGGTATATGGATATTTCTACCGCCATTAAACTCGAAGTGACCATGAGGAATGCCGCTTGGCCCATGCCCACGCAAATCGCTGTCACTAAATCGTACTCTACGCATTCCATCGATAGAGTAAAAGTATCCGTCTTTTCCTTGCGTATATTTTCCGAGAAACCTTTCGGCATCACTTAAGAACGGAAAAGGGGACAGTCACCTTTTAGATCAGTCTCTTTACTCTTTCCTCCACCTTCCGTGGTCGGCCACGCGGCCGGAGGGTCGATTCCAAACCGTGCTGCTTTGCTGTCGCTTGCACCAGGTTCCGCTGCCATACGGCGTGCCTCGATTCGTGCACAGTCGGAGTGCTTCGAGTTCCACGGGCGAGAGTGCCGCGTTCACGTACTCCAACAAGTCGCTGGGTCGTTGCACCAGCCCCTCGGCCAGCTACGTAGTCTTCGTCTTTATAGAAGACTTGGTTCTTGGCGTTGCCACGGTTGATGATGTGGTAACAGACGCCACACAACGAGGCTCGTGCCAGTCTTGGCATGCTGCATGGGTAGAGGAGAATCGAAAAGATGTCGATGGAAAAAGTGACTGTCCCCTTTTCAGTTTTCAAAAATGTAGAATGCAAGAGATCAGAAATGAACACTCGAAATGAAAAAGCAAGATTTACTTCTCGGCCATGCAACTTGCAAAGTCCGAGCACAGTTTGGAATCGCATAAACAAAGTTGTAGAGCTATCGTCGATAGCATACTGCAATCGTTTTGCAATCTGCTCATTGGCAACACGAATACGCAACCTGACCCCTGTTCCTATAACTTGATTCTTTGGAACATATGTAAACGTATCAAGCAGGTCAAAATTTGCTCGACTTCCAGTTTCTAATACTAATCGAGATGCCCGGAGATCACAAGATGTCGTGTCCTGTCGGAGCAAGACAGTTATGCATCTTTCAATCAGCAATGTACTAGAGCCATCGTAAACATTATACTCGCCGTCAAAGTCTCTACTGGCAATATGTATAAATGCTGACAGTAGTAGCCTATCGCCGTACGATAGCTTCTTGTAACTCTTGATCTTATCAATATGCTTAAGCGCAAC
>JBBRME010000341.1:0-3373 GCA_038230995.1 Gemmatales bacterium
CGGGAGCCTCGCCCTCCCAAATAACCAGCTTTCATGGGAGGGCGAGGCTCCCGCCGAGCCGTGCTTAAGTTTTCTTTCGGCTGTAGAACGGCATCTTCACGACAGTGGCTGGCAGCGTCGTTCCGCGCAAGTCCACCAACAGGCTCGTGCCCACGGCTGCTTGTGCCAACGGAACGTAACCCATCGCGATGGATTTCTGCAAGTGTGGCACGAAGCTGCCGCTCGTCACGACACCCACAGCAGTACCATCGGTCGACAGGATCGCACTGCCTTCGCGGGCGGCTCGTTTGCCGTCGAGTTCCAAGCCAATGCGGAGACTTCGGCCTGCGTCAGCGTTGTGCATCGCATCGCGGCCGAGGAACTCGCCTTTGTCGAACTTCACCGCCCAGCCAAGGCCTGCCGCGATGGGGTCAATCGTTTCATTCAGTTCGTGCCCATAAAGCGGCATGGCCGCTTCGAGGCGGAGTGTATCGCGGGCACCCAAGCCACAGGGCAACGCGCCAAGTTGAATGAACTTATCCCACAACGTCACGCCAAGTTTGTTCGGCACGCTCACCTCGTAGCCGTCTTCGCCGGTGTAGCCCGTACGGCTGACCACGCAGCTCTCGTTGTGGTAAGTCGATTCCATGGCGTAGTAGTACTTGAGTGCCGAGGCACCGGGGAACAAACTCTCCACATGTTCCACGGCCTTCGGCCCTTGGATTGCAATCATGGTGGTGTCGAAGGTGTGGTCAACCGCAGTGAAGTCCTTGCCCACAGATTGCGTTTTCAGCCAATCAAGAATCTTCACTCGGTTGCCGGCGTTGATGACCGCTGCGAAACCGTCAGACATCCGGTACACGAGAATGTCATCAAGGATGCCACCGTGGTCGTTGCAGACTAATCCATAGCGAACCTGACCGGGCTTCATGCTGGTGACAGAGTTGGTAAAGACATTTTCAAGTACTGGTAGAACGTCGTTCCCGCTAAAGCTCACGCGGGCCATGTGGCTGATATCGAACAAGCCCATACCGCTTCGTACGGTATTGTGTTCTTCGATAATGCCGGTGTATTGCACGGGCATGTCCCACCCGCCGAACGGCACGATGCGAGCCTTGTGTTGAACGTGCCAATCGTACAGAGAAGTTCGCAACGAACTTGACATGACAAACCCCAAGAACAAAGCAAGGCGACGCCCGGTTCGGGTGCCGCCCACATTACTAATGTAGCAAACGAGATTGGGGCTGTCTTGATGGAGATCGCAACGCACAAATCGGTGTCGTTAGTTGAGCGTGAGCATTACGCAACCTTTGAGTAGATCAACACCGAGTATGGTCCGATGGTGACATGGCATGGCGAACCCTGTGGATTCAGGTCGGCACTTGGGGTGTTGGTGAACTGCTCGCTATAAACCGATGAATCCGAATTGAACAGCAGCTTCCATTGGCCGTCGCTTGGGAAGCCGATCTGGTAGTTTTCCTTGACTCCTGCACCAAAATTCGCCACCACGAGGACGTCGTCGCCAGGGCCGCCTTCATCCCACCTGCGGAAGGCGATCATGTTCTGTTGGTCATGGACGTGGGTGATTTTCACGTTTTGAGCACACAGGCCACGGGTCGTGCCAAACTTGTTTCTTCGTAATGCGATCAAGTCGCGGTAAAGCTTTACGATGCTGCGGAACTCGCTCTGCCGATCCCAATCCACGGGCACGGTATCACGGAACCAGCCACCTTCGAGGAACTCCTGCCCCTGAAAGAGCATGGGGATACCGGGAGACGTCATCACCAGTGCCGCAGCAAGTGTCGAACGACGTTGTGCAAAAATGTTGTGAGGGTCGTTCGGGGCAATTTCATGCACAACACGAGCGCGGCCGTTCGCGACTTCGTCATGGCTTTCGCTGTAGATGACTCTCTGAAAGGCGTCGCCGTTGTAGCGGTGCGTGATCGCGTGAGCCACAGCGTCCATCGAGCGATGCTCGTCATCACTCGAGATGACTGCAGCACGGATCGGGTGGACAAACTGATCGTCCCATTGGCTGCCAAACCCAGCACCATCCTGATCCGTATTACTGGTGACATCATCAGATTTTTGCAAGTCTTCAGCGATGGTCAACGTATTCGGATGCTTCTCTCGAATCTCGGAGTTGATCCATTGCAACAAGCTCCATCCATCGGGCAGATTGGCCTCACCATCAGCACGCACACTGCGGATGTACAAGGTCATATCCATACGCAGGCCATCGCAGTGGTACTCCTCGATCCACATCATGGCGTTATCACGGATGAACTGCCGCACTTCGCTGCGGCCGTAATCCGGTCGTGTATCGCCCCACGGGGTTTGCTTTCGCCAGTCTTGGTAGAAGTAGATACCCCCGCCGTCGTTCTCGCTCCAACCGTCGAAACGCCAGATGTCTAAATCACTTGGGCCGAAGTGGTTGTAGACCACATCAAGGATCACGGCGAAACCGTTCTTGTGTGCCGCTTTGACAAACTCCTTGAATCCTTTTGGCCCACCGTAGGTTCCTTCGACTGCAAAGATATGCGCGGGGTTATAACCCCAACTGCGATCCCCAGCGAACTCTGCAACTGGCATGATCTGCAGGCAGTTCACACCCAGTTTCTTCAAGTGATCGAACCGACGGATAATATCGCTAAACGTTGCAGCATGATTGTTCTCAACGTTCGTGTCGTTGAAGGTGCCAACGTGGAGTTCGTAGATGACCCATTCATTCCATGATGGGGTTTTGTAATATTCTTCATTCCAGTCATAGTTCGGATCATGAATGACAGAGTTGCCGACAGAGTTGGTGACTTCACGGGAATACGGATCCATCCGGCTGATCTCGCCGTTGGGCGTCGTCAGGTTGTAGCGGTACTCATTCCCGATCTTTGCTTCGGTAACATCGACTGACCAATGGCCGTTTTCTTCAGCAGCCATCGGGTTGCTGAGCTTGTCCCAGTTGTTGAATTGGCCGACGACTGAAACTGCAGTAGCATGGGGCGCCCAAACGCGGAAACAGACTCCCTGGTCGAGCAGCTTGGTGCCCATGCCTGACTGGCTTGCGGGCGTTGGCTTGATTTGAGGCTGCTGCTGCACGGTGAATGAACTCCTGATCATCGTGTTCATCAGCATAGCCGGAACTGAATCAAGCCTGCCAAATCTGGCAGGCTTGATAGTTTTTAGTTTGTACTGCGGCCGGTATATTTAGGCTCGTTACTTCTTGTTGGTAACCTTTTCAGCTTGTGCATCGTTTTCCAATTGGCTGTTGATGCGTTCCAACGCCAGCAAGTGTTCGTGGCAACGAGGCATCAGTTCATCACGAATAAGCGTGCGACACGGTTCTGAAATTTCCGGATTGCTTGCCGCCTTTTCGTAGGCATCCAAACCGTGCTGC
>JBBRME010000342.1:0-3333 GCA_038230995.1 Gemmatales bacterium
AGGCGGAGAGGTCGCGGTGCGTCAATGTACAGAATCTTCTCGCATTTGCTTCGCCAACCGGCTTCGAGCAACACGGCAGCATCAAGCACGCAGAAGCGAGTTGTCGCGGATGCTGCATCCAAATGCTGCTGAGCCAACTGTTCGATCACAGGGATAACGATGAGCTCAAGTGACTGCCGATCCGTATGTTTTTTGAACACGAATTCACCATTTCACCTCCGGTTATTGCGGCCATCATCCATCAGAATCTTTTCGCCCCACCGCGCGACCAATTGTTTCTTGACGTCTGGTTGTTCGAGTGCTTCGTGCCCTAGTTTGTCGCAGTCGATGACCAGTCCACCAAGTTCCGCAAGGCACCGCGCAGCCGTGCTTTTGCCCGCACCGATGGCACCAATCAAGCCAAGGGTGGGTGGGTGACCAATCACTCGACCTCCTCACCGTCGAGCCAGTTTGTTCCCAAGGCCACGTCCACCTTCAATGGTACACTCAAGCTCATCGCCGTGGTCATCTCGTGGCGAACCAACGCCACCACGTCCGTCACTTCCGCCTGCGGCACCTCAAACACCAGTTCATCGTGAACGCTCAACAGCATCTGCGTCTTCAGTTGCTTGGCTTGTAGCGCTTGATAGACGTTCAGCATGGCCACCTTCATCAGGTCCGCCGCGCTGCCCTGGATTTCCATGTTGATGGCTTCACGCTCTGCTTGGTTGCGTTGCTCGAATCGGCTGTGCGGCCGGATGGCCGTGGGGTCGAACTTGCGTTGTCGGCCACGGATGGTGTTGACCGCACCCGTCTTGCGGGCCTTGGCCAAGAGGGCGTTTTGATAGTCCAGGACTTTGGGATACTTGGCGAAGTAGTCGTCGATGAACTGTGCGGCTTTTTTCTTCTCGATACCCAGTTGTATGGACAACCCCGTCGCACTGATGCCGTAGATCACACCGAAGTTCGTGGTCTTGGCCACGCCGCGTTGTTCCTTGGTGACATCCTTTTCCGCTACTCCGAACACCTGCGCGGCCACCAGCGTGTGGACATCGCGATCGTCAATGAACGCCTGGCGAAGGTTCTCATCGGCACTGAAATGGGCGAGGAACCGCAGTTCAATCTGCGAGTAGTCCGCCGTGAGGATCATCCAACTAGGGCGGGCCACGAATGCTTTGCGTATCTGCTGGCCCTGCTGTGTGCGTGCCGGGATGTTCTGGAGGTTGGGGTCGGAGGAACTGAGCCGACCCGTGGTCGTGACTGTCTGATTGAACGAGGTATGCAGTCGGCCTGAAGTATGATTCACGAGGGCAGGCAACGCTTCAACATAGGTGCCCTTGAGTTTGGCTACCAACCGGTGTTGCATGAGCAGCCGGGGCAGTTCATGCCCCATCGCCGCGAGTTTCTCTAGCGATTCCTGATCAGTACTCGGTTCGTTCGTGGTGCCGGTTCTCTTTTGGATCGGCAACTGCATTTTGTTGAATAGGATCTCGCGCAATTGCTTGGGACTAGCGAGATTGAACAGTTGCCCGGCCACCTCATGGGCCTGCTTTTCCAGGGAATCCAGCGTTATTCCCATCTCCTCATTGAGTTTGGCCAGCATTGGCACATCTAACAGCACGCCGTTATATTCGAGTTCCGCCAGCACATCGATCAGTGGTATTTCTAACTCGTCGTACAGCTTGCGGAGCGCGGGTTGCTGATCGAGTTCCGCTTCCAGTAGTTGAACGAGTCGCCAGGCCGCGTCGGCGTCCTCACAGGCGTATTCACACACCTTGGCCACGGGTACAGCATCCATCGTGATCTGCTTCTTCCCCTTGCCCAGCAGTTCAAGCGTGGGGATTTTCTTGTGCTGGAAGTACCGCAGCGTCATCTCATCCAAGTTGTGACTTCGTTCCCCGGAGTGAAGCAAGTAGTGTGCGATCATCGAATCACCGGCGATGCCACGCAAGGTGATTCCGTTGGCCCGCAACACCAGTGAGTCGTACTTGATGTTTTGATTCACTTTGTGAATCAACGGGTCTTCGAGGATCGGTCGAAGCTCGGCCAGCGTGGTCGCCGGATGCAGTGTTGCGTTTTCCAGCGGCCCACGCAGGGCAAGGTAATACGCTTCTCCGGCCTGCCAACTTAAGGCGAGGCCGACAATGTTTGCCCCGATGGGATCCAGTGACGTCGTTTCCAGATCGATGGCGAATCGTTTCTGTTTCTTCAATAAGTCCAGGAACGCCTTGAAACTATCTCGCGTATTCACAAGGTTCGCGGTGGTGTGCCAATCGCTTTTGACCACGGCCTCCTTCGCCGGTGGTGGAGAGTCGAACGGGTTGTCGTCCTCCAAGGCATCGAACAAGCTACGCTCACCGGGCCGGGGTTTCTTGATCTCTGCAACGGGTTCAGCCGGTGTCGAAGTCAGCCCGGCTTCGGCCAGCACCTCGGCATTCTTGGCTGCACCGCTGCTGGCCAACGTCTTGCGAACGCGGTTGGCATAACCTCGGAAGTCAAACTCTTGGAACAGTTCCAGCAGGCGTTGGCCGTCCCAATCGCGGCGCTTCCAATTGTCCCAGTCGATAACCATGGGCACATCGGTGCGGAGTTTCACGAGCGTGCGGCAGAGTTCCAACGAGCCATCCGCAATGGCCTTCTTGAACGACTCGCGCAACTTCGGCCCGCCGAGTTTATCAACGTTGGCTTTGAGGTTTTCCAGCGTGTCGTACTCTTGCAACCACTTGGAAGCCGTCTTCGCCCCGCAGCCTGGCAGCCCCTTGACGTTGTCGGCTGAGTCGCCCACCAGGGTCTGATAGTCCACCACTTGATCCGGGCGGATGCCCCAATCGGCTTTCAGCCCATCGGCATCGAGCGTCACGCCTTTACGAAGGTTGCGGATCGTCACCTTCGGGCCAAGCAACTGTCGGCAGTCCTTGTCCGAAGTACAAAGCACCACGTCGTGCCCGCGGGCCATAGCCTCGTGGGTCAGTGTGGCAATGAGGTCGTCGGCTTCGTAGCCGGGCAGCTTGAGCACGGGCACGCGCATCGCTTCGAGTACTTGAGCGATCAACGGCTCCTGCGCGATTAAGTCTTCCGGCGGTGGATCTCGATGGGCTTTGTAGTTTTCGTCGAGTGCATCGCGGAACGTAGGGCCGGGAGAATCGAAGATCGCCAGCAGATACTGGGCACCGTGGTCGTACAAATCCATGATCGCGCGAGTCACACCGAAGACGGCATTCGTGGCTCGGCCATCCGGTGCGTTCATCGGCGGCATGCCGTGATACATCTGGAACACCAAGCCATGGCTGTCCAGCAAGTAGACCGTATTGGTGCTGTCCGTGGTCACGGGTGAATCGTTCTGTGGAGGGAACC
>JBBRME010000343.1:0-3284 GCA_038230995.1 Gemmatales bacterium
AAGACTCTGCTGGATGTGCCGCACTATGACTTCAATTGGCAACTGCGTTACGAGCTTGCCGAACCGATCCGCCTTGAACGTGGCACACTCGCCAAATTCAAGGCCCACTTCGACAACAGCAGCAATAACCCTGCCAACCCCGACCCAAAAGCAATGGTGCGTTGGGGCCAGCAAACAACCGAAGAAATGCTATTGGGATACATCGAGTACTACATACCAAAGTAACTCATGGCTTACGGCAGTGTGCTGGTAGAATTTGAATGATTTCACACCGGCACACTCAAGTTCTCCCGTTCAACAAAAACACCTAAACCTTGATTCCCATTCGCTCGACCAACGCCTCGAGTTCACTGCGTAAAAACGCAAAGCTCGGGGCGATGAAAAAGTCCACTTGCATCTTGGATGGATCGTAATCGGTCTGAATCACCTGTTCCGTAACAAACGGCCGACGAGTCGCGTGCGGGCTGAACAACGAATGCGGGATCTCGCCAAAGCTCGACAGAATCCCAGCACCGAACACCTTCGTTTCGCCCTGCTCTTCAAGCAAGCCAAACTCAATACTGAACCAACTGAACCGTTTGAGTGCCAATACCTGATCGCCGTACGGCGTGCTGGCCGCTGCCTTGCCGATGAGTGTGAGTAGCTCGGCATAATCTTGGTTCATCAGTGGGGGAACATGACCCAAGCAGTCGTGGATCATGTCAGGTTCTGGTGTGAATTCCGGATGACTGCCATGACGCAAAAACTGCGTGACTGGGAAGCCACGCTCGGCAATCGACTCATAGAAGATGCGGTATGGTAGTGCACCTTCGGCCGGCACGAGATGCATGTCCGTCTCACACTGTACTCGGTCGCTCAGTGTGCGTAGCTGCGGGATGGTGTCGCTACCAATGGCAAGCGTTTGCTTAGCCTTCAAGTAGATATCGCTTGCGTACTTTTGGTGTAGTTCATCGAGCTTCGGGCTGACCTCTCGCCAGATTCGGGTCTCTTCGTCGGTGTACTCAATGATCGGTGGCCCAAGTCTTTCGAGGCGATGCTTCCGAGTGAGCGTGAACAATTCTTGCCGACGGGTTATGTATGCTGTGTCGTGCAGACCCGGATGATCGGCTTCGAGTTCGAATTGATCAGAGTCCACAGGCACGACCATCGCGTTGGCGTCGATGGTTTGGCCGTATTCGGTCAGCGTGGCGGGAGCATTCATGACGGAAAGGCCCTGAAAGTACTAACACACTCTACTCGCTCGTAGAACGATCTACTGCGCGACTACACTTGTCGAGTCAGTTACTCGCCAGAGGTTCGCCGTGCTGTTGTTTGCTGAAGCACGACCAGTGCCCATTGAAACCTTGTTGTTGCCCATCCTGATTCAACTATCCGTGATGATCGGTGTGGCCCGTCTCTTTGGCCTGCTTGCGCGGCTGTTTTATCTACCCACGGCTATCGGCGAAGTTCTCGCTGGGTTGTTCCTCGGGCCTTCCTGTTTGAAGCTGATAGCCCCGTCCGTTTTCAATGCACTATTTCGTACGGACGGTGATGTGCAAGAACATATCGAACCATGTTTCGCCGTGTTGGCTCAGATTGGCCTGATCTTCCTGCTGTTTCTGGTTGGGCTGGAGTTCGACCTGCAACAAGTAAAAGAACAACGCGGCAACACGGCCGTGCTAGCCCTCGTCGGGTTGATTGTGCCGTTTGCACTCGGTACCGGCCTTGGCTACTTGTTGCACCCAATCATTGACAACAAACCGGAGATCCCGATCCTTGGCTTTAGCCTGTTCCTCGGCGTGGCCATGTCGATCACGGCGCTACCGATGCTTGGTCGCATCCTCGTCGAACTCAATCTACAGAAAACTAAACTCGGCACGATCGTTCTGGCCGCTGCTGCTGCCGAGGATGCACTCGGCTGGATTCTGCTGGCAGGTGTGGCCACGATGGCGAAAGCCGGCACCGCGAACTTCGATATTGGTCAAGCACTTATCACTTTCGGCCTCACAATCGGCTTCGCAGCGTTTGTGTTCTTCGTGGTTCGTCCGCTTGTACGCTGGGCCTTTCGCAATAAGCCGGGTGAGTTGACGACCACACGCTTCACGGTGGTGCTGGTGGTGCTACTTTGCTGCGCTATCGCCACAAACATGATTGGCATCTTTGCCATCTTCGGCGCATTCCTGCTGGGTACAGCTTTATCGGGTCAGCACGAACTACGTGATGCTCTACACGGCAAACTACACGATATTGTGACAGTGTTCTTCCTACCGATCTTCTTCGCCAACACCGGCCTGCGGACGGACATCGGCAGCCTAGGTGATGCCTGGTGGCTGGCCCCGCTGGTACTTGCCGTAGCTGTGTTGGGTAAATTGGTGGCGTGTGCTGTTACGATGCGGTGCAGCGGACTGCGATGGCGTGAGGCGGGTGCCGTCGGTGCGATGATGAATACCCGTGGGCTGATGGAACTCGTCGTCATCAACGTGGGCCGGGAGTTGGGGGTGGTACCGCCTAACTTGTATTGTGCCTTGGTTATGATGGCAGTTGTTACCACGATGATGACGACCCCACTAATACTGCTCTTACGCAAAGGTACGGAGTTAGAAGTGCCCATCAGTGAATCCGGATTCGTCCGTATCTGACCGCTTGTTTGGTAAAATTTACCGATCAAGCCGAGGATAGCTGGGCAAGACAGTCCGAAACTGCGGAATCGACCTTTCGGCAGATCGGCAAACGGGGTATCACCGAAACTGCGGTTCAAATAACGGATCGCGTTGGAGGTCGATTGCATGTGGCGATTTTGCACATTGGCTGCAGTGTTCATTACAGGTTCGTTGGCCATCGCCCAACAGCCGGGGAGCGGCAACGTAAAAGCTCCACCTATAAGTGGTTCCAGTGGGATAACGCCAACCAGTGGTAGTGCCTTGCCGGTGATGCAAGCGAAGCCCGCCGCCCCGGATGCCAAAACACTCGCCCACTTGCAAGCATGGGAAAAGTCGATGGGTGAAGTCAAGAACTTCTACGCCGAGCCGACGCTGACGAGTGCTGACGTGCTAAAAAAGTTCACAAAGCATTATGAAGCACAAATGTGGCTGACAAAGCCAGCCATGTTACGAGTCGATATGAAGCTGAAATCCAGCAACCCTAAAGAAGCCGCTCAACTTGAGCAGATGATCATCAGCAATGGTAAAAACTTCTATCAGTATGACATACCCGCTAGAGAACGCAACTCCGCATCAATTTCGGGAAATGCCAATACACAACTTTTGATGTTGCAACTCATGGCCGGGATGACATCAAAAGAGATC
>JBBRME010000344.1:0-3249 GCA_038230995.1 Gemmatales bacterium
ACTCCTGCTGCTGACGCGTGCAGGCTCGAAGTAAGAAGACTCCTGCTGCTGACGCATGCAGGCTCGAAGTAAGAAGACTCCTGCTGCTGACGCATGCAGGCTCGAAGTAAGAAGACTCCTGCTGCTGACGCATGCAGGCTCGAAGTAAGTAGACTCCTGCTGCTGACGCAAGCAGGCTCGATGAAAACCAAAACCTCCTGCTGCTCACGCATGCAGGCTCGATCAGGAAAGTTGAGCCTGCACGCGTCAGCGGCAGGAGTCCGTAAATTAAGCCGTCTCAACTTTGCTACATTATTACGTGTCCCAAATTCCAAGGAACCTTTCCCATGACTCAAAAGAAGAAACCCTCTCGTCGTGGCTTTCTCGGCACAAGTGCCGTAGCGGTGGGTGCCTCAGCACTCACGCTGACCGCTAAGAGCTACGCAGCTGTACCGGGGGCCAATGGCGACCTCCGTGTTGGATTCATTGGCGTTGGTGGCCGTTGCCAACAACACATCGACACCATCCTGAAAATGCAGGGCGAAAAGAAGGGCGTGAAGCCCGTGGCCGCCAGCGACGTGTGGGACGGTGACCAAACCAAGGGTAAAGGCAAAGGCCAAGGCCTGTTCCCGTCGGCCAAGCGCATGGGCGTGACCGAAGCCGACCACATCGTGAAGGACTACCGTAAGCTCCTCGAACTCAAAGACGTCGACCTCGTGGCGATTGCAACGCCGGACCACTGGCACGCCCGCCAAACCATCGACGCCATGGAAGCCGGCAAGCACGTGTACTGCGAAAAGCCGATGACCCGCACGATTGCCGAAGGGCAAGCCGTGGTGGACACTTGGAAGAAGACGAAGAAAGTGATGAGCGTTGGCGTGCAGAGCATGGCCGACCCGATCTGGCTGAAGGCGAACGAGTACATCAACGCGGGCAAGATCGGCCACGTGCTGCAAGCACAAACCCGGTACTACCGCAACTACGACGGCGGCCAATGGCGCTACTACACGCTGACCAAGGACATGAACCCCAGCACCATCGACTGGAAGATGTTCCTCGGCAATGGCTTTGATGTCGGCGGTGTGAAGCTCGGGCCAACCGAACAGGAACAACCCTTCGACCGGTCCGTGTTCGCCCAGTGGCGCTGCTACTGGCCGTTTGGCGGCGGTATGTTCACCGACCTCTTCGTCCACCAGGTCACGCACCTGATCACGGCGATGGGCGTGCGCTACCCGCGTCGCGTTGTCGGCGGCGGCGGTATCTACATGGAATACGACGGCCGCGATGTGCCGGACGTGGCCATGGTGTGTGCCGATTACGATGAAGGCTGCCAGATGTTCGTGACGGCCTCGATGTGCAACGACTACCCGATTGACGAGTGCATCCGCGGGAAGACGGGCACCATCAAGTTCATCCCGCAAAGCGGCGACTTGATGAAGGGCTTCGAGTACATTCCACAGAATACGGGTGTTGCCAAAGGCCCTGGCGATGGCGGCAAGGATAAAGGTGAGATGGTCACGGTGGATGTCGATCCGAAGACGGATCTCACTTACAACCTCTGGAAGAACTATCTGGATTGCGTGGCCAAGGGCGAGCAAGGCACCCTCAGCACACCGGAACTGGGCGCTGCGGCGTTCACCACGGTGAACATGGGTGTGCTCAGCCACCGAACCGACAAGGTTCTGTACTGGGACAAAGCCGCACGCAAGCCTGTGGATGGCGACGGCACCTTCAGCGCCTCGTGGGAGAAGCGCAGCAAGCAACGCGGCAAGCCGAACCAAGTACCGGGCTGGACCGCTGGCGACACGGGCAGCACACTGAAGCCACCAGAGTACATGAAGCTGGGCGGCCCTTGGATCGACGGTAAAGATCCAGCCGGAGCGTAAATCATGATGGTGAGCGGGGGCCGTAAGGGCACTGTTTCTTTTGGTCAACTCAAATGAAACAGTGCCCTTACGGACACAGCTCACCGTTGAGGTGGACATGGCCTAGTTGGTGAGATTTCGCCACTTCACCGCAGTGGTTTCTGCCAGGCTTCCTTCAGGTCGGTGAGTTTCGTCCAGATGCTCCACTCGCCGGTGCTGTCGGCGATGCGAAGTCGCTTCTCCGCAACCGTTACGCCGAGGTAGGTCAGTGGCAGGTTGGTGAAGCCCCCGCGGAAGTTAGCGTCCTGCTCCGGGGTCACTTCCACCACGAACCGCGTAGCACTCTCGCTGAACAACTTCACCACATCCGGCAGTCCAGTGGCTCCGGTTAAGTTCTTCAACCCCGTGATGTCGGCACCGATCTCACCGGCGAAGCACATCTCCGCGAGTGCCACGGCCAAGCCACCCTCGCTGCAATCGTGACAGGATCGGATCATCCCGGCACGGATGGCCCGGTGCATCGCCCCGAAGATCTCCTTCGCTTGCTGTGCATCGACCGTCGGCACGTTGCCACCGCTCAGCCCATGCAGTTCCAGCAAGTGTGAGCCGCCGAGTTCGTCCTTCGTGTTGCCCACCAAGTAGAGCTTGTTGCCGGCCTTCTTGAGATCCATTGTCACGCACTTGGTGACATCCGGCACATGGGCCATGGCGGTAATCAGCAGCGTGTGCGGGATCGAAATCTTCTTGCCTTCCTTGGTGACGAACGAGTTGTTCAGGCTGTCCTTGCCCGACACAAACGGGGTGCCCAAGGTGATGGCCACATCTCGGCACGCCTCAGCCGTGCGTACCAGTGCCCCCAACATCTGCGGCTCCGTGACGTTGCCCCAACAGAAGTTATCAAGAATCGCTGTCTGGCCCGGATCGCCGCCCACCGCCACCACGTTGCGCATGGCTTCGTCAATCGCACAGGCCGCGCCGTGGTAGGGGTCGAGGTCGGCGTATCGCGGATTCAATCCATTACTGATGGCAAGCCCGCGATGGTCGCCCAGCACCGGCATGACCACCGCCGCATCGGATGGGCCATCGTTCATCACACCCACCAGCGGTTTGATGACACTGCCGCCCTGCACCTCGTGGTCGTACTGCCGGATGACCGACTCTTTGCTACACACACTGTAAGCACCAAGGATTTTGAGAAGTGCTTCTTGACTACCAACGACCAACTGTTCGCTACCTACTAAGTTCTTGTCCCGTGGATCTGTTCCTAGTTGGGAGTTATGAGTGTGCAGTGTGTAGTGGGCTTCGCGGACGATCTCGGGTCTGCCATCATGAAGGAAGTGCATTGCCACGTCGCCGACCACGGTGTCGTGGTAGCTCAGCTTCAATCGGCCGGTGGCTTCAAATG
>JBBRME010000345.1:0-3238 GCA_038230995.1 Gemmatales bacterium
GATGAACAAGGGCGAGAACGAAATCCTCATCAAGGTCTGCCAGAACGATCAGACCCAACCATGGTGCGAGCCGTGGGCGTTTTCCTGCCGACTGAGCGACAGCACTGGCAAGGCGATCCGAGTGAAGCAAGTTGTCCTGAAGGATGGAAAGCCCGTCACCGTCGAGATGGGTGAACTGAGCGAGAAAACCCCCGCCAAGAAGGAGGAAAAGTAATGTTGCGTATCTTCCTGACAGCCTCGCTGCTGTGTGCGGGTTCCGTTGCAAGTGCCGCCGATTGGCCGCAGTTCCGTGGCATCGGTGGCTCCGGCACCAGCGATGAAAAAGGCCTACCCGAAGTGGTGGACAAACCCGAGGCGATCAAGTGGCAGGTGGACTTGCCTGCGCGCGGGGTCTCATCGCCAGTCATCGTGGCTGGCAAGATCTTCATCACCTGTAGTGATGGCAAGCGCGACGACCGCCTGCATACCGTGTGCATCGACGAAGCCACAGGCAAGCAACTCTGGCACCGCACGCTGATCTCGACAGGCATCACCGCGGCACACCCCAAGACGGCGATGGCAGCACCGACACCGGTGGCCGATGCCAAAGCGGTGTATGCTCTCTTCGCCACCGGCGACTTGGCTTGCTACAACCACGACGGTTTGTTGCTTTGGTATCGCAGCCTGACGGGCGACTACCCGAGTATCTCGAATGTCGTGGGCATGGCCAGCAGCCCGGTGCTGGTCAAGGACAAGTTGATTGTGCCTATGGACAACAGTGGAGATTCGTTCATTGCCGCACTCGACGTGAAGACCGGCACCAACGTGTGGAAGGAACCACGACCGCGCGAGTCATGCTGGATCACACCGACCATCCGCGAGATCACCAGTGACGACACCGAAGTGCTCTGCCAGAACATCAAGGAACTCGCTGCCTACGACCTCAAGACCGGCAAGAAAAAGTGGAGCGAGAAACTACCCGGTCAGGTGCCCATGCTCACCATGTCCGAAGGGATGATGATGGTGTCATCGGGTGGGGTCAAGATGTTGAAGCCCGCTGCGGAAGGCAAGTTCGACGAAGTGTGGAAGAGTGCGAAGCTGCAAACCGGCTACAGCACCCCGCTGCTGTACGATGGCCAAGTGTTCGCCGCCAACCCCGCTGGTGTGATGTACTGTGCCGATGCAAAGACCGGTAAGCCGGTTTGGGAAGAGCGCATCAAGGGGGCGAAGCAAACCTTCAGCAGTTCGCCGATCGCCGGTGACGGCAAGGTGTACGTGGTTACGGAGACAGGCACGCTCTGCGTGTTCAAATCCGGGGCGAAGGAAGCGGATCTGCTCAGTAGCGTGGAACTGAAGCAGCCCTGCCTGGCGACACCCGCGCTGGCCAACGGCAAACTGTTTGTCCGTGCCGAGACGAAGCTGATTTGCATCGGGAAGTAACTGCAATTACGTGGTGGTGGTGGACTGCAACACCGCCACCACGGCTTGCAAACGTTCGCGTTGGGTGTCGGTCAGTTGTTGATTCACGTCGTTCGTTTTCAGGCCGTTCACCAGTGACTCAAGGGCCAGCAGAATGGGGTCGATCCATTCCGATGGCTTCGTGACCACGGCTGGAAGGATCACTTCCGTCGGTTGCCCATCGCTGAGCAGTTGCTGAACCGTGCTGCGGAAGCCGTTCGGGTTGGTCACCGAAATCGTCAGCTCATCTTCTTCGCCGTCAAACAACCCGTCAAAGAGCTGTTGTTTCTCCGCAAGGATGCGAAGCACTCGCTCTTCCACCGTGCCACGGGTGACGAGGTTAATCACTCGCACCGGCTTCTCTTGACCCAGCCGATGCACTCGGGCGATGCGTTGTTCCAGCACTGCCGGGTTCCATGGCAGTTCCAGGTTGATGACGGTATCGGCCATCTGCAAGTTCAGGCCCACACCACCCGCATCGGTACTGAGGAAGAGTTTGCAGTCGTCATCGTTCTTGAACTTGGCCAGTACGGCTTTGCGATCCTTGCCGCTCAGCCCGCCGTGGAGCAGGGCGTACCCCAGGCGTTGCCGTTCGAGAACCGCAGCGGTGAGGTGCAGCATCTGCTCCCACTGGCTGAACACTACGATCTTGTGCTTCTGGCTGGATCGCCCCAGCATCCCCAACTCGTTCAGTAGTTCCTCAAACTCCACGAGTTTGGGCGAGTGATTAGTGGACTTGTCGAACAGGAACGTGCTGTCGCAAATGAGCCGCAGGTTCGACAGGCAAGCCAGGATACGCTTGCGTTCGGCATCAGTCAGCGAGACCTTACTGAGGAGCCGGGCCAGGCTGGTACGTTGTTCTTCGTACGGCTTGCGTTGCTCGTCGCTCAGCTCAACGAACACGTTGCTGTCGGTGCGAGGGGGCAACTGACTCAGCACATCCTCGCGCGTCCGGCGAAGGAAGATCGGATCGAGCTTTTCACGAATCTTGTCGAGTTTGCGATAGCCCGTGAGTTGACCTTTGTCGTCCAGCACACGGTGATCGTGCAGGAACTGAAACGCCGGGCCGAAGCGGCGTTCATCGACAAACTGCACGATGCTGTACAACTCTTCGAGTTTGTTTTCGAGTGGCGTTCCGGTCAGCACAAACGCATACCGGCTCTGCAACTTCTTCACCGCCATGCTTGTCTTCGAGGCCCAGTTCTTGATCCGTTGGGCTTCATCCAAAATCACGACGTCAGGCTTCCAAGCGTTCATCGCTGCGGTGTCGCGAACCACTTGTTCGTAGTTCACCAGCCGATAAAAGGTTGGCTCGTCGTACTGCTTCTGGCGTTCCTCCGGTGTGCCGTCGATCACCTGCACGGCCCGCTTGGTGAACTTGCGAATCTCCGTGTCCCACTGATACTTGACACTACTCGGTGCAATCACCAGCACCCGACTCAGGCCGCGTTCGCGGGCCAGAATCTCCACGGCGGCCATGGCCTGAATCGTCTTGCCCAGGCCCATGTCGTCGCCAAGGATGCAACGACCGCGGCAGGCCAAGAAGATCGCCCCGCGCCACTGATATGGGTATGGCTCAATGCTGAGCAGCGTCCAGTCGAGGGCCTCCTCTTCAAGCAGCTTCAACCATTCCACTTCGCGCTTGGTCATGGTGTCGCGTTCGATTTCCCTGTTGAGGAACTCAAGCGCATCGTTCACCATGTTGATCTGTTCAGGCACCTCACTGGAATCATCGAGGAAGTCTTCGTAGCGCCCGCGACCGCTCCACAGGCCGCGCTCGTTGAAGTACCGCTTGGCCAGC
>JBBRME010000346.1:0-3214 GCA_038230995.1 Gemmatales bacterium
CGCGTGTTGGATCCGGAAGGCACCACCACCGATGTGATCATCGCCGCCGGAGAAGAAAGCGGCGTGGCCCGCTACGGTGATACTCGCCTTTCTGGAATCTACCGCGTGCAGTTGCAGGGGCAGAAGCCGCACCTCTTCGCGGTGAACACACCGGACGTGGTGCCCGGCGGTGGCAGCGAGTCCGATCTCTTCAGGCTGGATACGCAACGCCTGAAAGAACTCAGCCCGAACATTCAGGTCGGTACCGAGTCGGATCAATGGCGGTTCGAGACTGGCGAAGGTGGACAAACCATCCTGACCCCGCGGCCATGGGGGCCAACGCTGGCCCGCTGGTTCCTCAGCGTGGTGCTGCTTCTACTGGTGGCGGAAACCGTTTATGCCTGGTACGTCGGCCCGTCACGGTCGACCGGAAACATCAACACGGTCAGCGAAACCGCACCGCAGCGCAGTGTCCTTCGCTTCCTTTGGGCTGCGTTCAGCTTGCTGCCGATACTCGTTGTGGGCATGTTGCTGTTTGCTGTGGGCCACAGTTATGCCACCGGACACTCGCTCGGTTTCCTGCCGGACAGTTGGCGTCATCAACTGGAAGTTCTGCTGGGTGTGCCCAGTACCGGGCCGGGTGAAGGCTCGCGCTGGCGGCTCGAACAGTTCCCCGTGTACCTCGCAAACGTCATCACCGACCGCTGGCTGATGCTCGGCCTGATGACTCTTTCCACTGTCATCGTGGTCACCACGTATCTTCGTGAGCGCCGCACCACACGCCGGTTCCGCCGCATCATTGTGCCTGGTCTGCTCCGCCTCAGTGCCATCGCACTGTTGGGCTTCGTGCTGCTTCCACAACTGCGCATTGCTTTTGATCGTGAAGGCTGGCCGGACATCGTGATCCTGCTCGACAACTCCGCCAGTATGTCCACCGCCGATGCCTACCGCGACCCGGTAGTTCGAGCCAAGGCTGCGGACTTGATGCGCGAAGCAAACGTCTCCGAAGCTGACCGGCTCACGTTGGCCAAGCTGCTCCTCACCCGCAAGAACTCGGCCATGCTGAACGAGTTGCTGAGCAAGCGGCAGGTCAAGGTTCATGTGTATACCGTGGCCGAGCAAACGCGGATGATCTCGGAACTCAATGAGGACGGCGACACCACCGGGGCCACCGAAGCGATCAACCAACAGAAAGCCGACGGGCCGGAGAGCAAGCAGGGCGAAGCGGTGAAGGCGGTGCTCAAGTCCTTCCGCGGTGGGGCACTGTGTGCCATCGTGATGTTCACCGATGGGGTGGTGACCTCTGGCGATGACCTCACCAAAGCTGCCCGCGAAGCGGCCCGTTCCAGTGTGCCACTATACCTGGTGGGCCTCGGCGAAAGCTACGATCCGCCCGACTTGGCCCTCTCCGATCTCAAGTCGGATGATGTCGTGATCAAGGGCGATCAACTGGTGTTCGACCTTCGCCTCACGGCCCAAGGCCCGCGTCCGCCAGTCAGTGTGCCGGTGATTCTCTCCGAGAAACAAGGCGAGAGATTGATCGAACGTGCCCGCCAAACCGTCAGCGTAGACCCCAACGGTAAACCGGTGCCCGTCCGGCTCACGCACATCCCCACGGAAGTAGGCGAGAAGACTTACGTCATCGAAGTGCCTGTGCAACCCGGCGAAACCGAGACGTTGAACAATCGGGTCGAACGAGTGGTACTTGTCACGGAATCCAAGCGGTTGAAAGTATTGTTCGTGGATGGTCAACCACGCTACGAGTATCGCTTTGTGAAGTCGCTGCTGGAGCGCGAGATCGAGGAAAGCAAAGGCGGCCGACCCGTGGAACTGGATGTGCTGATGCTCGATGCAAGTGCCGGGCACTGGCAATCGGATCGCAGTGCCGAGCGTCTACGCGGGGCCACGCCCACCAAAACGCAACTGTTCGAGTACGACGTGGTGATCTTCGGCGATGTGGTGCCGTCGCAGATTCCCAAGTCGAATCAGTTCTTCCTCGACATTGTCGAGTTCGTGAAGACCAAAGGCGGTGGACTGTTGTTCCTCGCCGGGGAACATGCCACTCCGCACAAACTCTTCGACACTCCGCTGGGCGAACTGCTACCGGTAACGGCGGCCGAAGGTATCAAGGCCGGTGGGCCAACGCCGACAAGTCTTGAGAATCCCATCCTGGAAACGTATCTGCCCAAGGCCACGCCGCTGGGTCGGACGCATCCACTCTTCCGCTTCGTGCCAGAGGAAACCGACAACGCCGCCATCTGGGAAAGCCTGAAGCCCTTCTATTGGGTCAGCACCGGCTGGCGACGCAAAGCCACGGCCGAAGTGCTGGCCGTTCACCCGTCCCGACCTGCCGAGGGGAACGACAGCAGCACGAACCATCCACTGGTGCTTCAACAGTTCGTGGGGGCCGGGCGTGTGGTGTTCTTTGCCTTTGATGAAACTTGGCGTTGGCGTTGGCGAAGTGGTGAGGAACGCTTCAACCATTTCTGGACTCAAGCCGTGCGAGCCACCGCCAAAAGCCGGGTGACACGCATCGAGATCAAGACCGACAAGCAAACGGCCTACCGCCGTAATGAGCCGATCCGCATTACCGTGCGGTACCCGGATGATGCCCCGGCCCCGCCACCGGATCAAAGCGTGAAGGTACAGGTGGCCCGCAAGCCGATCCGCGTGCCCGGTCGGGCCGACCCCATCGGCGACAATGAAACCATCAACGTGACGTTGGCCAAAGTAGAAGGCACCCGCGCTACCTACGAAACCATGCTGACCCGCACCGTGGAAGGTGAGTACGACCTGACCCTGAATGATGCCACAAAGGGGAAGAACAAACCGCACGCCGAGGCCCGCGTGCTTCCACCCGCCGGTGAACGTGACCGACTGGACATGAACCGTGGGGAACTCATCCGTGCTGCAACGGAATCGCGTGGCAAGTTCTACACCCTGGCCGATGTGGATCAACTGTTGAACGATCTACCCGAAGCCGAGCGTGTGCCGTTGAATCAACCCTGTCCACCGCTGAGCGTCTGGAACCACGCCGGGCTGTATGCCCTCATGGTTCTGCTGTTGGGGTTGGAGTGGTGGGTACGCCGAAGAGAACGGTTAGTGTGATGAGTGGCTATTAGAGTACTCCGCTCACGCCGTGAGCGGGTACATCCAATCCGCTCACGGCGTGGGCGGCGGACTCTAATAGCCACTCATCACACAAACCGTTCTCTTCGGCGTACCCACCACACCC
>JBBRME010000347.1:0-3213 GCA_038230995.1 Gemmatales bacterium
CCGATCTGTCCGCCGTGCTATTGATCTGCCGACACCCGCTGGCCAGGAGTACAGCCAAACCGAACAGGGTTAGAAGTGGAAGCAGACGGTTCATGACGCACTTCGAAACAAGTATGACAGAGCCAATGACACGACACTTGCCTGTCACGGCACAGAAGACTTGACTTTCAAACAATACCCGGAATACCTATTGGCAGGCTCACCACGTACCGTTCATCACGACGATTCTCACCATGATGGCGACAAGAGTCATGCACACATAGTGCGAGCCGATGCAATCGCATTTGTGGTCAAGCGGAGTAGGCCATCGCCTCCGGCGTGGTACGCAACGACGCCTCGTAGATCGAAATCCTGCACGTGGCCTGCGACCCCACCCGTGAACTGTGGCGAGACTTGAACGCCGAGTTCCTCAAGCGGTATCAGTCGAACACCGGCGTGCCGGTGACCATTCGCATGAGCCACGGCGGGTCGAGCAGTTAGGCCAGGGCCGTGGTCGATAGCCAGGATGCGGACTTCGTGCCTGGCCATGTTCCCAGATACCGATGCGATTGGCTAAGCGTGGGTTGTTGCGGTCGCGGTTACTTGGCCCAGCCGCAGGTTGAAAAGCGTCACACCGGAACCTCATCCGATTCCTGTCACCCTGAATTGGCAGACAACGCCTCACTCAGTTCCTTCACCAGCGTAGCCACATCGTCGATGGCCTGTTTGCGATCGGTACTTGCGTTCGCCAATTTCTTGACCAGAGCGGTGCCCACGATCACGCCATCGCAATGCGGCGCAAATGCTTTCACATGTTCTGGTGTGCTCACGCCGAAGCCCACGCAGAGCGGCAAGTCGGTCATCGTCCGGAGTTGGTTCGTCACCCCGGCGACAGTTTCACTGAGTGCCGTGGCCCCGCCCGTGATGCCCACCACACTAACCACATACACAAAACCGCTGCACGCCGACACGATCTTTTGCATCCGCTTCGGCTCGGTCGTCGGCGTCACGAGCAAGATCAGTTTGAAGTTGGCATCCACACACTGCTTTGCCAACTCCTCCGCTTCTTCGGCAGGTAAGTCCGGTACCACGCAACCGCTCAGCCCACTGGCTTTAGCCTGCTGCAAAAAGTTCGCCACACCACGTTTGTGGATCAAGCTATACGAGGCCATGCCCACCATCGGTGTGGCCCATTCGGGCTGACTTGTCACTCCACTCAGCATCGCGAAGAGATCGTCGAGTTTCAACTTCTTTCGTAGAGCGCGGGTGTAGCTCTCTTGAATGACCGGCCCATCGGCGATCGGATCAGAGAACGGAAAACCGATCTCGATCAAGTTGGCTCCGCTCGCCGCGACGCGCGGGAGTAATTCACCGGTGAAGGCAATGTCCGGATCACCCGCAGGTAGAAACGGCATAAAGGCCTTGCGCTTCTGGGTACGCAGACCAGCAAAGAGGGCATCAATCGCGTTCATCCAGCTGTTTTAGAGAATCGTTCACGTCGTGTCGGCTAGATTCCTAACGCCGCGTACCGTAGCATCGGGTCATGTTGGATTCGGCCCGTGTTATGTTTGAAGATCACCATCTGATTGTGGTGAACAAACCCGCTGGTTTGCTGACGCAAGCCCCGGCTGGTGTGCCCAGCCTCGAAGCTGAGGTGAAGGAGTCGATCCGCATTCGCTACTCCAAGCCCGGCGGGGTGTATCTGTCGGTGCCGCATCGTTTGGATCGCCCGGTGTCGGGTCTGTTGGCCTTCGCTAAGAATACCAAGGCCGGGCAGCGGTTGCAGGCACAATTTGAAGCACGCACTGTGCGGAAAGTGTACTGGGCAATCGTGGCGGGTCGGCTTGAATCTTCACCGTTTGAATGGATCAACTGGCTTCGCAAAGTGCCAGATGTCGCCCAGGTGGAAGTGACCGAAACCAACGCACTGGGGGCGAAGCAGGCTGTGTTGAAAGGCTGCATACGTAAGGAACTTGCTGGCAACTCCTTCGTTGAACTTGAACCTCAAACCGGGCGAATGCACCAACTTCGCGTTCAGTGTGCCATACACGGCCACCCCATCTTGGGCGACAAACAATACGGCAGCACTGCGGACTTCGGTCCCATCGTTGAGCATGACCGCGACCGCTGGATAGCCCTGCATGCCCGCTCGTTGGAGTTCGATCATCCATTCACCCGGCAGAGATTGTCGTTCACCGCACCGCTTTCGGATGCGTGGCCAACGGTAGAATCTCTGGTATGAGTTCCCTGCCCCCGGAGCATCGCCCATTTCTTCGCGCCGTGATTGATCGTCGGCTGGATGATCTTCCGCGCCTCGTGTATGCCGACTACCTCGAAGAAACAGATGAACCCATCCTCGTGAACCGGGCCAAGTTCATCCGTGCGCAAATCGACCCCGGCACGCGGAAGACTGAAGCGGAAGACTATTGCCGAAGTTTGCTGAACGAGCATCAGCGTGATTGGAGCGGACACCTCAACACGGTGCTTGGGGCACACATCGACACCGTGCGATGGAGCAGGGGCTTCCCTTATTGGGTACCGTTGACACCGCAGAACATCTACGACCACGGTGCCATTCTGTTCAACGACAACCCACTCCATGAAATGCAGTTGCTCACATCGTCCGAAGATGAACTCTTCGAGTTTCTCTACACCGAAGACTTGCCAACGATCTTTGAGTCCGGCCCCGGTTTCGTCACACACTCGTTCCTCTCTCGGCTGACAAGGATGCAGATCGGTCCACATCGTTGGTCGATGGTGGCACTGCGTCGCATGGTCGGCGGGGCGTTTCGCTCCGCACTTCTCACCGAACTTGTTTCGCTCGATTTATCCGACAACCCGATTGAAGATACCGATGTGGTATGGCTACTGGCCATGTTACAACGTGCTGTTTTTGGGAACCAACTTCATGAACTGGACTTGAGCTTTTGCCGACGCATTACCGATGCAGGAGCGAACACCTTGGCCACCGCCGAAAGCTTGAAGAACCTGGCCGTGTTGAAACTCCGAGGAGTACCCCTTGGCCCAGTCGCCATGGACATGCTGCACAAGAGATACGGTGATGGCTTGGTGGTGTGATTGTAAACAACCCGGCGACTCACGTCGCCGGTTCACCAAAAAACTACTTCTTAGCCTTACCGCCGAACAGTTCCGCTACCGAGTTGGCCAACGGCGACGAAGTGGAGTTCGGGGCTTGATAGCCAGCCATCCCGCGCACGATTTCCAGCGTCAGCA
>JBBRME010000348.1:0-3172 GCA_038230995.1 Gemmatales bacterium
ACGAGGCCTTGGGAGTGCCGCCGAAGTCAACTCATTCTGGCGGCACTCCCAAAGCCTCGTACCGCCCTACACAACTAAAAGGCTTCTTGTCATTAAGGGGCGAGGCTTAGGCTTCGCTGAGGGCATCGTCCGAAGTCCAGGCCCAGCCGCCATCGAAATCCTCGATGCCCAGCCAGTAGTCGTCTTGCAACGGGAGGGAATCAAATTCACCCTTCGCTTGCAATTCAAGAAGCACAGCCTGGATGGTCTCGCCGATGGCACGAACGTAACCACCCTTGCTTGCAGCATGTTCTTCGGCGTTCGACCAATGTGGTAACTCCAGCATGTTGCCGGGTGTCTCCAAATGACAGGTCCACTCACCATCGTGGCTGGCATCCGGTCGCGTATCGAAGATCAGCGCCATCCACCCAGCCTGACTGGTTTCATACCCGACGTAGACAGCCTGAATCGGCTTGCCCTTTTTACCAGGGCCATCATTCTGTTTAGGTTGAAACGTTTTCACCCGCTCGAGGATGTACTCACGGATCTTCTCGGCGTCCTTCTGCAAGTCAACACTCATCACTTGTCCAATCAGTTTGTTAATAGGGAAAGCACGGCCCGTTCAACAAGAATGAACGGGCCAGGTCTACTATTTCGCCAACTTCACTTCCCAGTTGTGGGCAACAGGTTTTACCACGTTATCCACGTTTTTCTGCTTGTCGACGATGTTCTTCATCATCCGGTCAAGTTCCGCCTTTTTCTGGGCATCCAAGTCGGTCACTTTCAACCAGGCTGGTGAATTGAAACGATGCACGCTGAAGAAACGCCCGGCCACTTGTCCGTTCTTGTCTTGGATGGCTTGGAACACTTTCAAACCTTGATCGTACAACGGGCCAGCAGTTGCCAAAGCCAGATTCACACCTTCGGCCAGTTCCTTCGCGGTATAAGAGGCCACCGTTTTGCCATCAGCTAGTACTTCATACTTGCCATCGTTCAGGCCAGTGATCTTCAAGCTGTAGTTGTTTAGGTCTTTCAAGTTGTTGATGTAAGGCATCATCGGCAACCATTTCGGAAGCATTGGCATTGGTAGGCTTTCATCCAAGCGGGTGAAGGTTGCACCGGTTTCGGTCACCTTCAGGTCGGTCACTTTGCACTTCATCGTCTTGGCTTCACCCTTGGTGCTGAAGTCGACCGAACTCACGAGAGCTGGTGCTTTCAGTTCGGTTAGGATAGCGTGGGCCATGATGAGGGCACCCGGTTCGCTGGTGTGGAAGCCGTCGTAGTATGGCTTCGCGACTTTTGCTGTCGGGTCGTCCTTGGTCATCTTTTCGATCTCGGCCCGCGTGAGACCGTATTGATCCGCGAAACTCGCACCGTTGCTGGCCGCGATTTGCTTGAGCGGTGCGTAGAACTGCTTTTGCGTTTCAAAGTAGACTTTGCCGTCAGTCTTGACGCGGGGATCGATGGCGTTCGGGCTGCACAACGCCACCCGGACGTTGGCGTCCTTGGCCAACTTCAGCATCTTTTCGGTGCTCTCGCGATATTGCTTGTTCAGGTCTTCTCTGAACTTGCCGTAGCCGCCGTCGTTCATGCCGAAGTTGATGGTGATAGCCGTGGGCTTCTCATCCAAGACGTGCTTCTGGAATCTGGCCAAACCACCATGAGCGGTATCGCCACCAATGCCCGCGTTCAGGAACGTGAACTTGCCTTCGGGATATCGCGTGGTCAGGTACAGTTCCATGTAGGTGCTGTATTGGTACTGCTCGGTGATACTATCGCCAAGGAACACGACACGGTCATTGGGCTTGAAGAAGAACTCTTTGTCTTCGGCTTGCAGCGACGTCAGTGACAACGCAAGGACAGCGAACGAGGGCAGAACAAATCGCATGAGAGGTGACTCCAGTCAGGTGGGATCGGACATCGGAAAGTTTAGCAACTCGCTTGCACTGGTCGCGTACAAAACATTAAGCATGTACAACAAGATCACCACAATGCTGGGTTTGATCATGCTGCTCTTTGATGCTCACCTCGATCTAGCGATGAACGCGATCGATTGGAACCGCGACCTCCGCATGAGCATCGCCGACATCCGCGTGCAGGAGCAACTCCTTGGCCTCTCTGAACTTGGCCGACAAACGAACACAGTGAGTTTCCCGGAACTTCAAAAAGCTAAAACGCATTTGGGCGTGGCTACACTTATCGCCCGGCAAGAGCAAACGATCAACCACCCACTGGGTATGACGACACCGGAAGCCTGCTACGCCATGTGCCATGCGCACCTGGCGTACTACCGGGCGATGGAACACAACGGTTGGATGAAAAACATCCGCACACGCTCACAACTTTCAATAGCGATGGACTTGGTCAAACAACCGACGACTGCCACACCGTTTCATTACATCCTGAGCATGGAATGTGCCGATGCTGTGCTGACGCCCGACACCATCCACGAATGGTACGGCCATGGTCTACGGGCCATCGGCCTCACGCATTACGGCACCAACCGCTACGGTGGCGGCACCCGAACCGAGGTGGGGCTAACACTTGCGGCCATTCCGCTCCTTCAAGAAATCGAAAAACTAAGCATGGCCGTGGATATGACACACTTGAGCGACGTGGCCTTCTGGCAAGTGGCGGATCGCTTCAACGGCCCAGTGCTAGCCAGCCATCAGAACGCCCGCAAGTTCTGCGATTGGCAGCGCCAGTTCAGCGATGAACAGTTGAAGTTCGTGATTGATCGCAACGGTGTCATCGGCATGGCACTCGATGCGATCATGCTGCAACCGGGTTGGGTGCGCGGTGTCACCAAGCCCGAAGTGACTCTGGAACGCGTTGCCGAAAATATTGATCACATCTGCCAACTGGCCGGACACGCCCGTTGCATTGGTATCGGTAGCGACCTCGACGGCGGCTTTGGCTACGAGCAAACCCCGGTGGATGTGAACACGATTGCTGACCTGCAAAAGCTGCCAGTGCTGCTCCTGCAACGCGGCTACAGCGAAGCCGATGTTCAGCTCATTTGCCACGGCAACTGGTGTGCGTTCTTCAGCCGAGTGCTGCCGGATTAGGGCTGCTTGGGCAGGGCGGTAAGAGGCTTCCGAGTGCCCCGGTGGGTTGGTATTGCGGCACGCGGTAGCCGCGGACCGCCCAACAGCGACAAAAGCAAAATACGCCCCGG
Organism: Gemmatales bacterium; assembly: GCA_038230995.1. Lineage (GTDB taxonomy): Bacteria > Planctomycetota > Planctomycetia > Gemmatales > Gemmataceae > JALHQU01. The sequence goes on from JBBRME010000348.1 coordinate 3,158, forward strand.
ACCCCCGAACGTCTC
>JBBRME010000349.1:0-3160 GCA_038230995.1 Gemmatales bacterium
GGGATGATCGTGATATTACTGAGTCGCTCACGCAACGTAGTCAAGTAAGCGGTCCTGTCGACATCAGCCAACCCGCTTACTCCGCTTTGCTCCGTGCGTGGCTCTGGTCAGATTACTTACGTCGTCAATCGGCGATACTTCGTCTTCGTCGGTTGGCCGTACAAGAAATCAACTCGGCGACTCATGATTGTTTGCTCGTATTCCGAGAGATAGCAATCTGGATCATTCGAAGGAGCCATGCGATAACGTGCGGTTATCATCCAAACCCCTACGGCGATGATCAAGATTGGCAAGCCAAGTCGAAAACAGAGAGGCAAATCGCTCACAAATCGTGAGAACTCGGTGTGTTCGCCGGTGGTGATTCCAGTCATCAGCAGGATAAAGCCGAAGACCACGATTGCCTTTCCAAACAGATCCGATCGATCACTTTTGACGGACTTGTAAAAGTCATCCATCTTCGGGTTGAAAAGTTCCGAATACGGACGGGCATCTTGAGGCAGTCGAATAGACCAGCAAACTTCGCTGCAAAAGAATGCTGGCATCGATACGGTCTGTACAGCAGGTGCTGATTCCGTCACTTCATAGCACATAACTGTTTACGTCGTCAGTCGCCGGTACTTCATCTTCTTCACGGCATTGGCGGCTTCGCCCATGCGAACTTTGCGTTGCTCTTCGTACACCTGAAAGTTCCCCTCGCACCAGATCACGTTGCCGTCGCCTTCAAATGCGAGGATGTGAGTCGCCAGGCGGTCGAGGAACCAACGGTCGTGGCTGATGACCACGGCACAGCCGCCGTAGTTCATCAAGCCTTCTTCGAGGGCACGCAGGGTCTCCACGTCCAAGTCGTTCGTCGGTTCATCGAGGAGCAACAGATTGCCACCGCTGCGCAGGAGCTTGGCCAGTTGAATCCGGTTGCGTTCCCCACCCGAACATTCGCCCACGATCTTCTGCTGATCCGGCCCCTTGAAGTTGAACCGGGCCACATAGCCCCGGCTGGCAACCCGGTGCTTGCCGAGCTGGATGTAGTCGGTACCGCCGGTGATTTCCTCGAAGATGTTGTTCTCCGGGTTCAGGGTCTCCCGGCTTTGATCGACGTAGGCAAACTTCACGCTGGCACCAATCGTCAACTCACCCGCATCGGGCTTCTCTTCGCCGACCAGCATCTTAAAGAGTGTGGTCTTCCCCGCACCGTTCGGGCCGATCACGCCCACGATGCCACCCTTGGGCAGGTTGAAGCTGAGGTCATTGAACAGCACGTTGTCGCCGTAGGCCTTTTGCAGGTTCTCGGCCCGGATCACTAAGTCACCCAGTGCAGGGCCGGGTGGAATGGTGATGCTGAGTTCGCCATCTCGCTCTTCAATGGACTCCGCCTGCATCTTGTCAATATTGGCGAGGCGGGCCTTGCTCTTGGTCATCCGGGCTCGGGGAGAACTCCTGGCCCATTCCAGCTCACGGATCAGATGCTTCTGCTTGGCACTTTCCTGCTTTTCTTCCACGGCCATGCGCTTCTGCTTCTGCTCCATCCAACTGCTGTAGTTGCCTTCGTACGGGATACCGCGACCGTGGTCGAGTTCAAGAATGTACTGGGCAACGTTGTCGAGGAAGTACCGGTCGTGCGTGACGGCCACCACGGCACCCTTGTAGTTCTTGAGGTGCTGTTCCAGCCAGTACACGCTCTCGGCATCCAAGTGGTTCGTTGGCTCGTCGAGCAGAAGTAAGTCGTGATTTTGCAGCAGAGTCTTGCAGAGGAACACCCGACGTTTTTCACCCCCGGAGAGGCGATCAACAATCGCATCCGGCGGTGGTAGCCGCATGGCGTCCATGGCCAGTTCGAGTTGACGGTCGATGTTGTACGCATCCGTTAAGTCGATCTGCACTTGCAGGCGTTCCATTTCGGCCGAGAGCTTGTCGAAGTCCGCGTTCTCATCCGCAAACTTCTCGCTCACCGCTTCGTACTGCTTCACGAGATTGCGGATCGGGGCGATGCTGTCCTCAACGTTCTGCAGCACGGTAGTGCCTGGGGGCAGGTGCGGTTCCTGCGGAACGTAACCGATACTGGCACTGGCGTGCGGCTTCGCTTCGCCCATGAATTCCTTGTCGATGCCGGCCATGATCTTCAGCAACGTGCTTTTGCCAGCCCCGTTGCTCCCCAGCACGCCGATCTTCGCACCCGGAAGAAACGACAGATTGATATTCTCCATGATCGTCGTCTTGCCGTACTGCTTCGTCATGCTCCGCATTGAATAGATGTAGTACTCGCCCATAAATCCTCGACCTGTAGGTGTGCATGCATCTTAATGGACTGGCAAAACGATGCGAGAGCATCGCGACGAACAACAGCAAAAAGAAACGGCGGAGGGTAGCACCCTCCGCCGCATTTGACACTTTCGTAACAAGACAATGCCCTTACTTAAGCTCCACGCTCCAGTAGGCGTTGTCGAGGAAGCTCTGCCAGGTTTCGTACTTCTTTTGGCTCAGCTTCACGTTCAGCATAGGGCTGCGCTTCGGCTTTTCCGGCTTGCGGATCAGCGTCATGTTTGCCTGACGCGGGGTGCGGCCACCCTTGCGGACGTTACACTCCACGCACGCACACACGATGTTGTCCCACGTGGTGCCCCCGCCCTGGCTGCGCGGGATGACGTGGTCAAGGCTCAGTTCGCTGGTGCTGAACTTCTGCCCGCAGTACTGGCACTGGTTGCCGTCCCGCGCGAAGATGTTCCGCCGGTTGAACTTCACGGCCTGACGTGGAACCTTGTCGTATTCCAACAGCCGGATCACCCGCGGGGCTTGGATCTCGACGTTCGGGGTTCGCACCCAGTCGTCGTCCACCTCGCGGAAGTTCTTGCTGCGGAACACGGAGAGTTCCGTCCAGCTCTCGAAGTCGTACGAGAGGTACTGGCCGTCCTCGACGTTCACGACTTCGGCTTGCTGCTTGCACAGCAAACTGAAGGCCCGGCGCACACTAATGACGTGTACGGCCATGAACATCTTGTTCAGCACCAGCACGCTAGCTTCGAGCGGGGAGTAAGACGGCGACGGCATGACAGTAGAACCCTCCAGAAACGGCCAAGAACCGGAGGGGCCACAGGGGCCGCCCGGTTCAGGAGCAGTGACGGTGTCTCGGTCGATGAGGTTCGATCACACTTCTAGTTTAGCCGAC
>JBBRME010000350.1:0-3149 GCA_038230995.1 Gemmatales bacterium
AACGGAAACAGGATGGGGTGCCCGCTGCGGGTTGGCACGGGGTTCGTGGTCCATGCCGGGTCGCAATACAGCACATCGCCTTCGGCCACGCTCCACTTCAAGCAGTTCAGCCCGAACTTAGGCCACACCTCTGCCCGTACGCCCAAAGCCGCATTGGCCAGCACATAGGCCGTGTCGGTTTGACCCCCAGCAACAACAGATTCCGTAGACACGCTAAACGGCATGAACAGTCTCGTAACGACGACTCAGTATGATCTATGCCGCTCGCATCACGATGGCCCCTGTGCCCCATAGCATGAGCGACATGTTGTCGTTGTTTGCTGTGCACATTGCGGACGGTCTTCTGGCGTGGCCATGGCTTTTGGGCGGGGCGATCTTCGCGTGCTTGGGTGTGGCATTGGCGTGTTGGAAGATCGATCAGGACGAGATCCCCCGCGTTGGTGTGCTCAGTGCTGTGTTCTTTGTGGCCAGCCAGATTCACATTCCACTCGGTTTCGTCTCGGTGCATTTACTGTTGAACGGCCTTGTGGCAGCAGTGCTTGGCAGACGGGCGGCATTAGCCATCGTGGTAGGGCTGACGCTGCAAGCGGTGCTGTTTGGCCACGGTGGCATCACCACCTTGGGTGTGAATACTTGCGTGATGTGGTGGCCCGCGTTGCTTGGTGCCGTGCTGCTGAGATGGTTGAGCAGGAGGGTCAAGCCGTTTGTTGCGGGGGCGGTGTGTGGGGCTATCACGGCGGCCATCACGGTTGTGTTCAATGCTGTGGTGCTTTGGCTGGGTGGTGTGGCGGATTTCCGTGCGGTGGCGGTGCTCAGCTTCGTGAGTCACTTGCCAGTCATCGGTATTGAAGCTGTTGTGGTCGGGTTTATCGTGCAAACCTTTGCCAAGGCCAAGCCCGAGTGGTTGGGCCTGCCTACGGTGTACAATGCACCCAGCAGTCTTGAACAAGGCGGTGACACATGGCCCAGGCAATTGTTGACCCAGCCGAACTACGACGATTCGCCGGGAACGTGAAACGCTTCAACACGGAACTCCAACAGCAAGCCGGTGCCCTGCACGCGCAATTGCTGGCCTTAGGCGAGAGCTGGCGCGATCAGGAACATGACCGCTTCCGGGAAGAGTTCGAGCAGATGCTCAAGGACATTGGCCGGTTTGTTGAAGTGGCCGACGTTCACATTCCGTTCTTGCTGCGGAAGGCCGAACGAGTAGAAGAGTACCTCGGGCAACGGTAATCAACCGTGGTGAACCGGCGACGTGAGTCGCTGGGTTGTTTTGATCACCCGGCGACTCACGTCGCCGGTTCGCGATGAGTAACCCACCATGACACCGGGTGCAGACGTTGCCGACGTGGAAGTGCTGCGAGATTGGCTCGCCAGTCTCATGACGTATCGTGCGGACATCAACGAAGCCATGTCCACCTTCCGGGCCGAGATTCATCGATCACAAGCGTGGGTCTCGGAACAATTGCAACTCTGGCAACGGGCCGTCCGCAAACGCGATGAAGCCGTCGTGCAGGCGAAGAGCGCTTTATCACAAAAACGCTTCCCAGATTTTTCCGGACGCATGCCAGACACAACAGTGGAAGAACGAACCCTGCGTCGGGCTCTCGCAGCCTTTGAAGATGCCGAGGAACACGTGCGGGTTTGCCGGCATTGGACAGTGCAACTGCCCCGACTGATCGACGAAATGTATCACGGCCCGGCAAGCAAACTTTCGCAGTTTTTAGATGCTGATGTACCACGTGGGGCGGCACAGCTTGAGCAACGTCTTGAGAGCCTGGAGATGTACCTGGGCCTGCGCAGCCAAGTGCCCGCCACGACAACATCGCCGCAGGCCGAATCTTGACCCGGCGTTAAGTAGACGTACCATCGACACTTACACCGGGTGTCCCTCCCGGCGGAGTGTGGACATGACCAAGAAAGAGATCGTCAAGCAAATTGCCATCAAGCACAATCAAGCTCAGGTGTTAGTGAAAGATATCGTGCAAGACACGTTTGATCTCATCATCGAGACGTTGGTCAATGAAGGCCGTATTGAACTACGCAACTTTGGCGTGTTCGAGGTGAAGCGTCGCAAACAACGCCAGGCTCGAAACCCACGCACAAATGAGTCTGTGGTTGTGGAAGCGAAGAATGTGGTCACGTTCCAACCCGGCAAAGTGATGGAGGCGGAGGTTCGCAATGCTAAGGTGGCGATTGAACCAAAACGCAGACCGAGCAAGTCGAGCAAGAAGTAGGGCGTGAGTTGTACGTCCGTTTTGATTCTGCTTGCCGTGAACCCCTGACCATGCGCCCTTGTCAATCAAATCGGCAGAGGTATTCTGCGTTTACGAATGGTGGCTATAGCTCAGCTGGTTAGAGCACCGGATTGTGATTCCGGGGGTCGCGGGTTCAAATCCCGTTAGCCACCCTTGTTGATACAAGTCTTGATTGTGGCACGTTGACGTTGACGCTGACTTGATGAAGCACTTCACAGCAATCGCATTCTTATCGAGCATCGCTTTCGCCGGTGACCACGTTGACTGGCTGAAGAAAAATACCGCACCGATCTCGACTCTCGACATCACCAAAAAGAACGACACTTTCAAGGATCTGAAACCGTTTGGTGATGCCGTAGGTGAAAGTCGGGTCGTATTCCTTGGGGTGCAGTCGCATGGTGAAGGCACCACTTTCGAGGCGAAAGCCCGGCTTGTCCGTTACCTACACGAAGTCAAAGGTTTCCATGTGCTGGCTTTCGAGAGTGGCCTGTACGACTGCCATGTTGCGTGGACGAGAAACAAATTGTGGAATTTAAGCTCGACCTGATTGCCGAAGTGCCGGGAGAGTACCGTGGCCCAGCCAGCCGGGTGTAACTGTACTACACCTCGAAGTTCAAACAGTGGGTGGCTCCGCTGAGTGTGAAGATCACCGCGGAGTAATCGTTATTCTGACATGGCTCGTCGTGTCCACGGGATGTGTGTACCCCTGCTCTGGACACGCTTCACTCGGCTGGACGAACGAGCGTTGTGCTGATTCCTGCCGAGTTACAGTAACACGCCTCTCGAAGGCGTGATTCCTTTGACGGCCGACTGATTTGACCTGTTTTTACGAGCCGCGAACGAAGCGCAGCGAAGAGAGTGTACTTAGAACTTAGAAAGTACGCTCTCTTC
>JBBRME010000351.1:0-3135 GCA_038230995.1 Gemmatales bacterium
TACTCGATCCGCTTGGATTGTGGTCGGCTGCTGTACACCGGAATACGGATGGCCGCACTACGATTGCGCTGGCTGTACGCCAGACTTGTTGGGGCCTCGAAGCCCGGCACCAGTCGCTTGTAACTGTTGGTCGTGGGGTTGGTGATCGCACACAAGGCCGGTGCATGCTTGAGGATGCCGCCGATCGCATAGCGTGCCACATCGCTCAGTCCACTGTAGCCCGACCCGGCAAAAAGGTTCGTGCCGTTTTTCCACAAACTAGTGTGCACGTTCATGGCACTGCCATAGTCATCGAACAGCGGCTTGGGCATGAACGTGGCTGTCTTGCCGTGGCGTCGGGCCACGTTCTTCACCACGTATTTGTACTTCAGCACATTGTCGGCCATCGGTAGCAGTTCGTCGTATCGGATGTCGATGGCACACTGCCCACCGCTCGCCTTCTCGTGGTGGTGGCTTTCCACCGTCATGCCACACTGCCCCATCGCCAGCATCATCTCGGTTCGCAGGTCGTACAGGCTGTCCATCGGCGGACAAGGGAAGTAACCCTGCCGGTGCGGGATCTTGTAGCCGAGGTTGGGTCGTTCATCACGCCCTGTGTTCCAGATGCCTTCGGCACTGTCGACGTAATAGAACGCTGAGTGCGAAGTCTGGTCGTACTTCACATCATCGAACACAAAGAACTCCAGCGCCGGGCCAAAGTAGGCAGTGTCGGCGAAGCCCGTCTGCTTCATGGCGTTCACGGCTTTGCGGGCCACGTTGCGCGGGTCCTTGCTGTAGTCTTCCTTCGTGGTCGGTTCCTGAATGTTGCAGATCAAGCCGAGCGTGATTTCCTTGGTGAACGGATCCAGGAACGCCGTCTCCGGTTGCGGCACGATCAGCATGTCCGCTTCGTTGATCTTCTTCCAACCGCGCAAGCCACTGCCATCGAAGCCGATGCCATCCTCGAAGCTGTCTTCGGTGAGCATGTCCGCCGGCACGGTGAGGTGCTTCCACATTCCCGGGAAGTCCATGAACCGCAGGTCAACGGCCTTGACATCTTTTTCGCGGACAAGCGCTAAGACTTCACGTGGCGTCATGGAATAGCTCGGAACAATCGTGACCGTGTTGAACCGCCGGCGGAGAGTTGATCGGCAACGTCATGATAGAAACTCGGACAGGCCTGCTAGTTGTCGGACGTTTTCAATTCGGGTAGCATGACTTCAGTTCACCCCACCACTCGGCACTTTCCGGACGGTACATCATGCGTCGGTTGGCAATCGCTGCTGCGTTCTTCGCTTCTGTTTCCATCACCTCGGCGGAAAACTGGCCACAGTGGCGTGGGCCGAAGAACGACGGCCACAGCACGGAGACAAAGCTGCCCAGCAAGTGGGATGAGAAGACCAACATCGTGTGGAAGGCCAAGCTCCCTGGGCCGGGGGCCAGCACGCCGTGCATCTGGGACAAGTCGATCTTCATCACCGCCGTGGTGGAGAAAGACCTCGTGCTGATGTGCATTGGCACCGACGGCGAAGAGAAGTGGAAGAAAGTTATTGGCGGTGGCAACAAGGCTGCACGCGGCGACGAAGGCAATAGTGCAAGTGCCAGTTGCAGCACCGATGGCAAATTGGTGTTCGCCTTCGTGGGGGATGGTACGCTGGTGGCTTACGACTTTGCTGGGAACGAAAAATGGAAGGTGAACACGGCGAAGGAGTACGGCGACTTCAGCATCCAATTCGGCGCCCACTGGACTCCGGTTCTGCACAAAGACAAGCTTTACGTTTGCCTGATGCACCGCAAGGCCCAGCTCATCCTGTGCGTGAACACCGAGAACGGAAAAGTAGATTGGAAAGTGACGCGCGAAAGCGACGGCACTGGTGAATCGCCAGACGTGTATTCTTCTCCGTTCATCTGGGAGAAGGGCGATCAAGCTCAACTCATCGTTCACGGTAATGATTACTGCACAGGCCACAGCTTGAAGGACGGAAAAGAGATTTGGCGCGTCACGGAACTCAACCCCAAGGCCAACTACAATCGGGCCTGGCGAGCCGTGAGCAGTCCGCTGGTGAGTGCCGACTTGATCGTGGTGCCCTCATGCAAAAACGGCGTGACCGTAGCAATTGACCCCAGCAAAGCCAAAGGCGAAATCAAACCCGGTGCCACTGCCAACGGCGAACTCTGGCGGATCGCCAAGGACACGCCCGATGTGCCCTGCCCCATCCTAGTGAATGGCACCGTGTTCGTGTGGAAAGAAACGCAGAGCCTGCTAGCTTACGATGCCAAGACGGGCAAAAGCACTGGCAGCCTGAAACTCACCAGTGAGCGTCATCGGGCCAGCCCGGTGTTTGCCGACGGCAAGCTGATCCTCGTGGGCCGCGATGGCACCATGGCCACCGTGAAGCCAACTGCGGAACCGGAACTCATCGAAAAGATGAAACTGCCGGATACGTTTACCGCCAGCCCAGCCGTGAGCGGTGGGCGCATCTACCTCCGCGGCTGGAACTACCTTTGGGCCGTAGGCGAGAAATAACAATGGAGTTTGTCATGCGCTGGATTGTTTTGATGATGTTGCTGGCGATGCCGAGTTACGTAGTTGCGGATAAAGGTCTGCCCGCTCTATCTTCCACCTACACCGACGATGCCGCCGTGCTGGAGAAGTTCACTAAGAACCTTGGCAAGCTGGCCGCAAAAGGCGAGTGTGCCTTCGGCAAAGAACTCGCAAAGAAGTGCGAAGAGAATCGCACCTTGAAGCTCGACCTCGCCAAACCAAGTGACAAGCCGTTGTCACCAGAAGACTTGGCCGAGAAGATCAAGCCGAGTGTCTTCCTCATTGGCAGTGTGCTGGGCGATAAGGAAAAAGGGTTCGAACAGGGTCGCATGGCCACCGCGTGGGCCATCGGGGCCGATGGCTACCTGATGACGAACTGGCACGTGCTGGAAGGCATAGCGGATGATGAACACTTCGGCGTGATGAACCATCAAGGCAAAGTCTTCGCCCTCACCGATGTTTTGGCCATTAATAGGCAAGCCGATGTGGCCGTGGTGAAAATTACGGCAACGGAGTTGATCCCCCTGCCGCTGGCGGCGGCCTCCGCCAAAGTCGGAAGTTGGGTGGGTGTGCTGGGCCACCCGGCGGATCGCTATTACACGTTCACGCAA
>JBBRME010000352.1:0-3018 GCA_038230995.1 Gemmatales bacterium
CCGGCGGTGCGACATCTGGAACCTCGGACGGCGGAACAGGCGGAGGTTCCACGAACACTGGCGGTGGCGGGGCTTCAACAATAACTGGGGGTGGCGACGGTGGCGGCTCAGGTATCGATGGAACCATGGGTCTCTGAGCTTCGGGTTCCATGACCGGCAGTACTGGTCTCGTTTTCGTGGACACCACGGTCGGTGCTTTCCGTGTGTTCAAGATCAACAATGCTTCTGCGACGATGTTTTGAAATGGCCCACCGCGTGTTATCTTCACCTGATCAAACAACCGAATCCAGCGTTCCTGCGGATAGTCCTTCCAGCCTTCCAAAAGCTCGAACTTGGCGAGCAACTCCGCACCACTTCGGCAAGTCTTTCCAAACAGTTCGACTTCATCTCTTAACTCAAAAATATGTGACTTTGAGCTGATCATGTCTAGCAACCATCGAAGTCGCCAGTAGACGGAATGCTCTTCAGCACTGTAGCCACACGTCGAAATGGAGGTCACCAAGAGCGCTCGCCGATCAGCTTCACTCACCTTCACTGACGTCGAAGCAGGGTCGAGGACTTCGGCTAACATCACAATGGCCTTCAAATGTTCTTTCTTAAATCCTGCCTTGAGTCCCGCAACAACATACCTCACGCCATCACTTGAACCCACAAGGCTTCCGAGTTCTTGGATGGCTTTCGCACGGTCTCTCGGCTCGCCGATCAGCTTTAAAAACGATTGCCACTTTTCGGCCACCGACATGGTGATGCTCCTCGTTTTGACCGGCGTTATTAGACTAGGGTTGTTCGTGCATGATCTGCTCGATCATGTTTGGATCGTTTGTATCGAAAGCGTGTTGGTAGGCGTGTCGATACTCTTCTTCGGCGGTGGTTAGTTTGGCGTAGCTGGCATACCTGGCCCGCAGAAGCGGCAACCAAGGATGCAAGCACCTCGGCAACGCCTCCACGAACACCCAGTCTGCTTTGGTATCTTCACCGGTAGCCAACAGGCAGCTCATGCGGATCAGCGCCGCATCCGTTTTGTGCAACACCGCCGGAGCATCGCCAAGGTCGATGCGCTTTGGCGGCTTCCAGAGTCGCAATTCGCTATGCAGATAAGCGTTGGCAATGCACACCGCGTCGAGCCACACAGTCAGCACCACTGGTGTACCGGCTGGCATCTGCGAATGACCGATCGATTCACCTCGCATGAACCGCACCACTTCGGCCAGCAACCCCATCTCAGCAGAATGCGCCGCAGCCCGATTGGCAAACAGACCCGCCGACTGCCAAGCACCATCGGCTACATCGTTGGCGGCCCGTGCCTGACGATACCAACTCTCGGCCAGTACCGCATCGCCGTTGTCGCTGGACAAAAGCAAGTCGTCCTTCATCTGCTCGTGCTGTTCCCATGTCCAAGGAGCCGCATCACGCAAACCGGGCCACCTGGTGATGAACGCGGTGCCTACAGGGATGGCACCGAGGATGACCGTATCCAACCACGTGGTTCCGCGCAGTTGAATGGTCCCGGTGGCTGATGGATTCCAGCCATCGCGCCACTTCGTGAGGGGAATAACAAAGTGACGTGCTTCACGGGAACGGCGACCTGCGTTGATTTCCAACGAAGCCAAACGGGTCCGGAGCTTGCCCTCGTCGGTGATCTCCGGCGGTGAGTGAAACTCGATGTGCAATTCATCTCTGAGCGTGATCGTTCCCAAGTCCAAGCCGCGTAGCGGCAGTGGTTGCCATGCCTGCAGTTCGTCATCTGCGAAACGTAGTCTGGCGCGCGTGACGGACACACGTACCCGCACGTCCCAACCATCGCCGTGCAGGTCAACCACGGGACGGCTGATGGGTTCGTCCGCGCAGTGGACAGTGCCATTCAGGCTCACCGCCATCGCCGCTTTCTGATACTTCGGATCGGGAACGTATTGCAATTCGAGCGCGGGAAGCTGGTTCCACATCAACTCCGGTGGCGATCCGTCCGGATTTCCGAAGAGGTGGCAGCGGAGTCGAAGTCGGCCCACGGTTAGGGCGAGATTCGGCAACGTGTCTAGCTCGATACGTCCATCGGCAGGCACGGCCACATCATGCCCAATTTTCAGTAGCACGTTCTGCTTCGTGGTTATCAGTTCCAGCGTGGCATTGCGTAACGCGGACGGTGGATCAACATGCAACACCGGCAATGATCCAATATGCACAGGTACATGCTCGTGCCATTCCACCAGCGAAGTGGCCGGTTCTTCGATCCACCACCGGATGTCCAAAGAACCACCACAGGTGTAGCCCGCCAGCACGGCACCGGGTTCCAACGTTACCCGGCGACCACGCCACGCCCTCCAACCCACCGGTTCCATGTCGAACTCACCAGTAAAGCGTACGCCCGCCGGCGGGTTGGTCAGCCACTCCGCATCATGCTTGAAGAGGACGAGGTAGTTCCCGGCTGGCAGGGTTTCGCCGTCGTCGAGGTTCACCATCTCGCCGTTGGGATGGAAGAGTACCACACCGTCTTCGGCCGAAGTGATCGCGGCCCACCGCTCCCGTTTGTCCGTGGCCCCAAGCAGATGCACTTCAGCGGTATACGTCGGCATCGGGCCCAAAGGCATTGATTCCGTTTCGGTGATAAGTTTGTTGCGAACCATCAGCGTCCGCCACTCACCGCCATTCACCCGCCATTTCATGGATGTCGATGTTGCGACAGGACGTTGTTGCGGCAGCACGGCCCGCACAGCCTGGTCGTCGATCATCCAGACAAAACGCGGGGCCTTCCAGCTTGGCGGCATGATCCGGGTCTGTTGATCGGGAATCGCAGCCAGATTCGCACTAAGCCAACCCAATAACCGATCTTCTGCTTCCGTGAGACGATCGGTTTTCGCCAGAGCCACAGAGGCCACTAGCCGAGCTAGGCGCCACAGTACGGTGGTTTCGTCAAGACCGATCAGAACGCGATGCAGCGGATCGTCGTAAAGTACGCAGGCATCGACCTGCAGTAAGTGATCGAAGTCATCGACAGATAAACCTGCCAGTTCTTCCGAAGCA
>JBBRME010000353.1:0-3015 GCA_038230995.1 Gemmatales bacterium
ATGGACACGATGGCTCGTATCGGGGGTGGTGAGCCGCACCCCACACAGTTCAATGTGCTAAAGATCACGCCTCCAGTACCGACAGATTCCAAAGTCGCCATTGTCATTCCGTTTAAGAACCGGGCTGATTTACTGCGAAAGTGTGTGCAGAACCTCGAACGCACTGTTCAGCCGGACATGGTGCAGATCGTCCTCATGGATCATGATTCCACGGAGACGGACTGCCTCGCCTATATTGATGAACTCAAGTTGCGACACACCGTTGTCAGTGCCACTGGGCCGTTCAACTTCAGCAAGCTGAACAACGATGCCGTAAAGGCGATTGATGCCAACATCACCCATCTACTCTTTCTCAACAACGATGTGTTTGCGTTGCATTCCGGTTGGTTGGAATCGATGCTTGGCTGGAGTACCCACGCGGGCATTGTCGGGGCGATGCTGGCTTACCCCGATTGCACCATCCAGCATGCTGGCATCGGCCTTGGTTTGCTGGGCGGGGCTGACCATGCCTATCGCGGGCAGAAGGTGTGGCAGAACCTGCATGAACGCTTCACCGGCGAGAACTGCGAGCTCATCAGCGTGCGGGAAGTGAGTGCGGTGAGTGCGGCCTGTCTGTTGATCCGGCGGGATCTGTTCAACGACCTCGGCGGGTTCGATGAGCAATATGCCGTGGGCTTCAACGATGTGGACTTGTGCCTGCGTGCCAGGGCGAAGGGCGAAACGATCTTGCTGGATGCGAATGCCGTACTTGTTCACGAAGAATCGCAATCTCGTGGCAAAGCAGATCACCACCCCGAGGATACTGAACGCTTCCTGAAGCAATATGCCGAGGCGTTGGCTGCAGGTGATCCATACCTCAGCCCGCTGCGCGATCCATCGCCCCGCTGCGATACTCTGATCCCGACCTACCGTTGCCCGGATGAACTTACCGCGCGGGTGATCGGATGAGCTTCCACAAACTGCTGGGTGATGTTCGACACTCGCTGAGTCTGGCCCTGACCGGTGAATCCACTCGCACGTTTCAAACGCTACCGGCAAGCAGTGGCGAACTCGATTGGTCGGCGGTTCTTGCCTACTGTGCCCGTGCGGACTTGTGGGAAGCCTATCCGTTGGGCCTGACGCCCGCTGGCCGTGGTGAGTTCCTGAACTGGTGTCGCGATCACGGTGCCACTTGGGGCGCGAGTGAAACCTCGGCCCTGAGTGGGTTGCAGGAACTTGACCGGCGAGCGGATCGTGGTGTTGTGCTGACTTACCGCTTTCGCCCCTCGTGGCAGATGAAGTTCCCCTTGTGTTTGACCTCTCCGCTGCACTTCCGTGAACTGTGCGATTGGATTGTGAAAGAGTGCCACTGTGCCAGTCGCTGGTTGCGTGAAGCCACACTTGACGCAAGTGACATCGAGTTGTCAGCGGAGAACGGCATCAACATCATCGCCCTGTGGCGGTACGTCAGCGGGTTGCAGGAAGAAGCCCGGCAGTACGAAATGGCCCTGCTTCAAGCTGGACTGCACGTGGCCAAGCGGGCCACGCCATCGCCCCCACGCATGGGGGAAAACTTCGAACTCACGGCCATTGACCTCGAACGCTACCCGATCACCATCGTGAAGGCCGGGGCGATGGAACCGTTCGACGAGACCTTCCGTGCGTGTGGCCTGCATCCGCGAGAAGGAGTGTATCGCATCGCTGCGTGGAGTTGGGAACTCGAAGAGTTCCCGGCTGAAGTGCTCAACAAAGCCACACTAGCCGACGAGTTCTGGACACCCAGCGAGTTCTCCGCCATCGGCCTGCGCAAGCATGTCACGGACCGGCCAGTACGGGTCGTGCCGCCGTCGGTTGGTACGTTGGAAGTCGCCGAACGAAGCCGGGAGTTCTTCGGATTGCCAGAGCATGAGACACTGTTTCTCTTTACGTTCGATCTGTCGTCAATCCTCGAACGCAAGAATCCGCTCGGCTCGATTGCTGCGTTTCGCCAGGCTTTTCAACAAAGCGATTCCGCCCGACTTGTTTTGAAGATCAATCGGGCCGACGCATTCCCCGAACAGATGAAACAGATTACCGACGCGACAGCTGGATTGCGTTGCACGATCATCACCGGCACTCTGCCCCGGCCTGACTTATTGTCTCTCTTCCAAGTTTGCGACAGCTATGTGTCACTGCATCGCAGTGAGGGATTCGGCTACACACTTGCTGAAGCCATGCTGCTGGGCAAGCCGGTGATTGCCACGGATTACAGCGCTACGGCAGAGTTCCTGAGCGCAGATGTCGGCCTGCCCGTGCAGTATCAGAAGGTGGTGCTTGAAGAGGACTACGGCCCGTACTTTGCCGGGGCGAGTTGGGCCGAGCCAGACACCGCCCACGCGGCGGAGCAGATGCGTTGGGTGTATGAACACCCTGCGGAAGCAAAGGAACGAGGTGAGAAGGCGCGAGCTTTCGCTGTAGAACGATTTAGCTTGGCGCGGTTTCAACAGGTACTACGGGAAAGCTTGGAGGAGATTCGGCAGGCTTCGTGCCAACGTAAAGAGTCGCCACGCCAAACGTGAACGGCTTGAACCACACATTCTGATAGCCATGGCTGCGGAATGTCGCCGCGAGTTCTTCGCCGTCCGGGAACTTCAACACACTTTCGGGTAGGTACTTGTAAGCGCTGTCCTCGTTCTTGGCGAACATGTTGCCGATGGTAGGCAGCACCTTGCGGAAGTAATACTGGTAGCTGCCGCCGAGAACCTTCCCCTTCGGTTTGGAAAACTCCAGCACGGCCAACCGACCACCTGGAGCCAACACGCGATACATCTCGGCCAACCCGCGGTGCATGTCGGTAATGTTGCGAAGGCCGAAGGAGCAGGTCACGAGGTCGTAATGATCTGACAGAAACGGCAACTGCTGTGAGTCGGCTTCGGTAAAGGTGATGCGTGTGTCCGACTTCCGCTTGACGTTCTTCTTGCGGGCGATGGTCAACATGTCCGCACTGAAGTCGCTCGCATCAATCGTGCAGCGTGTCTTCGCATGACGATCCAAGGC
>JBBRME010000354.1:0-3003 GCA_038230995.1 Gemmatales bacterium
AAGGTCGTCACCACGACCGTCGAGAAGGAAGAAGAACAACCCGAGAAGGATCTGACCAACGAAGATCCCGGGCTTCAGTCGAATCTCGAAGCGGCTCTGCCCGACATCGAGCGTGTCGACAAGCAAACGGTTGACGCGGCTGTCACGATGGACAACCTCGGCCAACCGAACGCTCCAGACACCGACACCACCGCTCTGGCCCTTCCTGGGCTGGTCAGCAACGACAATTCCAATCCTGGCGTGACCGGCGACACCGGAAGCGCGATGAGCGGGACCGGTGGTGCCAACGGGTTCATGAGCGCCTCGTTCCCTGGCCGCAGCGGTGCGACCAAGAGCCGGTTGCTTCGTGAAGGTGGCGGTAACGAAGAAAGCGAACGAGCCGTTGCCCTTGGTCTGGCATGGCTGGCTCGCCAGCAGATGCAAGACGGCGGCTGGCAGTATGAAATCGGCAGCAAGGAAGAACGAGTCGCCGCGACCGGCATGGCTCTGCTTCCTTTCCTCGCCGCTGGTGAAACCCACCTGAAGGGGAAGAAGTACCAGAAGACCGTGAACACGGGCTTGCAGTTCCTGCTCCGCAACTGCCCGCTCAGCGGTGCGACTGCGGGCCGCATGTCGGGCAACATGTACGCTCACGCCATCGGCACCCTTGCTCTGTGCGAAGCCTATGGCATGACGAAGGACAAGGGTCTGCTCCTCGCTGGCGCTCAGGCCGCCATTAACTACATCGTGAAGGCTCAGGCCGCGAATGGTAGTTGGGGCTACGGTGCCGGGGCTCCTGGCGACACCTCGATCGTCGGCTGGCAGATCCAGGCCCTCAAGGCCGCTCTGCTGGGCAAGGACATTGTGGTTCCTGCCGCGACGATGAAGAAGGCCGTGGACTTCCTGAACCTGGCTGGCGCTGGTTCCCGCAAAGCCATGTACGGTTACGCCGACAACACGGGTGCCGCTCCAGGCACTTCCCTGACGGCCGTCGGCCTGCTCAGCCGCTACTACATCGACGGTTGGGGTCCGGACAACGCCGGCATGGCTGAAGGCGTCACCGGCCTGATGAAGCGGGCACCGGTGAAGGTTGCCGCTTCGCCGGACATGTACTTCTACTACTACGCGACGCAGGTTGTTCACTTCTTCGAAGGCGATGAATGGAAGACCTGGAACGAAGGCCCGAAGGGTCCGGATGGCACCCGCAAGGGTGGCATGCGTGACTGGCTCATCAGCCTTCAGATCAAGAAGGACGGTGCGAATCAGGGTAGCTTTGAACCTGAAGGGGGCATCATCGGCCGGAGCTGTGGCCGCTTGGGCACCACGGCGATGTGCATCCTGACGCTTGAGGTTTACTACCGCCACCTGCCGCTGTACAAGCGGGCCAACGCTGGCGACAACGCCCTCAAGATCGTCGACGGCGCGAAGTAATCACCGTCAGAGAGCAATAAAACTCCGCGGCCGGCCTCTCCTTCAGGAGAGACCGGCCGCGGTCGTTTACAGTTGTGATGTGCAGTATCACCTTCGATCGGGAGGATTGTTCTGCGATTGGCTTGTTTTATGCATAGTGTTGGTCGTCCTCGCCCTTCGATCACACCGAGACATCATGCCAAATAGCACTGAGAGGTTCGTGGCGGTTGCGTCTGGCAACCGAGATGAGGCTCAAGTCTGGGGTGTTCTGCTTCATTCTGTTGCCATCCCTTTTACGGTGGCGACTACCTTTCCACCCAGAGTGGCGAAGATCGGGTTGCCCCGAAGCGTGGAAGTATGGGTTGCCCCAGGCGATCTTTCCGAGGCCAGGGCAACACTCTGCTTGCCAGCGAGTAACCGATTACTGCGATAGCCCCATATGAGCTACACGGACGAGTAATCACGGCAGCAACTAGAATTGCGAGTTCCTTCGGGCACCATGGTTAACGGGCGGTCTCGATCTGCATCCGGAGTATTCCACATGAACACCAATGCTCAACAACAGACCGCGATCGACTTGGCTCGTCTGGCCGACGACGGCTGTCCCCACATTCCCGACGATGATGGGGCCAAAGCGCCGAAGAAGGTGGCGTTCGCAGAACTTCTTGAGACCGCTCGATTAGTCGTGCGGCGTCAGCCTCAACGAAGTGCACTCAAGCAAAACGACTCCGGGCCGATCAGTATATGGTGAATACGCCCTCGGTTGTTTACGAGGCTTCAGTGACATGTGAGTTGAGTTTGGGAAACCAACTCGGATCAGGCTCCGCGGTCAGAGATAGCCAGGTCAGAGCCTCTTGCATCACTCGAAAGATCACGATCCCAGTCTCGCCCTCCAGGTCTCGGTAGGTTGCGAACATTCGAGCGAGCCCATAGTCCAAGTCGTTCGCAACAACAAAAGCTCGCAACGAACGTGCACCGAAGATCGTCGGCTTCGCAAGGCGTCTCACCTCCGCATGCGACAAAGTAACGCTGCTAACAGGACGAAAGTCAAAGAGTTGATTGAACTCAGGACGGAAGTCCGGATGACTGCGTAGTCGCGCCATGTGATCTGCTGCTTCGGCCCAACCCAGCACCCCCGTCGCCTTGGAGAATACGATTCCAAGTTGCGTATCAATGAAGAAGTCTGCAGGCATAGCGGCATGGATCTTGTGCAAATGAATCAATGCTGAGTAGAGAGCCTTCAAACCGGCAGGTGGATTGTTGTCCAGCCAATTCGGTTCGGCACGTGCTCACTTGCGTGTCCAAATCTCCTTTGCTGTCACGTTATCGATGTCTGCTCTTACCTTAGATGAACATCAATCGGATACGCGTGTTCGATTACTCGTTGGACAGCAAACTATAGACGGATATTGATTGGTGGGTAGAAGTGCTGGTAATCACAGAGAGATTGTAAAAGTGTGATTTGGGATCGAGGTCCACCCGAACTTTGGCTGACGGGTCGCTGGAGCGATTTCATCTCTCATCAAAACGCCAAACCGTCTCCTTTTGGGTATAACAACGTATTGGTTCCGGACCTGAAATCAGTTCCTGTTTTGCATGAATACCGTCGTAAGT
>JBBRME010000355.1:0-2981 GCA_038230995.1 Gemmatales bacterium
AGAAAGTACGCTCTCTTCGCTGCGCTTCGTTCGCGGCTCGTAGAGTCAAAGAATTCATATCCATCCGTGCGGGGTATAACAACCAGAACGACACCAGAGTGGGAATCCTCGAACAGGCAGCGCTCACCACTGATGCGGAGCAAACGATGGGCAAGAGTTACGAGGCGATCACGCCAGAGTTGGCGACGTGGATCGGCCAACAGAAGCTGTTTTTCGTGGCCACCGCGCCGCTCGCTGCTGAAGGTTTGATCAACTGCTCACCCAAGGGCATGGACTCGTTTCGCATCGTTGGCCCGCGTGAAGTAGCGTATCTGGATCTGACTGGTAGCGGCATCGAGACGATCGCCCACCTTCGTGAGAATGGCCGAATTGTCCTGACCTTCTGCGCGTTCGATGGAGCACCGAAGATCGTCCGACTCCACGGTAACGGCCAAGTCCTCCTGCCGAACACAGCGGAGTTTGACTCACTCATCACGCAGTTCCAGGACTACCGTGGTACACGAAGCATCATTCGGGCAACGCTGTCCCGTATCAGCGACTCCTGCGGGTATTCGATACCACGCTTCGACTACGTTGGCGAGCGCGACACACTGGTGAAATGGTGTGCCGCGAAGAGCGATGAGGAACTGACCCAATACCGACAGAAGAAGAATGCCCGGAGCCTGGACGGTTTGCCAGGGTTGAACGCTGAAGGGTAGAAGCTATTTGAAAAGGGGGACAGGCACCTCGAAGACTCGGAGCCAGTCCCCCTTTTCAAATAAAAGTCTTGTAGGGCGGCACTCCCATAGCCTCGTACCGCCCTACAAGATGGCATTCTCGTTTGCCTGGATTCACCAACTTCAAACCACACGGGCTACTTCCTGCCCCGGTCGCGGGCCTTCTTCATGCGGGTCATGTAGTCGTCATCATCGTCGGTTGATGTCGGGGCTTGTTTCGTTGGCGGTGGTGGCAACAGCGGTGGGCCACCGGTTTTGTCGGCGTAGTCGTCGGCCCCAGTGGGTGCTGCACCCGCTGGTGTGTCGGCGTCAGCCTCGAACTTCTTCGCCTTCTGCTTCTGCAACTTGTCGCTCACTTGTGCTTTGCGCTGACCAAGTTTGCCGAGCATGCCGCCTTCGTCTTCTTCCACAGGGGCATCGCTGCGACGGAGCATGGCCCAGGTTCGGCGTGCCCAAGTGCGGACTTCTTTGGTCTCGATGCTGATGCGCCGGGCACCGACGTCCAGCAGCAGTAGCAACCCGGCGGCGAACACCAGCCAGAACCAGAACGGCAGCACGCTACGGATGACCTCCGGCCCCTTGCGGAAGAACTCGGCCAGTCGCACCAGTTCCGCCGGATTCGTGGTCTCGTTGGGTTCCTCGAAGTATTGCCCGCCGGTCTTCTCGCTGAGTTCCTTCAGCAGTGCGGTGTTCGATTCCAAGTCCACAAACTCCGGGCTGTACGGCACGGTCACACCGGCGCGTGCAGCATCGAAGCTCGACATGACCACGCGCTTGGTGGTGGGGTCGCGCTTCACCTTGCCGTCGGCGTCGAGTTCCTCCTGATCGGCCTGCACGTTGATGAAGTACGCCCCGGCTTCCTGGGCATCGAACTCGGCTTCGTACTGGCCGTTCTTGTTCGGCTTGAAGGTGATGGTGGGCACCTTGTCGCCGGGTTGTGGCTTGGTGGGTGGAGTCACGGCCCCGCGCAGGCTCAGGCCGGGTACGGACTTATCCTTCTCGTCGCGGGCATCCACCACGATCTTCACTTTGCCATCGGTGTACCGCGTGACCACGCTCAGCTTGCCGCGTTCGGCTTCGCGCATGGCCCAGTTGATGGTGTTCTCCCAGAACCGGTCGTACATGCCCTGCTTGTTCCAGTCTCGGCTCCAGGCTTTGCTATCGTCTCGGCCATCGCTGGTGAACGCGGCGGCTTTGCCAAGGCCATAGCGCCACGTGCTGAGCACAGGGAACTGCTGCTTGCTCTCCGCGTCCATCGGCCCTTCGATGTGCATCTCGTGCGTAGGGCTTTGCTTGTTGGTCGTGCGTACGAAGCCATGCAGGCTGGGCAGCGGGTTCGGCAGCCCGGCCATCGGCCCACCCACCGTACGACGGATCGGCTCAAAGGTTTTGTCGTAGATGAAGCTCTGGCTGATCTTGCGGCTTTCCTTCACGTAAATCGCGGGCAGCTTCGTCGGGTCGGTCACCTTGTAGAAGTTCCCCGGCCGGCCTTTGCCGTCCTTGGTGCTGCTGGCCATCAGTTGCATCTTGTTGTCTTCATTCACGCCGTGTGTCGCCACGCCAATGGTGGTGCAGGTGATCTGATTCTTGGCCATCTTCGCCAGTGCCGCTTTGTTGCTGAAGTTCGGGTCGCCGTCGGAGATCAGGATCGTGTGCTTCACCTGCAGTTCGTACTTGTCGCTGGACAGGGTATCCGCGGCCACTTGCAGGAACGGGTCGAAATCCGGCATGTCGCCGGGGTTCATCTTGTCGATAGCGGCGAACATCGCATCGCGGTTGTCGCCCACTTCCTGGAAAGGGATCTGCCAGTTCACTTGCTGGCCGTTGAAGAAGCCGAAGTCCACCACGCCCACCATGTCGGCTGGCCCAAGGCGCTGGATGGCGAGCTTGGCGATGATCTTTTGCCACTTGTTGCCGTCGGCCATTTCCGAAGCGTGCATGATGAGAATCAACCCACCCTTGCCCACGGCCTTCTTCGCCTTGATCTCACAATCCACGGGCAACGCCGCTTCGATAGGCGTCTGCTGATAGCCACCGGGGCCGTAGCTGTCCGGCCCGCCCACCATCACCAACCCACAGCCTTGGTCGTACACCTGCGTGCGGATGGCTTCCATCTGATCGGTGCTGAAGTTCTCAGCAGGCACGTTGGCCATAATCAAACAGTCGAAGTTGCTGAGGAACACGCCGAGTTCGGTCTTGTCGCCGGGTAGGGCGGACGCGGAGCGGAACACATACTGCATCTTCGATGCTCGCATCAAGTTCAGC
>JBBRME010000356.1:0-2980 GCA_038230995.1 Gemmatales bacterium
AGAGAGCAAGGCAATGCCCATCGCACCCAAATTCACGATCAACACGGTGACCCACTCCACGTTCGTTGGTATTTTGTCGAAGTAGTACACCTTGCGGTCGAACACTTCGCGCCCGGCGATGTATTTTGAGATGAACTGTTCGATCTCGTTGATATTGCTGGTAAAGGTCAAGCCAAGCACTGTTCCAATAACACAGCCGATGAGGCCCAGCAGCAAGCCGTAGCCAATGAAGATGCTCATGACACCGAAGTTCGATGCCCCCAGCGATTTCATGATGCCGATGTCGCGGAACTTCTCGCTCACGATCATGCTGAAGATGGCCAGCACGCCAACTCCCGCCACACCTACGAGGAGAACAAGTAAAAAGTTGAGCAATCCACGTTCAATGTCAATGGCTGCGAAAATCGGTCCTTGTTGCTGCCACCAAGAACTCGCATACGTGGTTGGCTTGGGCATCAGTTCTTGCAGTGCGGGAAGAATGTTTTCATGCACGAGGCCCATCTGCTCTCGGATATCGTCTTTCAAGCGGATGTGAATGTGGTTTGCTCGGTCGTCCATACCACGCAGTTGCTGGAGTTGATCGAGCGAGACATACACGACGTTCGCGTCGTAGTCGGTCATCTCGGATTTGAAATAATCAGTGACGATGAATGTCTGGCTGACGGGTTTGCTACCACTAGCCCCCACGGTGGCGACGAAAATGTCATCACCACGTTTGAGGATTTGTTTGTCGTACATCTCGCCGGTCTTGAGATCGCGGTCACGAAAGTTCGCGATGGCGAAGCCGAGTACGATCCCAGGCAGCTTGCGGGTCGGCTGATCGAAGTTCGTCGGCACCATCGTCGGTGCTGGGGGTTCCTCTGGTCGTGGTATCACCTTCGGGATGGTCGCCCCAAGTGGATTATGTTCAGGTTCGTTGACTGTCGGCATTCGCATCTGTGAATCGCGAACTTTGTAAAGTTCTTCTTCTTGTTCCCACTGCCGACGTTGTTTGAAGCGATCCAACCCCTCGGGCGTGAGTTCAAAGCACTCGCGGGCCGGGCGATCTCGTGTCATGAGGTAGTCCGAAAACATGCCGACGCGGGAGTGTCGATCCGGATCGATCCCGACGACTTTCACGTGCTTGGTCACCGTTTGAAGTTGGCCACCGGACTGAATCTGAAACTGAAGCAAGGCGAAGACTTCCACCGTAGGCGAGATCGCTTCGACGTACTTGCCAACGGGTGATTTCAGTATGGCTTGTTCGATATCTGCCGTGCGATGCGGGAACCCGTCAGCAATTTCTGTGTTCAACGTTACGTCGGAGGCCAGCCCGTGCATGTGGCTCTTCATCTTCGTGCTGAACCCGCTCATCACGCTGTTCACCACAATGAGTGTGGCCACGCCTAAGAACACGCTGATCACGCACAGGAAGGCGAGGTAACGCGTCTTCAGATAACAAAGGCACATCAATAACTTGTACATCGCCAATCCTCGACCTTCTGGGCGGTTCTACCAAGAGCACCACAACCCCGATAGGCGAACCTCGCAATCGTTGTCATCGCAAGACTTCTTCCAAACCCTCTGTATTGACAAAACACTGTTTCTATATCATTGCCCTCACAAACCCGAAGTGTCGGGTCCTGTGCTCTGGCTCCGGAGTTGCCTATCTCGTGAATGATCGCACCGACGAAAAACCCGCCATCGACACGATCTGGTTTGATCTCACCGTTCGCCTGATGCTTTTCGAGCACATCTCTGGCATTACGCGCACCATCGAGCGACTGTTCCACTGCGTGAAGCCAACGAAAGAGTTGGATGTGCGCTATTGTGTTGTGCTGCCATCCATCGGCTTTGGCGAAGTCGACGTTGAATGGTTGCAAGAAGCGATCTACCGCCAGAGTAAGCGGAAGTCTTACAAGCCGTTTGAAGCACCAAAAGTCGTGGAGATGTCCAGCCCGACGACGAACCTGGAGCAGGAGCTGCGCCCGGTTTCCAAGAAGAAATCTCGTTTCCGCGTCGTGCCGTACAAGCTACGCCACGGCATGCGAGTCTTCGGCAAGAACGTCGCCAATTGGTGGGAGGAACCACCCGAAGCCACGATGCCTGCGTTGCCCCCGGCCATGCCGACGGCACCGTCGCCGTATCCGTACCATCCCTATCCATACCAATCGGTTAAGGGCACCGTAACACTAGGGCCACGCGATTTGTTCCTGTCTTTGGGTGGCTTGTGGATCATGCCGGGGTCGGACACCACGCTGTTGAAGAAGAAGCCGAGCGCGGGCTTTCAGCATGTGTCGCTCATCTATGACATGATCCCCACAAACGCCCCGCATCTGTCGCCCCCGGCGCTGAGTGAGTCGATGTTCACGAACGTCACCCATCGTCAACTTTTGTCGTCCGACATGATCTTGACCATCTCGAACTACTCGAAGAAAGAGATCGTCGAATACTGCACCAAGAGCTTGATCCCAACCCCACCAGTGGAAGTGTTCTACCTCGGCAGCGACTTACCAGAAACATCAAAGGTGCAAGCAGAGCCGACCAACGGTAGCGACGGGCATGATGCGTTCATCCTCACTGTTGGCTCCGTCGAGGCCCGCAAAAATCAGGCGTTCTTGTATTACGTCTGGCGGAAGATGCTGCAAACCTTGGGGCCAGCGAAGACACCGAAGCTGGTGGTGGCCGGGAAACTTGGTTACCTCGCTGAGGTGTTCCACACGATGGCAATGCGTGATCCGGTCACGAAGAACCACATCCTTTTCCGTACCGATCCGACCGACCACGAGCTGCACTGGCTCTATCGCAACTGCTTGTTCACGGTCTATCCGTCGATGTACGAAGGCTGGGGTCTACCCGTCGAAGAGAGCTTCGTTTACGGTAAACTGTGCGTGACCACGACCGCAACTTCCCTACCGGAAGTCGGTGGTGAGTTTGCAGACTATGTGGAGCCTGACGAACTCGAACCGCTCTACGAAGCCGTACTGAAGGCCCTTGATCC
>JBBRME010000357.1:0-2967 GCA_038230995.1 Gemmatales bacterium
AACTGATTTCGTGGTGCGTCCACACGGGTCCGTCTGGACGTTCGAGCCGAAGACCGAGACAGCCAAAGAGTTCACTCAGAACGACCTGGACGTGCATAGTTGGCAATGGCTTGGTCCGGCTTTTGGTGTGGATCATCGGCTTGCGAATGATCTGGTTACTGCCCTGGAAGGAGAAGGCTTCGTGGTTGAGACGTGAATCACGAAGAGGAACGCAGTGTCAGTGTACCCCAAAGGGCATCAACCCCAGCTTTGTCTCATTGTCTCAAGGATTACGAATCGTGACTGCTTACCTCAAGATCGAAAACCCCGGTGCTGTTCCCGCTGACGCATTTACGGTCCTTGGGGTCAGCATGGCAGACCAGAACAAGAACCCCGGAGTGATCGGGCAATTCGGCTCTGGCTCGAAGCACAGTATCGCATTGCTGCTTCGCAATGAGCTTGCGCCCATCGTCTTCGCCGGAACACTCAAATTGGAGTTCTCGACTCGGCCCCAGGTCGTTTCAGATGCACAGGCTACGAAACGATTTGAGCGGGTCGTGGTCAAATACGGCGGCACGGACCCTGTGACCGGCTCCAGCCGATCTTCGACCGAAGACCTCGGCTTCGTCCTTGATTTCGGTCGGCTGGATTGGGACGACGTGGCGATGGCGCTGCGAGAGTTCGTAAGCAATGCGATTGACCGAAGCATCCGGGAGAAGGGAGATTGGTCTGGCGTCTCTGTTGAAGTCGTCAGTGAGAGTCAGGTCCGAGCAAAGGCCGGATTCACCCGTGTCTTCGTGCCGCTGACGCCGGAAGTTCTCGACTTTTACAACAAGTTGGGTCGATGGTTCCTGCACTTCAGCGAACCTGAATCACTCGGCAAGAACATTCTGCCGAAGGCGAATCGCAACTTGGGCGACCGGAAAGCCGCCGTTATTTATCGCCGTGGCGTTCGTGGGCGTGAGTTTGAAAGCAGCGATACCGAGAGCCTATTCGACTACAACCTGCCGGACCTGAGCATCGACGAAAGCCGCAAGGCTTCCGATTGGGATGTGAAGCATCACGCTGGCAAGGCTCTGGCGAATGCCGACTCGAAAACTCTGGCGATCTTGTTTGATCGGCTGCTCAACAGCGACCGGCTCGCATGGGAATTCGGGTTCGATGTTTATTCTTTGCAGCCTTCGTATGGCGACGGCTCGGAAGTCATTGCTCGGCGACAGAAGGCGTGGCAGGAAGCGTTCGATCTGATTGCTGGGGAAGAGTCCGTGTTGTCCGGCAAAGGCACGGCCAATCAGCTTGAACGGAAAGGCTACAAGCCGGTCGTCGCTCCCGAAAACCTCATCAGTGCCGCTGGCATGTACGGCGTCCGAACGTCCTCAAGTGTGCTATCCAATGATGAGTTGTCGGGCCGAGAAATCAACGATGCGACTCCCGACGCCCAGGCTGCGGTTGATTACGTCTGGAGTCGGATCGAAGAGATCGGCCTGAGCAATGGAAAGGAAAAGCCGGTCGTTCGCAGCTTCCACAGCATCCTGGACGCAGGCACGATGTTGAATGGCTACTACCGAGACGAAGTTGTTTACATCCACCGTGATCTCGGCAATGCCGGTTCCGTGGTCGGTGGGAATGATGCCTTGTCGGATCGACTCTTGAAGGTCGCACTTGAAGAAGTCGCCCACTATGCGACCAACGGCGCTACTGACAACAGCCGTGACTTCCAGGATTACGTTCTTGAAGTTGCGGTGAAGCTGGCCCGACGTGGCGAAGAGAAAGTCAGCATTGGACGACGCCAACAGTCAGCAACGGTGGCGTGAATCAGTGTCAGTGTACCCTCGTGGGAGTAACGAACCGACATCCGAGAAAGGTCTGAGGAATGATCGCCGTGGCAACACCTTTGTTCAAACCAGGAAGCATCCTTGCCAGTCCAGCGTGCATACATGAACTGGAACGAGCAGGCCAGAACATTTGGGAGTTCATGGCTCGCCATATCGCTGGCGATTGGGGAATCGTCGATGCGGAAGATGCCGAAAGCAACAACGAGAGTCTCAAGGATGGATCTAGGCTGTTGAGCGCCTATTTGCTGAAGACAGGCGAGAAGATTTGGATCATCACCGAAGCTGTTGATGACAACGGGCGTCGTGAGGCATCGACTGCCATCTTGCCCAGCGACTATTGAGCAGGGCGAGCAAACAACATTGGCCCATTCTCGATACGGCTCTCGCAATGCAATCGGGGAGATCATTCAGGAAGCAGCCATACCAAAGATCGGGATGACCGATTCAGCACATCAAAGACAGCATGAGGCCATGACCATGACTGAAATTCGCAGAGAGCTTGAACGCCTGATCGCACTGAACTACGCCGAACAATGGGTTCCAAACCACATTGCATTTCAGCAACTTCTTGAACGTCACGGCGACCGCCTCATTGCTGGTTTAATCGAATGCCTGCCCGACGAAGATGCCGAGGTCCGGCAGTTGGCGGCTGGGTTACTTGAGGAAGCCGGTAAACGAGCGGAACCAGCCGTAGATGCACTGACCGAGCGGCTAACCGACGAGGATCGCAGTGTGGTCGTGACGGCGATGTTTGCGTTGAAAAGACTCGCTCAAATCGCACGATCAGCGATCCCGGCGATCAAATTTATATTGTCCAACAGCAGGGAGCCGTATTTGCAAATCGTGGCCGCAGCAACTCTTGGCAAGATAGCTCCCGAAGACCCTGATTCGATTCCGATTCTGGTCGCTGCACTGGACGATTCAGATTCACTTAATCGGGCGGCTGGTTGTGAGTTCTTGGGAGAGCGGCGGCACTCGGCGGTCCTGAACACGATGAAGCTGTTCAACGACCCTGATTTCGTCGTGAGATTCGCTGCCTCTAAAGCCTACTCAAAGTGGACTGGCAATTGGATGCACGCAGTCGCCATTTGTGTGGCGATGCTGAAGGACGACAACGAAACGAACCGGGCGATGGGCGCTGAATGCCTGTTGA
>JBBRME010000358.1:0-2956 GCA_038230995.1 Gemmatales bacterium
ACGAGGTGCCACATCGAGTACTGCTGGGTGACGTCTTCGATCTCCACGGCTTCGGAAATCAGATAACGATCGAGATGCTTGAAGAGTGCTTCGGCCCGCCCCGGCTCAGTCGTCAGCCAAATAGCATTTGCGGCATCGTGCAGTACGTGATACCCCGCAACCCAGAACATGGCCTTGGCCAGCGGATTGCAAAAGAACGCCGGGCAACCAGCCCCCAGTGGCAAGGATTTGAAGTCGTTGGTGGAGAGATTGCCAAGGAACATCGGCACGTCTGGCCCGCGCAGAAGGAGTTGGCCACACGTAGATCGGTCGAAAAGTTTGAGGTCGCTCATGATGGCATTCTACTTTTTTCGGAACGGCTGTCACACGGAACAGGCTCACCAGTACGGGGGATGTTGCCAATGCAACAATCACCCCAAACTGGAGAATCACATGTTCAAGTTCCGTCAACTCACCGCCGGTGTTGCTGTTTCCCTGGGCCTTGCCGGTGCCGCCCAACCGCTGATGGCTCAGTCGGTTATTGACTTCCTCAAGGACAACAAAACCGAGAAGAAGCAGGAAGGCGACACACTCGACATGTTGGAGAGGCAATTGTCAGGAAGCTTCAAGGGGCTGGTCACCCAAGGCAGCGGTGACACTCGAACCTTCACAACGCCAAAGCTGGAGTATCGCCTGCAGTCGGACAGCGACTCGGTGAGCTGGACTGTCGATTTCGGCACGATTAAGCGTGGCGACGTGACTCTGGTTCGGATGTATTTCAACTGCCAGACACTTCCGGAAAACGTGGATGTCATGCGGCTGAAGCAGATGCTCAGTTGGAGTGGCGGGCACGCCAGCAGCACGGCGTACTTCAAAACTCTGCCGGTTGGTAAGAAGAGTCAGCTCTACATTGTTGCGGATTACCATCTGGATGCAACCAAGAACATCGACTGGAACAAGGAACTGGGCAAAATGTTCGTGATGGCCGACGACACGCTGTATCTCTGGAGTGGCGATCTCACCAAACCCATCAGTCAAAAAGAAACGAAGAACGATACACCGAAGGAAAAGATCAACATCGCCGGCCTATGGGATGGCAAGGTGTTCATCAACGATGATGAAGTCGGGCAGTACTCGATTCAGTTCATGAACGGGGTCATCGTGGCATCCCGTACACGCAATGGCGATGCAGGAATGTCCATGTTGACGGGCACTTACACTCTTGATGGCAACAAGCTCACCATCCAATACAAGGACGTGGAGAAGCCAGAAATTTACGAGGTGAACTTGAAGGGGAAGAGTCTCACCTTGACTAGCAAAAAGGGAAGCGACACATTATCGGTCAAGATGTCGAAGGGATAGTAAACAACTGGCAAGCACTCCCAGGAGTAGATTCTGGGTGAGCTTGCCAAATCCATTACCCTATCCCACCCATGCGGCATCGGTGCTGGTGTAGGCCGTCAGCTCCTCAGGCTTAAACCACAGTGCAATTTCAATGGTGGCATTCTCTGGGCTATCGCTGCCGTGCACCAAGTTGTTTTGCACACTTAGAGCGAAGTCGCCACGGATGGTACCGGGCGGGGCTTTCACTCCGTCGGTCAGGCCCATCAGGTTGCGACAAGCGGCGATTGCTTCGCGGCCTTCCCACACCATCGCAATCGTCGGCCCACTGGTGAGAAACGTCAGCAGGCTCTCGTAGAACGGCTTGCCCTTGTGTACTGCGTAGTGCTTTTCCGCCAGGTCTCTCGAACATTTCACAAGCTTCAATCCGGCGAGGCGTAGTCCCTTGCGTTCAAAGCGGTGGATGATCTCGCCGGACAATCGCCGGAGCACGGCGTCGGGTTTCAGAAGGATCAAAGTCTGTTGCATGGGTCGAACTCGTTGTGTGGCCTCATGTTATCGTGCAAACAGTTGGCTTTGATGGCTAGGGCACTCCAGCACATTCCCTGTTCCTACCATAGACATTAGTACTTGTAGGATCAGCAACATGCACACGGTGGTGTTCGTTCAAGGTGGTGGCGTGGGGCTGGATCAGGAAGCCTCCGTGAGGCACATCCTCCGAACCGCCGGAGTCGAGATCGAATTCATCGTCCACGCTGCTGGTCGCCATGCTGTGGAAGACGGGCTTGATCCACTGCCCGACGCACTTTTCGATGCCATCCGTAAGCACGGCGTGGCGCTGAAAACCAAGCTGCTTCAGCCTAAAGGTTCGCCCACTCCCACGGCCCACGGGCCGAAGTCGCCATCGTACTCGAACATTGATTTCCGGCGGAAGCTCGGCCTGTTTGCCTCGACTCGGCCTGTGCACAACCTTGCGGG
This sequence comes from Gemmatales bacterium, assembly GCA_038230995.1. Lineage (GTDB taxonomy): Bacteria > Planctomycetota > Planctomycetia > Gemmatales > Gemmataceae > JALHQU01. Next base: position 2,299 of record JBBRME010000358.1, read on the forward strand.
TCTGCCGAGCCGGTTCACGAACGTGAACTTCCACTTGGTGCGTGAGATTACCGAAGACCTTTACGCCACCACGGAACACGAGATCGTGCCTGGCGTGGTGCAGAGCTTCAAGATCGTCACCGAAGTGGCGTGCCTGCGGTTCTTCAAGTATGCCTTTGCCTTGGCCACGCGGCTGAACAAGAAGTCGATCCACTGCATCCACAAAGCCAACATCCTGAAGATGGCCGACGGCCTGTACCTCGATTGCTTCCGCCGTGTGGCAGCGGACTTTCCCGGCATCACGCCGAAGGAAATGATCGTCGACAACACCTGCATGCAGTTCGTAAGCAAGCCGCAACAGTTCGAGATCGTAGCCGCCGGAAACTTGTATGGAGACTTACTCGGCGACCTTGGTGCAGGATTGGTTGGTGGCATCAGTGCAACATCCGCGATCAACGTCGGTGATGGCGTGAAGGTGTACGAGGCGGTGTACGGGGCCAGCCACGAGGCGGTGCCACCGGGCCGGGCCAACCCGCTGCCGTTGATCCTGCCCGCCATCGAGATGTTAAAGGACTTTGGCGAAACCGCCGCTGCGGAGCGGATTCTCAAGGCCACCGAGGCCGTGCTGATGCATGGCACCGTTCGCCCACTGGACCTGGGTGGCTCGGCAGGCACGGCC
>JBBRME010000359.1:0-2948 GCA_038230995.1 Gemmatales bacterium
CTCGTTGAAGCTACTCCCCGTCAGCAAACGCGGATGTGGAGTGCTTTGGCAATCGGTTGAAATCAATCGCCTCAATCCGAAAATGGGTGAGCCAGTGACTGCTCAACGTCGAAGACTCTTCCGCGAATTGAACCTGCCGATGCGTGATGTTTACTCGGAGTTTGTGTTAAAATTGCTTAATAGTGTCGAACCGCGAACGCTTTGATAAGGCTATTCGATATGCCGCGATTCATCTTCATGTTGCTCGCGGTTGCTGCATTTCCAGCATTCGTCCATGCCGACGCCCCCTCCTACCTCCTCGAAGTCATGCCGGTGCTGACCAAGGCCGGGTGCAATCAGGGGTCGTGTCATGGCAAGGGTACTGGGCAGAACGGCTTCAAGCTCAGCCTGCGTGGATATGCCCCCGAGGATGACTACCGCCAGTTGACCCAAGACTCCGCAAGCCGGCGGATTGATCCGACGAAGCCCGCCGGGAGCTTGTTGCTCACCAAGCCACTTGGTGAAACCCCGCACGAAGGCGGCAAGATCTTTAGCATAACCAGCCGCGAGTACTCCACGCTGCTGGCCTGGATCGAAGCCGGGGCACCCGGCCCCCTGATTAAGGAAAAGACGATCCGCTCGCTGGCACTGTCACCCACTGACAAGACACTGTCACCCAACAGCAAACAACAACTCACCGCCACGGCTACCTTCAGCGATGGCACCACCGCAGACGTGACCTGGCTGACGAAGTTCGATAGCAACGATGCGGGCGTGGCCCGTGTGACTGCCAATGGTGATGTGACCACCCTGCGTGCCGGGGCCACCGCCATCCGTGCGGCGTTCCTCACCGAAGTAGCCGTAGCGAACATCGTGGTGCCGGGCGAGACGGCCATTCGTTCGGAAAAGTTCAGCAAGAACACCCACCCGATTGATGTGGCCGTGCAAGGCAAGTTGCGCGAGTTGAACATTGAACCCAGCCCACGCAGCAGCGATGAAGCGTTCCTCCGTCGCGTGACCCTCGACACTATCGGCACGCTGCCCACGCCTGCTGAACTCGCCGCATTTCTTGTAGATGCTTCACCGGAAAAACGAACCAAGTGGATCGACCAACTGCTGACTCGCCCAGAGTTCACCGATCAATGGACATTGTTCCTCAGCGACCTGTTGCAGAACCGCAAGGAGCGCGACCACGATGTGCGCGGGGTGAAGGGCGTGCGCGACTTCCACGCCTGGATCCGTGAGCACGTGGCGAAGAACACGCCGTGGGACGAGCTGGCCCGACAGGTGCTGACCGCCACTGGTGACACTCGATTGTCACCGCAGCTTGGCTATTTTGTGGTGACCGTTGGCGAGCACCGCGAAGTCGAGAAGTCCGAAGCAGCGGAGAGCGTGGCTCAGGCGTTTATGGGCATCCGCATCGGTTGTGCCCGCTGCCATAATCACCCACTCGAACGCTACACACAGGACGATTTCTTCCACTTCAGTGCGTTCTTCACACGGATCAAACTCGAACGCAAAGAGAGCAAACAAGGGCCATCGAAATTGGTCGTAAGCCACCACGACACGAACCAGAACAAGAAACCGGTGACGGTCAATCATCCACGTACTGGCAAGCAACTCCCTCCGCAGACGCTCGACCGCAACGCGATTGCGGTGAGTGACGATCCGCGTGTCGCTCTGGCAGCGTGGATCACCGACCCTAAGAACGAGAACTTCAGCGGATCGATGGTCAACCGGCTGTGGAAGCACTTCCACGGCACCGGCATTGTGGAACCGGTGGACGACCTTCGGGCGACCAACCCGCCCAGCAACCCGGCCCTGTGGAAGGTGCTGAAGGAATCGCTGGTAGCCTCGAAATTCGATCTGCGGGCTACGATACGCTTCATCCTCACCAGCGAGACTTATCAGGCGAGCAGTGCAACAACGCCCAGCAACCGCACCGATACCCGTTTCTTCTCGCACTATTCCGCCCGGCGATTATCTGCCGAGGTGCTGCTCGATGCCCTCACCAGTGTGACCGGCGTGCCGGAGAAGTTCGACGGCTACCCAATGGGTGTGCGAGCCATTCAAGTGCCCGACCCAGCATCACACTCCAGCTTCCTCAAGATGTTCGGCAGCTCGGAACGTGTATCAGCCTGTGCTTGCGAACGCACCGGTGATGTGACCTTGCCGCAGTTGTTAAGCCTGCAAAACGGCGAGCAACTGCTGGGCAAAGTCACGGACAAGGCTGGTGCGCTTGCGATATTGTTGAAGAACGAAACGGACGACAGCAAACTGGTGACGCAGTTGTATCGCCTCGCCCTGGTGCGTTCGCCCAGCGAGAAGGAAAAACAAACGGTGCAACAGTTGCTGAAGGGCGACGGCACTCGCGAGGAGAAGTTCCGCGATCTGCTGTGGGCGTTGTTAAACTCGAAAGAGTTCGCCTTCAATCACTGAGCGTACACATTGGCCTTGGTACGCTTTTTCTTCGTCCTCTCACTCTTGACAAAGTACGGCAAAAACTGTTCGCCCAGCGTGACGATCTGCTGTGGGTCATTCTTCACTTTCGCCATGAGGATCGCCCCGTTCATGTAGCTCAGCACCACGTTGGCGAACTCCAACTGACGTTCCGGGGGTAGGGCCTTGGCGTTTTTGTCGCCTGCAAAAATCTTGGCTAGGATCGCCGCCCAATCAGCGTAGATGCTCTCAACACACAATTGGATTTCGATCACGCTGCCAGTCAACTCTTGCGAGAGGTTCGCTAGCAGGCAACCGTGAACATGCCCACTTTCGGCTTGCTGTTCCATTGCTTCATCACGTTCCAGTTGAAACAGTCCACGGATTCGATCTATGCTCCGCGCGGGAGTGATTGAGGTCTTTTCTGTGTGGGGATTGTGTTAGGTTTTCCAACTACACTATCCGTTCGGCAGGAAGCCATGGCCAAGTTTTCTCTGACACCTGACGATCTCAAACGTGTCGCCCACGAC
>JBBRME010000360.1:0-2935 GCA_038230995.1 Gemmatales bacterium
CTTTGCGGCGTCGAGCTGGCCCGCTTTGCTGAGGGCATCAATCAACGCCATGTCCGGTTGAGCCGAGGCCCGTGCCGCCCGGATGCCCACCTTGGCCACATCCGCTGACAGCTTGGTGTCAGCGAGGGCTTTGGTCAGTTCCGTGGTGCCATTTTTTTGGCCGATAAAGGCACTAAACAACGAATCAAGGAAGGCGGACGCCGAGTCATTCGTGAGGAACTTGGGAGTTGCTTGAGCTGCCGCCTTGGTGTCGAGTTTCACAAGCGCCATCAACGCCTGTCGATCACTGGCATCAGTAAGACTTGCCTTGATGAAGGCTACAGCTTTCGCATCTCCATAGGAGGCGAGCGATTCGTAAGCTGCTGCACGGTTCAATGCCGTGATGGCAGGATCTTCAGAGGTTGACTTTGAAAGTGCTTCGATGGACTGTCGTGCAGGCTCGTGTTTCCAGAGACCGAGGATGCGAGTGGTGATTCTCCTCGTTTCAGGGTCCTTGGCTTCCGTTAGCAGTTTCACCAGCACATTCGCGGCATCATTGGTTTTGGGAAGTTTGCGACTCTTAATCGATTGCTCGACGGCGGGAAGAATACGACGCTGCAACTCCGGCTGCTCCTGTGTGGCCGTGATCACGAATTCAAGGTCTTTCGCATTGCCGACTTCGCAGATTGTCATGAGCAGGTCGGGTATCTTGGCTTTGTCCACCTTCCCCTTCAGTAGCAGATTCGCCAGCACGACGCCGGTGTTCGCTTCCCCGACAGCCTTGAGGGCGAACACCAACTTCTTCGGATCGCCACCGAAGTCGAACGAGCCATCCTTCACCTTCGGCAGCCATGTTTCCTTCGTCTCACGCAGGCTCTGCCAGACGGCGTAATCGAGCCACTTGTCCATCGGCTTAGCAAGTGCCGAGGCAATCGCGGTCACTGCTTCGATGGTCTTCAATTCTGCAAGGGCGCGCACCGCTTCCATCCGAACACGCGGGTGGTCGTCCTTGGCGAGGAGCGGGAGTTTGAACGAAATGTCGGTATGCCGGTTGACCCAGTCTCCAGCGACTCGGCAAGCTGAAGCACGTACATCCGGTGATGTGGACCGGAAGCACTTGGAAAGCAAATCGATGTCCACCGCGTTCAACGATTGTCGCACCCAGAGGGCTTCCAGCGCTGCCGAGTCTTCCTTTTGGTTCAACAACCAACTGGAGAGTTTTGGCAACACATCGTTCATCGGTCGAGTAGCTAACTCCCTTCTCGCATGTCCCCGCGTGAAGTCTTCCGGACTCTTCAACAGTTCCAGTAAGTCCTCCACTTTCGCCCCGCTGATCGTTGGCTTCGCCACCAGTGGGCGGCCCTTGGCCGTGACTTTCCAGATGCGGCCGTGGGTCTTGTCTCGGCGTTCATCGCGGAAATCGACTTCGCCGTGTTGGATGATCGGGTTGTACCAGTCCGCAATGTAGATCGCTCCGTCCGGCCCCATCTTTACGTCAATCGGGCGGAACGCTGGGTGCGTGCTGCGGATGACTTCCTTCTGCTCCTTGGCCACGTATCCGCTGCCGTCTTCCTGCACGATGTACCGGCAGACGCGGTGCCCACGGAAGTCGTTGGTAATCAGGTTCTGCTGCCAGTCGTCCGGCAGGTGTCTCCCGCTCACCACGTCCAGCCCGCAATACTTGGGCGAACCAGGGTTCAAGCCTGGGAGAATACGGGCGACATCGCGTGCGGTCACATACGCCGCACCGGGCACCACGTAGTTGATCCCTTCGCCACCAGCACCGTCCGTCGCAAACGTGGCCCCGTACTTGTTCCAAGCGGTGCCCCAAGTATTCACCCAACCGCGGGCGAACACTTCCAGCTTTTCGCTCTCTGGTTGGAACTGCCAGATGCCCCCGGCGTTCAAGCGTCGCACGCCGTTCGGCGTTTCAATGTGGCTGTGGATGTAGATCGACTGGCTCATGTACAACCGGCAGTCCGGCCCGGTGCGGAAGGTGTGCAGGATGTGGTGCGTGTCTTCCGTGCCGAAGCCACTGAGCACGATCCGCTTCACCGTCGATTCGCCCTTCTCGTTCGGCTTGCTGAAGTGAACCATGTCGGTGCTGTCGGCTGCGTAGCACCCGCCGAACTGATCGGGTTCCACCGCCGTGGGGATGAGCAAACCGCGAGCGAAGATGGTGGTCTTGTCCGCCACGCCGGTACCCTTGGTGTCTTCCAGAATCAGGATTTTGTCGTCGGCCTTCTGGCCGGGTTTGATCTGCGGGTACACCTCGCTACTCGCTACCCACAGTCGGCCCTTGCTGTCGAAGTTCATCTGGATCGGCTTGGCCAGCAGCGGATCTGCAGCCCATAGACTCACTTCAAACCCTTCGGGAAGAATGAACGTCTTGCGTTCAATCTCCGGGTCAGGATCAGGGATGCTGGCGTTCCGCTGGGCGAACAGCGTGGAGGTGAGGGCAAGCAAGGCAAGTATGGAGAGGCAACGCATGGATGATCTCTGAAGAAGAATTTTAACCACAGAGTCACAGAGACACGGAGATAAGAAGAGATGAAGTCATCAATTCAATCACCATGTCTATCTGAGCGTGCACTGTGGTCGTTTGATTTGCAACAATAGTATTTGTTTTCTCTGTGCTTCTGTGTCTCTGTGGTTAATCTTTCTTTATCAGTTTGGCCTTGAGTTCAGCGATGTTCTTCTCGGCCTTCTCGATCAACGGATCGAACTCGGCGATCTCTTTCCCGTTCTGGCCCTGCTCATGTTTGCGGAAGCCGAAGAGATACGTGTGATTCTGCGGACGCCAGCGATAGAAGAAAAGTTCGTTCTTGGCGATGATGGCTTCTTGCAATGCATAGCTCGACTCAAGCTTTTCTGGAAACGAATCCAGCAGAGTGGTGTTCATATCTGCAATCGTGATAATATAGGCCATCTTGTTGAGATGCACTCCGTTCTCGGA
>JBBRME010000361.1:0-2927 GCA_038230995.1 Gemmatales bacterium
CGGTCGTGGGCGACACGTTTGAGATCGTCAGGTGTCAGAGAAAACTTGGCCATGGCTTCCTGCCGAACGGATAGTGTAGTTGGAAAACCTAACACAATCCCCACACAGAAAAGACCTCAATCACTCCCGCGCGGAGCATAGCAACGAGCAACTCGAAAGGATTGCTGAAGTGCAGGGCCGTGCCGATCTCTGGATAATGCTTGGCGAGGCGGTCGAGCACAACAGGCACTCGAACGTCGAGGATGGGTAATGACACACGCATGGACTTAATCGTCTGGGAGAGTGAATCATTCGTTATCGAACAGGCCGTGGTGTTGTTTCCATCGAGATTTGAAACAACAACGTTCCACTGTCCAACAGAGCTGACTTGCAGATGAACAACGGTGGAACGCCTACGCCAAGTCAACTCAAAACCTGCGGATTCTACTCGATCGACTTGATCACGGTATTGTCCTTGGGGTCAAGGATCTCAATCTTTGTGACGGTCACTTTCATCGACTGATCCTCGTTGTTCAGTTTGTCGCCCACGGTCACACTCAGCCGAACTTTGTACAAGCCGTTGGTTTTCAGCTTCTCCGAGTCGATCTTCTCGTTGAGACCCTTTGCCGTAACAAAGTCGAGATTGCGGGGTTTGCGGAAACTCTCGAACATCACACGGATAGTATCCGAGGTTGCTGTCGCTCTGGTCATCGGCACTGCCAGGGCATCCAGGGTGATCTTTTTCCCGGCTTGGCTAGCGGGGTCACGGTTCAGCTCGGAGAGCAAATTTTTCTTGTCCACGATGGCCGTCGAGTGGCAAACAGTATCGCCTTCGTCCAGGAAGTCCACGCGGGTAATCCGCACGAGCGTTGTTCCCTCACGGTCTTTCTCACCGATCTGACATGTCAGGCGAACTTCCTTCGGTTGGTCATCCGGGTCGACTTCATCGAGCAAGCTGGCCGTGACACGATCCGTGAAGAACAGGAAATTGGCAGGGAGCTTCAGGTTCGTATCGGTGACGAAGACGATCTGATGCGCACTACGCGATGTGCCAAGGCCAAGGATGCGAGCACGCATGACCACGGTCGTGTCTGGTCGAACGTTTGTGGTCAACACCTCGCTCATGGCTTTGGCATCCGAACCATTCTCGACATTCTTCTTGCTGACCTTGAACGTGACCGGTGCCGAGTTGGCAACGAAACCCTCGACGCTTTGTGTGGCCATCTGCACGACGACTTCGGTTGCATCGGCAGGCAGGATCAAATCGCCCGACACCACGGCCAACGACGAACTCGTGTTCGGCATGTACATATCAACCTGTTTTTCAGGCGTGACGATTGGCAAATGGCCATAGCGTGCATCCTTGACTGCCGTGGGGCGCGTACCGTTGCCAGCCCAATACCGCAGCACCACCCCGCGTACTTGGGCACGCGGATCCATGATCGGCACAACGGCCTTGAACTTGGCTTTACCGTCTTGTTGAAACCCAAGAGGTAGGAACTCGGTAAGCAAAATCTTACCTTCCAACATGGCCACGAGGTCGTTGACCGGTACTGCAAAACCCAGCCCCGAACCGCTGATGGTCGACACCGCTACTCCTGTGAGTCGACCATCCTTATCAACAATCGGCCCACCGCTGTTCCCGGGATTGAGTGCTCCGCTAATCTGCACTTTCTCCAGCGTGCCAGCTTTGTTCAAACGCAAGCTGGAGATCGAGCCAAGACCAACGGATATGTTCGGATTGTCCGACGAGGTCGCCAGTTGTGCCCCGAACGGGAACCCACAAATGCGTACTTCCATCGTTTCACTCAGCTTCGGCATACCCCACGGGTCGATGGGCTTGGGCACTCGAATCGGCTTCTCCAACCGCAACACCGCGAGGTCGGCTATTGGATCAAACGCCGTGATCTTGGCGATCGATTCCCATTCCTGGCCCGGTACTCCACTATTGAAGACGCAGGTAATCACCGGCGGCTTTTCCGTGCCTTTTTCGTTGCCGAACCGCTTCGACGACATCGCTGCCTCAATCACATGGTGGTTGGTGGCCACCAGTGCGTTGTTTCCCTCGGCCCCGATGTAGAAGCCAGACCCCGTACTCGATAAATCGCCTGCATCCACTTTGATGAAGACGGTGGCGGCTTTCACTTCATCCAGTGACAGTTTGGTGAACTTTGGTAGTGGTTTATTTGGTTTCTCTTGTGCCTTGCGCAGGCTGAAGAACGTTGGTACTGCAAGTGGTACAGCGTCCTTGTCTTTGTCCATCACCGCGGCACGCAACTTGGGTGGCGGCATGTCGTTAACCGGCTTACTGAAGAGTAACTCGATCGGAGTCGCTGGGGGCTTCGGTTTCTCTTTTTCAGGTGGCTTGGTTTCCTGTGGTTGCGTGGGCACAACGGGGTTCGACGGTGGACCACCATTGTTGAATGGGTTTTCGGATTTGATTGGATTCTCGCCACCACCGAAGCCAGGCCCGTTCTGCATGATGGGCTGTTGCTGTGGTGGATTGACAACGGGGTTTTGAGCTACAGGATCTGGCTTCTTCGTCAGAGCCGTCACGATCAAGCCAACGACCACGAGGATCACCAACCCGCCGCCGCCAGCCAACACGGGGATCAACGGGAAGTCTTTCGCTGGTTCCTCGTTCCTCATGTTCTTTTTGTTTGAAGAACTCGTCTTGCCAGTTTTTGCGCGTGGCTCTTCGACCTCGTCGGCATTACTTGGGCGGAACTTCTTTTCACACTTGGGGCATTCAATTTTTTCGTCGAGATATTCTTCATCGACCTTGAGTTTCACATCGCAGCCAGGACAGTACACGCGCATTATTAATGACCTTAGGGCCTGTCTCGAAATAAGTGTTACAACTTTTTCCTCGGCGTGATGCGGTAGTTCCATTCGCCATGGAACGATTCCCGCTGGCACTGGATCGTTGCCAGCATCTCCTTCGTCAC
>JBBRME010000362.1:0-2917 GCA_038230995.1 Gemmatales bacterium
GACAGTTCTTGTAAACCCGTTCGGTGTAGTCCTTCAGTTTTTTCTCGTCGGGGATCGGGATCACCGATAGAGCACCGCTCATCGTGGTGCCGATGTACGGATACGGCATCAACCGGCGAGCCACGGCTTTCACTTCGTCCTTCTCGGCTTTTTCCAGATCTGCTTTGGTGAAGTTCGGATTCGCTTTCGATTGCAATCCTTTGCCAACGCCAACGAGCAAGTTCTTGCCATCCGGGGTGACGGCTACGCTCGTCGGGTACCAGCCGGTGGGGATGAAGCCTTTGACCAAAGACTTCTTGGTATCTTCGATTTCGATCGCGCAAATGCAGTTGTTGTCCGCGTTGGCGACGTACAGCCACTCGACATCTGGAGAAATGCACAGTGCATCCGGTGTGCTGCCCGTTGGGGCACGTGGGAACATCGTCGTCGAGATCGTTTCGGTGACGACGCCGCGCTTGGTGTCGATGACGCTGACGGTGTTGCTGCTGGCACAGGCGACGAACAATCGTCCGTCCTTGGGGTGCAGGGCCATTTGATTTGGGTGCTCGCCCACGCTTATCTTCTTCTGCACTTTCAGTGTTTCAGGGTTAACCACGAAGACTTGTTTGCCGGCCCAATCGGAGACGAAGAGTTGGTGCCCACCGGGGCCGACGACCACGTCGTAAGGCCGACCGCCGATGGTCGCATTCCGCGAGGTGCCGTCCTTGGTGTTGAGCGCTGTGATGCGCCCTTCCTTGGGTGCCTTCGCTTCGGTTTGGTGGTGGATGTCGAGGGTGTACAGCGTTTCAGTCTTGGCATCGAAGGCCAAGCCGCTTTTGAACGCTGGCCCCAGATCCATCTCTGCGGCTTTCTTTTCCAGTTCTTCGGCTGTCAGCTTGGTGATGTCGCCGTCGGCTTTCGACGTCCGCTTCAGCTTGTCAGGAGTCAGCTCGAACGTGTGCAGGTTCGCTTGCCCGCCGCCGCTCCACCAGATCTTGCTTTGCTCGGCGTTCGTCGCCAACCCGTACCAACTCTGTCGCTGGCTCATCTTGGCGACGATCTTCGGTTCACCAGTAATGTCCACCAGCATCAAGTCGTGGCTGTTGAAACCGCTGCATGCGACTAAGGCGTGCTTGTTGTCTTTGAGTGGCACGATGTTCAAAGGCAGGTCTGATGTGATTGCATGCTGCCCGACAGGCGTCAGCAACCAGCCGTTAGGCAGCAAGAAGCCGTCCGCGGTCGGCCCGGCGAACACAGGTTTGGTTTTGGCGGTGTCGTCGGCGAACACGAGCGAAGCGCTCAGCACGACGAGCACCAAGGGAAGTACGAAACGCATTGCGAACCTCGAAAGTGAATACACTCAGAGATGTTCAAAGAAACTGCACGAGAAGGCGAATCAAGATTTGATGAAGAAAGTTGGCAACTCGCACAGGCCGAGTTGCAACAGACGACGACTTTGGATGTGACTTGGGGACTTCAACGCCACACAAACTTAACACTCGTGAGCGTTTTCGTACTGCGTAACCTTGTCGAGTCGCTTGGCATGGCGACCGGCATCAAAGGTGGTATCGATCCAGATCTTCACGAGCCTAGTCATAGTGTCTTCACCGATGAGATCGGCGGACAGGCAGAGCACGTTGGCGTCGTTGTGTTGTCGGCTCATCTGGGCATCGACGATATCGCGACAGTTCACCGCACGAATACCGTGCACCTTGTTCGCAGCGATGCACATACCGTGGCCGGTAGCGCAAATCAGGATCCCACGATCGGCTTTGCCGCTGGCAACGGCCTCCGACACGGGGATGGCGTAGTCCGGGTAGTCCACGCTGGTGGACGTGTTAGCGCCTAAGTCCAGCACAGTGTGGCCCATGCCCTTCAGCAAGTCTGTCACGTGCTGTTTGGCGGTCACGCCGCGATGGTCGTTCCCTATGGCAATGTTCATACCCAAACGACCCCTGTAAGCCCCAGTCCGATTCGACGTTCATCGTCGCTCCGTGCTTCATACATTACACGCGTTGCCACGACTTTCACCACGGAAAGGGGAACTCGGATGGTTCCACGTATTCTATGGGCTTCCGCAGCGTTGTTGCTGCTTGGCTCTACCCTTAGCGCCGATGATACAAACAACAAGTTGTTGAACACGATTCAGGCCCAATTTAAGGACATAAAATCCACGACACTCGACAACGGTTTGCAGGTACACCTGCTACCGGTCAAAGGTAGCCCGGTTGTTACCACGATGGTGGCCTACAAGGTCGGCTCCTGCGATGAAGAGAAGGATCAAACCGGCCTCAGCCATTATTTGGAACACCTTCTGTTCAAAGGCACTGAGAAGCTCAAGCCCGGCGACATCGACCGAGCCACCCAACGCAACGGCGGACGGAACAATGCCTATACCTCTGAAGACATGACGGTCTATCACTTTGATTTTGCATCGGATCGCTGGAAGCAAGCCCTGGAGATTGAAGCCGACCGGATGCGGCACACGAAGATCGACGCCAAACACGAGTTCGAGCAGGAAAAAGGGGCCGTAATCTCCGAACTCAAGGGTGGCGAAGATCGCCCGTGGGAATTGGAGAACAAGGCCATCCTTCCACGGCTGTTCGATGCCAAGCACCCGTACAGCCACCCGGTCATAGGCGACGAGAAGCATGTTCGCGGGGCCACGGCGGAAATCATCGCCAGGTACTACGACCTCTGGTACCACCCGAACAACGCCGCCATCATCATCGTGGGTGGCTTCGATGCGGATGAAGCGCTAACGTTGGTGAAGAAGCTTTTTGGCAACATCCCCAACGCGGAACTGCCCAAGCGCAAACAACCCACGGCCACCCCGCTTCGTACCGAAACACTGCGGTACGAATTCACCAGTAAGTTCGATGCAGCCCGAATGATGATGGGCTTCAATACGGTAGCAGTCGGCGAGAAGGACGACTAC
>JBBRME010000363.1:0-2917 GCA_038230995.1 Gemmatales bacterium
GCCAACCCAGTTCTTGGGGTTGAGGAAGTCTTCGGTGTCGTCGGCCCGCAGCATTGGGGCTACGCAGGTGAGTGCTGCAAACAGGAGGAGAGATCGCATGGACGGTTTCCTTTTGAGAGAGTTGTCACAGGACGTGACGGGTCGTTTCAGTGTATTCAGCTTGTTAGCCTCGAGATGCAAATGAGCGCGGAGAGTTATCCGCAGTCGTTTGCAGCTCGAGGCTCATGTGACCATTATCTTCGACGCTTCTTCATACCGAGAATGTTATCGAAGAGCCCGCGCTTGATGAGATAGCCAAGGGCGCTGGCGGTGTTGCGGGCTGCACTTTTCAAGAACGTCACCACCACGCCGTCGGTACGCTTGGCTGCGGGCTTCTTGATCTTCTCTTCGGGTTGCGCGGCCTCTTCCTCAGCACGGTGCTGATCGAATTTATCGCGCTTGGCTTTCTGGTCAGCATCCGCGGCATGGCCGTCGTCCGGGGCCACTTTGCCCTTGAGGATTTCGTAAGCACTCTCACGATCGATGACCTTTTCGTAGTGCCCAAACACCGTGGACTTCTCGATGATCGCCTTGCGTTGTTCCGGTGTCACGGGGCCGATGAGCGTGCCCGGTGGCAGGATCAAAGCCTTCTCAACGATGTTCGGTGTGCCCTTTTCATCCAAGAATGACACAAGGGCTTCGCCCACTTGAAGCTGGGTGATGACCTCGACCTCGTCGATATTCGGGTTGTCGCGGAAGTTCTCCGCACTGGCCTTCACGGCCTTCTGATCGCGAGGTGTGAAGGCCCTCAGGGCATGTTGCACCCGGTTACCTAATTGGGCCAGCACGGTTTCGGGAACGTCGAGCGGATTCTGCGTGACGAAGTAAACACCCACGCCCTTCGAGCGGATCAGGCGAACCACTTGCTCGATCTTTTCCATCAACGGCTTGGGAGTGTCCTTAAACAGTAAGTGTGCTTCGTCGAAGAAGAACACCAGTTTCGGCTTTTCCAAGTCGCCCACTTCTGGCATCGTTTCGTACAGTTCCGCCAGCATCCACAGCAGGAACGTGCTGTACAGCATCGGCTTCAGCATGAGCTTATCGGCAGCGAGAATGTTGATGACGCCCCGGCCCTTGTCCGTCTGCATCAAGTCGTGAATGTCCAGTGCTGGTTCACCGAAGAACTTGTCGCCACCTTGTTCTTCCAACTGCAGCAACCCACGCTGGATTGCCCCGATGCTGGCCGGGCTGACGTTGCCGTATTCGGTGGTCAGTTCCTTTGCCTTGCCGGCGATGTGCTGGAGCATCGCGCGAAGGTCTTTGAGATCCAACAACAGCAGGCCGTTGTCATCGGCCACTTTGAAGGTGAGTTGCAGTACCCCGGCTTGGGTTTCGTTCAGGTCGAGCAACCGGCTCAACAGCAGCGGGCCCATCTCGGAGATGGTCGTCCGCACCGGGTGGCCCTGCTCACCGAACACGTCCCAGTACATCACTGGGCAGGCTTCGTACACGAAACTATCTTTCAGGCCGAATTGCTCAACGCGCTTCTGCACTTTCGTGTTGGCGGCCGAACCCGGTTGGCTCAGGCCCGAGAGGTCGCCCTTCACGTCGGCCAGGAACACTGGCACGCCAATTCGGCTGAACGCCTCGGCCATTCGTTGCAGGGTCACGGTTTTACCCGTACCGGTGGCCCCGGCGACCAACCCGTGGCGATTCGCCATCTTGGGGAGCAACGAGACATCCTTGCCACTCCAACCGACCAGTAACGGATCGACCATGACGACACCTTCTGAGCCAAAAAACCATCCACGTTGTTGTACGACGGTAACGATACATTGTGATCATGGCAGAATTGACGCCACTACTAATTCGCAGATCGAGATGGGTACGTGTTGCCCTCCTTCTCATTGCCGTTGGCTTGCTGAGTTGGGCCGCGCTGGCGTTACGGTCCTTGGACTTGAGTGATGCCACGTGGTTGCCCAAGTGCGTCTATCACCTGCTGACAGGCTATCACTGCCCAGGTTGCGGCATCACCAGAGCAGTACAAGCACTGTTGCTGGGGAACGTAGCCCAAGCCTTCGCCTACAACGCGATGTGGCCGCTGGTGGTGCTCATGGTCCTGCCGTATCTGCTGCGTGCAAGCTGGTACTGGGTCTTGGGTGTACGACCAAATGCCACGAAGCGACGGCCAAAACTACTGCTTGCTTTGGCTGTCTTTCTGGGCATGGTCGTCGTCATCTTTGGTATCGCGCGGAACCTGCCGGGCGAGCCGTGGAGACAACTTGCCCCGCACGACCTACCGTAACGAAATCCTCACTTGGCCGATAATCACACGTTGCACATCTTTCCACTGCCGAACCTCCTCGGCATAGGTCCAAACTTCTTCATGGCTTGCTGCCGAACCAGTGATTGTGATGATTGCTCCCTGTCGCTGAGCCTTTAAGCTTGCTTCTTGTTTCTTGATGGCTTCAAGAACGGGCTTGGTCGGTAGGTTCGTGGCGGGGATGGTCGGGTACTCGGTGGGTTCCGCCCCAACTGGTAGTGTGGTTGGCCGGGCTGCGCTGGTTGTTGTGGCTACAGGTTCGAGCAACCGTGGCACCGGGCGTTGGGCGACGGTCACGGTCGTCATCATCACGAACGAGCCGAGGAAAACGACGCACTTGAGTAAAACTTGCGGAATTTTCATGGTGGCGTTCAAGCGTGCTGTCAGGGTGGGCACAACCGCCCAAAGTGTTGCAGGTTCCAATCAGAACAGAAAGCCAACCGTGTAAAAACGACAATATTCAAGGCACACATTGGTCGCTGAGTACCGTGTGGCGAAGCTGTTCCGATTGCAGGAGTTGGAAAGGCGACAGTTGATTTTGTTCGTTTGTCACAACTTTCTAGGCAAAACGAAAATGCCATCTTGTAGGGCGGTACGAGGCTTTGCGAGTGCCGC
>JBBRME010000364.1:0-2915 GCA_038230995.1 Gemmatales bacterium
GGTCTACCTTAGTCATGATACGGTCGAAAAACTGGTCGAAGTCGTCGAATTGAAGTCGAACAAGATCAGGAGCAAAAAGGAGAAAAGCAACACCATGCTCGATTCAATCGCAGCGGGGGATTTCCCTGTTGAGGTTGACTCCGTGACGTGCCCTCGTTGTCCACATTTCTTTGTTTGCTCGGCTGTCCCGAAAGGTCGCCTTACGCTTCTCTAATTTATCAGTTTTCTCCTTCCGGGTTTACCTCCCTCACGACATTGAACTTGTAGAGGGACAAGTGACTGCCCGGTAACTGGAACGGAGAAACTAACAATGGCGAAAATCGACATCTTCTATCAGGTTGAAGGTATCACTGACATCGGCCACTGCGAGCTTGATGCCGACGAAGCCTTTACCGCGTTGAAGGCGCATCTGTGCAAGAAGCACGGGATCGTCGGTGAATTGCTCATCTTCCTAGAAGACTGCGAAGAGCCAATTCAGGAAATCGTTCTCATGCGGGAACACTCTCACCCGCACGGCATCAAGGTGCACGTACACCGATGCTTACACGTCGAAGTCTCTGTCCGGTTCAACTCCGAAACACTTCACCATCAGTTTTCACCGAGTGTTACTGTCGCCCGCGTGAAGAGTTGGGCCGCAAAGAAGCTTGGCATGAGTGCGGATGACGCAACCGAACACGTCCTTCAAATCACTGGTACTCATGACCGCCCGCAGCCGGGTGCTCATATTGGCACACTGACCAAGTGCCCGCTCTGCCAGGTTGCTTTCGACTTAGTTCCCGACGAGCGAGTGAACGGCCAATCGGATGAGGAGGGAGTGAAATGAATTCGCCGGACGAACGCGCTTTCCTAGCGGACATCGAGAAACCCAATTTTCGTCTGTCGCAGCTTGAAGGACGGTGGCGGCTTCTAAGCGTCACCTGGCCCCACGCCTACATCGGAGTCACGGCCAAAGACAGCCGTGAATTCGTAGTCCGCTTCAACGCGCAAGGGTATCCACACTCACCACCGACAGCGTGCCTCTGGGATTTGGAACGCAACGAGATACTCACTCCCGACCAGTGGCCCAAGAGTAGCGGAGGCAGAGTGGGGGCGGTTTTCAACCATGGATGGAAGCAAGGCACAGCACTTTATCTACCATGCGACCGGGAAGCGATTGCAGGTCACGACAACTGGCGAACTGAGATGCCGTCCAAAATCTGGAGGCTGGAAGATGGAATCGTTCAGTACTTGGAGCTAGTTCATGAACTTCTACATAGCCGCGACTATCGCGCGATTGCTGTCGCCGCAGCATGAGCTTTCGTGCTCTTGGTTCCTCTGGCGACGACTCTTAAGCAGACTCCGGGACCGTGGACTCGACGATACTCGTGAGAGTGGAGCCTTTCTGCTCGGACGGCGGCATCGTGGGCGAGTGAGGATTGTGGACTTTGTTCTTTACGATGATCTTGACCCCAACGCCTTGAAGACTGGCATTGTTCGGTTTGATGGACGTTTCTTCGCAGCGCTTTGGGACATCTGCAAAGAACGCGATTTATCCGTTGTGGCCGATGTTCATACTCACCCCGGCAGTTCGGAGCAGAGCGGCTCCGATCAAAATCACCCGATGGTCTCACGGAGCGGGCATCTTGCTTTGATTGTCCCGCATTTCGCAGCCGCTCCTGTCTGCCGCCGTGAAGTTGGCGTCTACCGCTACGAAGGCGGCAAGCGATGGCACACTGTGCCACTGGATGAACGGCGGCGATTCTTCTTCATTGGCATTTAGTTAGAGGGTGGGGATGAACTCGCACAATCTTGCCGAATCACTTCATCGACTCGTTAAGCAGGCACTCGACAGCGGTGCGGCTTCAAGCGTCGCCGAAGCAGAGGCGATGTTCAATGGTTATCGTCTGGCTTTCGCAATTGATCCTAATGATGCGCATGACCCACTACACCAAGCTGCGCTTCTAACAGGTGTGGCTCTTGCGCGACGAGTGTTTTTGGGTGGGGTGACGGTTGCTGGTGACCTCGCGGTGCCGCTTGCAGTATCGCTTCCGTTCGGCGCGACTCTTCACGAATCAGTTGTTGCGCTCGGTGGCTTACCGGCGGCGATCCCACCCAATACTCCGATCGTGAACGTCGGCACCAAATCAAAGCCGCGAGAGGCGGAATTCCATGTCAGGACGGCGTTCTCGGGGTGGCGCGGTGGAATACTGCCTGTCCACTCAGAGATAACAATGGCCTCCTTTGGTTCCTCCATGCCGCTTGCCCCCATGCTCTCGGCGGCACTCGCCGTCAACGAGGTGTTCCTCGCTGTAAGTGACAAGATTGGCGCGGCGGGACGACGGGCAGTGGGGCTATCCCTTTGGAACCCATCACCAGAGTTGAGTTGGATCGGGACAGGAAATGATGAGCCGGCACTCCGGTACTTGCCATCACAACTGTGGCTAATTGGCCTCGGCCACCTTGGCCAAGCCTTTATGTGGGGTCTCGGACTCTTACCGTATCCACGCCCGTCGGATCTCACACTGGTTCTTCAGGACGTGGATCGGTTAACACAGTCGTCGATGAGCACATCAATCCTAACCGACCTGACCACAATTGGGTTGAAGAAGACGCGGGCCATGGCGACCTGGGCGGAGCGTCGTGGTTTCAGCACAATTATTAACGAACGGTTGTTCGATGCATCTTTCCGCCGACAGGCGAATGAACCGGCGGTTGCCCTCTGTGGCATTGACAACGCACTTGGCAGACGAGCACTCGATCAGGTCGGTTTCGACTTCGTTGTCGAAGCGGGCCTCGGACGTGGGTACAGGGACTTTCGGTCGCTTCGATTGCACACTCTTCCTGGACTACGGTCAGCCACTGAGTTGTGGAAGGGGGCAGCGGCTAAAGAGGACATACATGAGCGAGTTGCGTAACAACGTATCTTGCAAGAAGGA
>JBBRME010000365.1:0-2883 GCA_038230995.1 Gemmatales bacterium
AAGACGGACAAGACCGAGATACGAGCACTGACGGAAGACGAAGTCACATTAAATCTCCCATTCAGGTACAGTCAGGCCGGTTCGGATCCGACCATGCAACTCAGCTTCTGGCGGGTGATGGATCCGGAACTGATGACGCGAATTGTGTGGTTGGAAGACGAGGACGGCAAGAATGTGACCAAGTGGGCTGGTGCGACCGTGACACGGGATGGCATTTCCTTCGGCAGCAACATCAAGGCTTGGCCACCGGGCAAATACACCGTGGTCATTGATCCGACACTGGAAGACATCTGTGGCAACCGCTTTGGTGTGCCGTTTGAAGCGAAGGACAATGTGAAACTCAAAACGCCGACCAAGCCGATCCGCAAGACCTTCGAGGTGAAGTAATGCCGTCGTGCGAGGTGACACTGCTGACGCCGCCGACTACCGGGGCCATCGCCGTGCTGCGGCTGCGCGGGGCCGGTGCGTGGGCCAAGTTGCAGGAACTCTTCCGCCGACCTGGTGGCACAGCGCTACCCGCTGAACCAGTTCTGCACCGCTTCTGGTATGGCACGCTGGGCGAAGGCGACGGGGTGGGCGATGAAGTGATTCTGGCAGTGAAGCAACTCGACCCGCCAGAGTTCGAAGTGCATTGCCACGGCGGGCAGCAGGTGGTGCGCTGGTTGATCAAACAACTGGATGCGGAGCAGGTGCCCTACAGCGCAACCAACCGGGCGATGGAGTTGCTGCCCTTCGCCCCCACGCAACGCACCGCGAACATCCTGCTGGAACAGGCATCGGGCAACACCACACCCAGTACTGATGAAACACGCAACCATGCCTTGGCCAAGCTGGGTGCACACCTTGTGACACCGTGGAACGTGGCACTGGCTGGCCCGCCTAACGTGGGGAAGAGTTCGCTGATGAATGCGCTGGCCGGGTTCCAGCGCAGCGTGGTGGCTCCCGTGGCCGGCACCACGCGTGATGTGGTGAGCTTCACGACCGCGTTCGACGGTTGGCCGGTGACCCTGAGCGACACTGCTGGTTTGCGCGACAGTGCTGACGAGTTGGAAGAAGCAGGCATCGCCCGCGCTAACAAAGCAATGCGCGCTGCCGACCTCGTGCTATGGCTGGAAGATCCTTCCACGGATGAAGTGCCGCCACCGGCCAGGCTGGCCAACGTCCTGCGCGTGGCCAACAAGTGCGACCTCGCCCAACCAAGTTGGATCACGGACATTGCGGTGTCAGCGACTACGAAGCAGAACCTGCCGGAACTCATGGCACTGATCGTGAACAGATTGGTGCCCGTGGTACCCGAACCTGGGGAGAAGGTTCCCTTGTAAATTTCGGAATGCAGACAAGGAACAATCCACCGGCACGTTAACGTTGTGCTGTTCGCCTGGATCGCCCATCTCACCATCTTTTCGATCATTTTCCACCTTCCAAATTCCAGCAGACTTGGCATAAGCGTCACGGGGGAAGATGCGCTGGGGGGAACGGCGATGGTGGGTCAGGTTGACGGTGCAAGCCTTGGTGAATTGATTGTGCAACCCGGGAAACGCGGTGAACGCCGTGTCGCAATCCCGCTGCCGTTGTGCATTCTTGGTTCCGGCGCAAACGCCGACGTGCACCTGCCAAGTGCTGAGCCAGTGCATGCCATCCTCACGATCACTCCTGCCGGGCCGATGCTGCGCGCGTGGAATTCCGAAAGTACATCGCGCAATGGCGATCCGTGTCTTGCGGCCATCTTGCACGATGGCGACTCACTGACCGTAGCCGGTGTACCAATGACCTTCCGCTGGCACGGTCAAGTCTTTGAACCAGGGCCGATGCGCGTTGCCGACATGGTGCTGCATCGTGAAGCGGTACGCCGAGACATTGCCAAGGAACGTGATCAACTACAGGCCGAACAAGCCGAGTTCGACACCCGCAAACATCGGCTGATGAATTTGCGAGAGCTAGCGAAGAGCGAACGTGAGAAGTCGCATCGGGTTTATCAGCGGTTCCTTCGCCGGATGAAAGTGCGCTGGACAACTGAAAGACTGGCTACGGAAGCCGAACGCCAACGCCTGCGGAAGGACGTGGATGGCGAACGCAAACAACTTCAGCAACAACAAACCGAACTCGATAAACGACAGACGAATCTCAAGAACTATCAGGAACAACTTGGCACTGCCTGGCAATTGCTAACCGACAACCAGCGCCGGTTGCTCGACGACCGCACCAAGGCCGAGAGTTGGATCAAGGACAATACTCAATCTGTAGAACTGCGTGAGCGTACTGTCGAACGCATTGCCAAGCAGCAAGTCGATCAGCATGAGACGCTGGAGGCCCGCAAAGCCGCACTGCAACACGAGATTGAGTCGCTAGAAGCCCGCGCCCTGCATACACGTGCGGTGCTGAAGCAACTCGAAGATCAACGCACCAACGCGGAGAACCAACTTGAGGTGGGCGTGAGCGAACCGCTGCAAAAAGCACTGGTGTCGCTTGAAGCACCGAAGTTCCACCCCGGCATGACCCGCGAAGCCGAGCAACTGCTCACCGAGATTCAAAGCAGTCATCAGGCCACGCAACGCGAGCGGGCCAAGCTCGCTGTATTGCGGACGGACTTGGAACGCCGCGAGACGGAACTCACCGACCATCGGGCCATTCTGACGGAACATGTGGCAGCGTTGGCCGCTGCACGTGATCAATGGCACGACACCGAAAGCAAGACCTTCGCCGAGATGGAAGACCTGACCCGTGATGTGCGACTGCGCGAGCAAGCCATCGAAGAACGAGAACATCAACTCAGCAGTGCCGAGGCTCAACTTCGGCAGAAGAGCTACGAGCACTGGCACCTGCGGCAGAAGCTCGACGGCTGGCAACGGATGTTGGAATCGACCGAAGCAACGACCGCCACGG
>JBBRME010000366.1:0-2878 GCA_038230995.1 Gemmatales bacterium
GACATCGTGAACGAACCGGAGTTTGCTCGTCACTTGGGCACTCAGCACAAACGGGTAGCCATCGGGTAGGCCTAATCCACGGTTCAGGTTGTTCAGCAAATATGTCAGCGCTAACCAGTCGCCCATGAGGTCGTCAAACGTGCGATCCTCGGCCACGGGGTCGCCAATGGCTTTGACCGTCGGCTTACTCTGATCGTCGGGCCTCAACCGTACTCCGCAATCGGCGGCGGTTTCCAGGGTGTCGGCCATGTGCAGGGCGTGCGCCCAGGTCTCGGCCCAGTCTTCCCAGGGGTGCGCACTGGCGTAGGCCGATACAAATTGGTTCTGCCAACCGGGGCGTGGGCCATTGGCATGGTGCGTCTTCAACGCTTCGCCGTAGTCGGCCCGTTCATCGCCGAACAACTCACGGAAACTGTTCAGCCAGTTGGAATCGCGGATCAACACATCCCAGTAGTAGTGGCCGATCTCGTGGCGGAAGTGACCAACAAGCGTGCGGTACGGTTCGTGCATTTGTACCCGACGGCGTTCGCGCTCCGCATCATCCGCCTCGGCAATGTTCAGCGTGATGAGTCCACTCGCATGACCAGTCAGGATTTTCTCGTCGGTTGAACCTACTTGATCCGCAAGGAATTCAAACGCCAGTCCATTCACCGGATCAGTCACGCGGTTGACGATTGGCAAGTTCAAGGCCAGCAGCGTGTACACCAAACGACGCTTGGCTACTTCCACCCTGTACCAGGCATCGCGGTTACCCACGATCGTGAGGTCGGGAATCGTTGCGGTGAGCTGGCATGACAAACACAGCGGATTGGGTTCGTCCGTCGGGATGGCCCAGTTGCAAACTTCTTCGTTGAAGTAGTTGCTACAGAGCCGATACGTACGCCCATTGGCCCTGGGCACGGGTGTTGTCCATAGGCCACCTTCCACGGCATCAAGTGAACCGACGATGCCGAGGTCCGGCAGGTAGGCCAGAGTGTGATCGCATTTCACGCACTGCACGTTTTCGAAGAAGATCAAATGCTGGCAATGATCGCAGTGAAAAACCTTCATGAGTTCCTAGTTACTACTGGTGAGTGGCACCTTCATCGTACCGCCGGTGTCAATCTCAGGAACTCAGCCTTGAGGGCAGCGTCTTGTCAGTGATCCACGGTTACTTCTTCGCTTTCGCCGTCTTCCAGCCATCCACACTGAACTCACCCTTCATCCCGCACTCGAATTTCAATGGCTTCTCTAAGCCGATCACGCGGTCGGCCTTTTCGTTCTTGTACTTCTCCGCATCGGTGATGTTGGTCAGCGTGTTGTTCTCGATCACAGAGCCGTAACTTTCCTTGCAGCGCAGCAGCGGGCGTGGTTCGCCTTCGCATTCGATCAGATTGTCTTTGAAGCTGATCGTCTTGAAGTTGCACTTCGGGTTGAAGCCGAACAAGCCTTCTTTACGTGGCGTTTTCGTGGTGCGGGTGATGATGTGGTTATTCCGCACTTCAAGGTTGTTGAACACTTCGTTGATCCAGATCACGCCGCGACCAGGGTTGCTCACGAGGTTGTTGTGGAAGCTCGCTGGCCCCTTTGCATCCGCATTGCCGAAGCCGGAGATGAGGTTGCTACCATCGCTGGCGACATCAAAATCGAACAGGTTATGGTCGATCTCCACGCCATTGCGTACGAACTCGATGCTGTAACCATCCTTGAACAAGTTGTGATGGATGTGAAACGTCTTGCCGCTCTTGGGCACCACGCCACCGGCATACTTGGGGATGCTGATGGCATAGCGGCAGTAGTTATGGTCGATCTCGTTGTCTTCGTCGTTCTCGAAGGGGAACTCCATGCTGAAGCCGGTCTCGATGGTGTTGTGATGGACGTGGCAGCGCGTGCCCTGCCGTACCTTGATGCCATAGAACTCGCGCTCGGGAGCTTCGTTGGTGCGATGGAAGCGGTTGTCAAAAATCTCGCAATCGCTCATCCAGCAGGCGAAGATACCACCACCGGTGTTGCCGCCCTTCACGCCCGGCTTGCCCTTCTCCCAGCGTCCGCCTGCGTCCACAAACTCGCAGTCGTGGATCTTCGCCTTTTGCAGGCCGAAGGTACGCAACCCGCACCAAAGGGTGTCCTTGATCTGCAGGTGGTGCAGGTGTAGTTCTTTGTGGAACCACGCGAAGATGGCCCCGTGCAGTTGCGGGCAGTTCAACGTCATGTCCGAGATGGTCACGCCAGTGGTGTCGCGCTTGAGGCGGATCAAGTAGGCGTCGGTGTCCAGTCCTTCGAGCTTCATCTCCGGATCGGGCAGGGTCTTGGTGGAAGGCTTCCAGTTCGCTGTGTGCGTGAGTGTGGTTTTGTCCACTCCCGCGCCTTTGAGCGTCAGCTTCCCTTTGAGTTCCAGTGTGGCTTCAAGTTCGAACTTGCCTGCCGCAAGTTCGATGGTGTCGCTTTCCTTCGCGGCCTTCACGGCCGCTACCAGTTCCGCTGAAGATTGAATCGGTTCCTTTGCAATCGCAGAGTTGATACAACCCCACAAACAAAGCATCAGTAGAGATGATCGCATGATGAAACTATCCGGGAGAGGGTGTGTCATTGACATGAGGTGTGAATCTACAATCGAGCGAGTGAGACATCTCCGCGCTCGATTCCATCTCGCGGCTAACGGGGCTACTTCGCGGTGTGGTACATCACGAAGCCG
The DNA here is from genome assembly GCA_038230995.1 of Gemmatales bacterium. Taxonomy (GTDB): domain Bacteria; phylum Planctomycetota; class Planctomycetia; order Gemmatales; family Gemmataceae; genus JALHQU01. Next base: position 2,675 of record JBBRME010000366.1, read on the forward strand.
ATCATCATCTCGCTGCTGGTCATGTCGCCCCAGCGGATCATCTTCTTCGGGTCGGGGTTGAACGGGTTCTTCGCCGAGTTGTCGTACCACGCGGTGCATTCCATGGTGGTGCCCGCAGGGATGACCAACGGCTTGGCGTAGACGTAACTCGACTGCCAATTGAAGTCGTACTTCGGCACATCAAGGATCGTCTCGCGTTTGCCA
>JBBRME010000367.1:0-2870 GCA_038230995.1 Gemmatales bacterium
GACGCCACCGACAGCCGAGGCGAAACCACCCACGGAACCGGCCACTGCCAAGCCCAAAGGCGGTAGCGAACCACTGTCAGGCAAGAAACCGCCTGCTCGTAAGGCGATAAAACCACTGAGTTCACGATCATGAAACTTCACTCGGCACTGGTGTTGTCTGCTGTGTTGACGACGTCTCTGTATGGGCAGCAACGGTTACCGAACGTCGTCATCATCTACGCAGATGATCTCGGGTACACCGATCTTGGTTGCTTCGGGGCCAAGGGTTGGACGACACCTCATCTCGATCAACTCGCGAAAGACGGTATCCGCTTCACGGATTTTCACGTGTCGCAGGCTGTCTGTTCTGCATCACGCACTAGCTTGCTCACCGGGTGCTATGCCAATCGCTTGGGCATCCACGGGGCACTTGGGCCTAACGCCACGCATGGTATTGCTAAGAGTGAAACCACGCTGGCGGAGATGTTCAAGTCGAAGAACTATGCCACAGGTATGGTGGGGAAGTGGCACCTTGGTCACCACGAACAATTCTTACCCACGAATCATGGCTTTGATTCGTACCTCGGATTGCCTTACTCGAACGACATGTGGCCGCATCGCCCGGATCGTGCGAACTATCCGAAACTCGTAATGTTCGAGAACACCAAGATCATCGACGACGACGTCACTGCTGAAGATCAAACACAACTGACGACCAAGTACACCGAGCGGGCCGTCGAGTTCATTACAGCGAACAAGGCGAAGCCGTTTTTCATGTACGTCGCACACTCGATGCCGCATGTGCCTTTGTTTGTGTCGGACAAATTTCGTGGCAAGTCCAAGCAGGGGTTGTATGGCGACGTCATTCAGGAACTTGATTGGAGCGTTGGTGAAATTTTGGCGATGTTGAAGAAGCACGACCTCGAGAAAGATACACTGGTGATCTTCACCAGCGATAACGGCCCATGGCTTGGTTACGGCAATCACGCAGGCAATTGCACCGGACTTCGAGAAGGGAAGGGCACAGTCTTCGAAGGTGGGCACCGCGTGCCGATGATTGCCCGTTGGCCGGGGAAGATTCCTGCTGGTGCCGTGCAGAAGGAAATGCTGATGACGATTGACCTATTCCCGACCTTGGCCAAGCTGATTGGCGCCGAGTTGCCGAAGCTCCCGATTGATGGTCTGGACTGCTGGCCCATTCTGGCGGGTGAAAAGAACGCCAATAACCCGCACGAAGCCTATTGGCACTACTACGCACAGGGCGAACTGCGGGCGATTCGATCCGGCCCGTGGAAGTTGATACTCCTTCACAAATCGCAACAGATGCTCGAAGAACGCAAGCCCGGAGCCGACGGTCGGAACGCGGGCTACAAGACTGTACCGATCGACGTACCACTTTTATACAACCTGACTGATGACTTAGCTGAGTCGAAAAACGTGTTCGATCAGCACCCGGACGTGGTGGAGAAATTGCAGAAGTACGCCGCCCAAGCCCGAGACGAGCTTGGCGACTCTTTGACGAAGAAAGTGGGCAAAGGCACCCGCAAAGCGGATGAAGTGAAGTAACTCACTCGCCACGGAAGAGTGAGTTCGCCGGTTGATTCCTGCTGAGTTGAATCTTCGGTAAGTTGGCATCGGCCGGGTCGAAGCTGGCCACGATGACCCCATCTCCGCTGTAGCCTTCCTCGACGGCGTGCTCGGCAAACACCGTGGCCCCGTGTTGTTGCAACCACGCCAGGCAATCCTGATGCGTGGTGCGGCTACTACTGATGCTGTGGTGATGCGTCGACACCACGATGAAGCGGATTTTCTTTGCCGCAAGCGATCGCACCAACCCATGCAACATGGGTAACTCGGCCCCCTGGATGTCCGCAAGGATCAGGTCGAGCTTCGCAATCTGGTGTTGTTCGACGAAGTCATCGACACTGATTTCAGCAATCTGCTCAACTGTGTTGGTACTCTCGCAGGTAAATGGCCTTGCCGCGAGTGACATGCCACCGACACTGGCTTGCTGACTCGTTGCTTTGCGGTCGTTCAACTCAAAGTTTTTCAGCCCCACGGCCATGTTGTTGGCATCCGGCTCCACGATGTAGTTGGTGGCCTGCTGAACAACATGGGCAAACCACAGCGAGAAGTACGCCCAGAAGCTGCCGAGTTCGAGCATAACTCCACCGGGGCGGACAAGTTGAACGATTTGGTGGAACGCCCATTCTTCCTGCGGCTCGTGATGGCCGCGTAGCTGGCGGATGATCTCACCCATCCAGGTACCGTGATACCCACCGGCAATCACCTTCACTCCGTTATGCATGAACTGCATACGGGTGCCGTCGATCTCCAGCACCTTCCCGGCTCGGCGTACCTTGGGGATCGGGTCAGTATCCCGGCAACTCACTGTCATGCGTACGCGGCGTTCAACCTCTGGGTGTAGCTTTAGGTCAGCAATGTGTTGTTCGTTCTCGGCGTGGATTTCCGCAACTGAAGGGAAGAAGCGTCGGCGAGCGTTGTGGAAGAACTTGGCCAGCATGAGGAGATCCGGAACGATGAACGAGGCGAACTTGTAAGCCGGGTTTTGTCCGCCGTGGTTGCCCACGGCAAGACCGTCATTTATCTAGGGCCGTTGTTACCAACGGCTTCGAGCAGCCTACCCGCAGCTCATAACGGATCGGGTCGATCCTGACTGCTTATTTGGCCTTGCTTCTGGTGGGGTTTGCCGAGCCGACAGGTCGCCCTGCCGCTGGTGCGCTCTTACTTTAAGGGCTTGCGCCCCGCACCGTTTCACCCTTACCCTTGGGAAGTGCGGAGTGCGGAATTCGGAGTGCGGGATTGAAGAACGATCTTCTTGAACTCCGCATTCCCCACTCCGAACTCCGCACTTCCCCAAGGCGGTTTCC
>JBBRME010000368.1:0-2869 GCA_038230995.1 Gemmatales bacterium
ATGACCCGGGGTGGCATTATTTTGTGACCTCACTTCGCAACCAGCGGTTCCTTTCTGGTATACGCTGCACAACGGGCTATCTTAAGACGTTGAACTTCTATTTTGGATTGAGTGGCCATGTCCGCACCTTCGTTATTGTCGTTGTCCGATGAACGCGTTGTCATCCTTGATGGTGGCATGGGCACGAGTTTGCACCGGTACAAGCCCACCGAAGCGGATTGGGGCTACGCACCCAATGGCAAATCGCTGCTGAACCTTTCGGATGCTTTGGTGTACACCTACCCAAATTGGATTCAGGAAATCCACGAAGGTTATTTGGAAGCAGGTTGTGATGCGATTGAAACGAACACCTTCAACGCCAACGCCATTGGTCTTGGCGAGTTCGGCCTGGGCGACAAGATTGTTGAAATTAACCGGCAGAACATTCAGATTGCCAAGCAGGCTGCATCAAAGTTCAGCACCACAAAGCGTCCGCGCTTTGTGGTCGGTTCCGTTGGCCCCGGCACCAAGATGCCCAGCCTCACCGACCCGGCCATTTACATTGACTTCGACACACTCGCCGAAGGCTACCGTGCGCAATTGCGAACGATGATCGAAGAACGAGTCGATGCCATTCTCATCGAGACCTGTTTCGACATCCTGCAAGCCAAGTGCGTGGCCATTACAGCCATCGAGGAGATGAAGAGAGCCGGGGTGAAGATCCCGTTGATGGTTCAACTCACCATCATTGATGCGCGACAGAAGATGCTGCCGGGTACTGATATTGCCACGGCGCTCGTAGCCTTGGAATGCCTGGACGAGATCGATGTGATCGGCATGAACTGCGGAGTCGGCCCGGACTTGATGCTGGATAGCATTAAGCACCTCAGCAAGCACTGCGCAAAGAAACTCAGTGTGTTGCCGAACGCTGGGCTGCCCGAAAACCGCAATGGCGAGACGTACTTTCCGCTCGATCCGGGTGGCTTAGCCGACTGGCTTGATCGCTTTGTGACCGACTTCGGTGTCAATATCATTGGCGGCTGCTGTGGCACAACCAAGGATCATATGAAGGTGGTGTGCGACCGCGTGTACGGCAAGAAGCCTGCCAAGCGATCACCCATCTATCTGCCACTGGTCAGCAGTCTGCAAGCCAGTCAGGAATTGGAAGTGGATCAAAAGCCACTGTTGGTGGGCGAACGCACCAACACCAACGGTTCCAAGAAGTTCAAGCAACTTCTTGAGAAGGAAGACTGGAACGGCCTGACCGAAATGGCCCGTGAGCAGGAACGCGAAGGCGTCCACCTGTTGGATGTGTGCGTGGACTACGTCGGTCGCGATGGCGTGCGCGACATGAAGGAAGTCATCAAACGGTATAACGCTGTGCTGACCAAGCCGATCATGATCGACAGCACCGAGACTCTGGTCATCGAAGCTGCACTCAAGTTGTGTAGCGGCAAGACGGTCATCAACAGCATCAACCTTGAAGATGGTCGCAAGACTCTCGACCCCAAGACGATCCTGGCGAAGAAATACGGGGCCTCGCTCGTTGCATTGACGATTGATGAAGTTGGCCAGGCCGATACCGCCGAGTGGAAGTATGAAGTTGCCAAACGCATCTACGACATCGTGGTGCATGAATACAAGATGCACCCATCGAACCTGATGTTCGATCCGCTCACCTTCCCCGTAAGCACGGGGCAGGAACAGACACGCAAGAGTGCCATCGCCACGTTCGATGCCATCAAGCTCGTCAAGCAGCGCTTGCCCGGATGCCTCACCCACGTGGGCCTGAGCAACTGTAGCTTCGGCTTGCTGCCTTACACCCGGCAAGTGCTCAACTCCGTGTATCTGCACTACGCAATTCAGTACGGGCTGGACTCCGCGATTCTGCATGCATCGAAGATCATGCCGTTGGCGAACATCGACGAAGAAGGCAAGGAACTGTGCCGACGCTTGTTGTTCGATGAACGCAAGTTCGACGTGCACGGCAACTGCGTTGAAGACCCGTTGCAGATGCTCATCGAACACTATGCCGACAAGAAGGGCGTGAAGAAAGAAGCTAAGACCCTCGGCGACACCGTTGAAGAACGGCTGCGACAAGCGGTGATCCAAGGTCGTCGCGATTCCCTAATCGTCGACCTCGACTTGGGCCTGAAAGACTACTCGGCCATCGACATCATCAACAACGTGCTGCTTGACGGCATGAAGACCGTGGGTGAACTCTTTGGCAGCGGGCAAATGCAATTGCCGTTCGTGCTGCAAAGTGCCGAGGTGATGAAAACTTCTGTAGCGTACCTCGAGCAGTTCATGGAGAAAGCCGACGGCCAAGAAAAAGGCAAGATCGTGCTGGCCACCGTGAAGGGCGACGTTCACGACATCGGCAAGAACCTCGTGGACATCATCCTCACGAACAATGGCTACAAGGTCTACAACATCGGCATCAAACAACCGGTCGATGCGATGATTGCGGAGTACGAGAAGACCAAGGCCGATGCCATCGGCATGAGCGGGTTGCTGGTGAAATCCACCGTCATCATGAAGGAAGACCTCATCACTTTGAATGACCGCGGACTGGCTCCACCGGTCATCCTCGGCGGGGCTGCACTCAACCGCCGGTACGTCGAAGAAGACCTGACCCGCGTTTACAAAGGTAACGTCTACTACGGTGAAGATGCGTTCGATGGCCTGCGAATCATGGATCAAATCGTGGCCCGTAAGAAGATCGCCAACGTCGGCAGTTCGGCCCTCAAAGGCATGATGACTTCCAGCGACCGCAAAATGATGACGACATCTACAACACTCGATGGAGACAAAAAAACAGATCGTGAAGTGGTCACTCGAGTCGATCTACCACCGCGCTCTCCGAACTTACCTCGTGCATCGCTCATAC
>JBBRME010000369.1:0-2814 GCA_038230995.1 Gemmatales bacterium
GAGCGGAACCTACTCCATCAAGACGTACTTCGATCCCGACTTCAAGATGCAGCGTTGCCTTGTGATTTGTCAGCGTCGATTCAGATCGCCAGGTGGGTCTACCAGCAAACAGAAAAGGCGAACGGTCAGGTGTGGGTGGTGGAGAAGGTATTGCAGCATCTCGGCCCGACCTGGCCGCAATGTTTGGTAGCGTGAGACAATCGCCAACATCGAGGGCGAGACATCAAGGGACTGAATGCTTGCTGGTGGCCGGCGACCTAGTTGGCTTAAAATCGCTGCTTGATGTACGCCTGAATTTGGCTGGGAAGCAGTTCCGTGGTCGCTGCACCTGTCCTTGCGAAAAACTGTTCCGTGCTGCCATCCTTGAGAAAGACCGGAAGGCTAGATGGCTTGCATCGGACCACCAGAACCTTCTTGCCGTCAAGTGCCTCGAAACGAGGTTCGACGTGGAGCATGTGTTGCGGCCCCATGCGGTCCTTCAGAAGATTGACCAGGTGCAGTTTCATTTTGTCTTCATTCGGAAACCCATCCTTCTCGATGCCGAGAACTTCTCCGCTGTCCGCCACTCCGACGACAAGATGCCCACCGTGCGAGTTCAAGAATGCAGCAATCGTCTTCAAGCAGGATTGCTCCATCTTCTTGTCCGGTTGGCCGGTGTGGAGATTGACTCTGAGCGTTGACTTGAATTCGATCCTCGTCGTCTCGCCATTTGCGATAATATCCTTGATCGGGAGATCATCCTGAGAACCGACCCCCGTTGATGTACCGTGGGCGATATGCCCAAAACCCTCTTTGACAACCTTGGCAATCAGTTTTCGTCGTGCTTCCAGGAATTCTCGGTATTCCATTTTGTGCCAGTTCACCGGCAAGGCGTGCCAGTGGCACATCTGAGCGAGTTCATTTTCCGAGAAACGCTGGGAGTAGATCGGCCAGTAGTCTTCTGGTGCATCGCCGGAAATCTTGATGTTGTCGTCCCATTCGACGAGAGCGAAGTTTGCAATTTGGTTGGTTTCTCGTGTTGTCGAAATCCCTTTGGACTTGAGGTATTTCTTGGCAAACAGGTGGTGCCGTTCCGCTGCCGACTTATCGCCTTTTTGAGTCGGGTCGAGCAAGTCCACGACTTTCTTGTTGGAAAAAAGCACCTTTGCATGGAGCAAGTTCAAGGAAGCGTTGAGGGCGTATGAGATCGGGCTGGTCGCCGAGGACGTGTCGAGCCTGTTGGGGAGGGTGATGTTCCAGAAATCGTCGGTGAATTCGCTTTCGATGGTCTTGTCCATCCAGGTCAACAGTTGCTCGGCATTCTTGAACTCACGGATAGCCGCCAAGTCTTTTTCCATCGCCGTTTCGGGTGAGCCGCCAGTATAGCGGCCCGTCAATGAAGCCATGAAGAACCATTTGGCGATGACATTGGACAGGGTGAATCCATCAACCTTGAAGGATTTCTTTCCAATGAGGTAGAACACATAGGCGTAGATGAGGGTCGTGCTGGAGCTAATCATGTGCGATCCACGATAGCCCGCCAGGTGAAGGGTCTTGAGGAACCCGTGCCAGTTTTGAAGGTTCAAGACATCGGCCTGTGCAGCCTTCAGGAGTTCAAACTGCTCGATCCGCCGTTGGTCACTGAATTGGTCGGTTTCAAGGTCTTTGCCCCGAAGCAGCGAGTACCCGTATTTTAGCCTCGCTCGACGAAATCCAACGCCAATTGATACCCGCAACAGATGGTCAGGATCGGGTTCGATGAAGTGATTGAATGGGCTTGGCTTGTTCTTTGAGGGAATTCGGGTTTCTCGGCAGAAGTCTTCTAACTGAGTGCGTCCCTCGTCCCAAAAAACCGACATCAGCGTGAGAATAAAGTCGGACTGATTCAACACCTTGCCTTTGCTGTTGATGCGGACGAATACTTCAGCGACTTGTTCCTCGTTGATGCTGGCAGCCAGTTCGAGAGCAGTGAAGGGATAACTCAGGAGGTTGGAGACACGCTGCATGGCAATCTGAATCTTCTTGATTTCCTCCGTTCCAAGCGGAGTTCCAGCCGCCTCTCGATGCTTCTTCAGGTTGTCGATGTAATTCCCAACGATGTCGAAGAGATTGGCGTTCTTTGCCCACAAGATCGAGATGTTGGAAACGTACTCCGAATCTTTGCGAATGGCGGCGTCAGCGACTTCAAAGGTTTCATCAGTCGGTCGGAAAGCGATCTCGATTTGTTCTTTCTCGTATGACTCCCTGACGATGGGAATGCCCTTGATGACGGCGAAGAGCGAGGTCAATCGCTGTTGGCCGTCCACGATCAGCAGGTTCGCCACCTTCTGTTTCTGCTCAGTTCCGATTTGCTTCTGGCTCCCATCGGATGAGTTCTGCCAGAAGAGGAAGTATCCGACCGGGTAGCCTCGATAGATCGAGTCGAACAGGTCACGAATCTTGGCATTCTTCCATACGAACGGACGTTGGATGTCGGGCAGGCCGATGGTGCCCATCTCGATGTCATCCATCAGCTTCGACAAAGAATAATCGACCTTCTTGAACAGCGTCTCGCTCATGAAAGCACTCGCCTATGTAGTGGTCTTCCGTTTTGTCGTCTTCCGGGGCGTTGGCGACTGGCCGATCTGATTCATCAGCTTGTCGAGCGTGGCGTCGTCGCAGCCGGCGAACGCACGGAAGGCGTCAGGCCGTTGTAGGACTCGCTTCTTGACCGGCTCTGGAACTCGCTTCGCCAGCAGTAGCAACTCGTCTTCGTCGGCCTCCAGGGCGTCGGCAAGCCGGTGGATCAGGGCGTCGGAAGGGTAGTCTCCGAAGTTCAGCCGTTCGTTCTCGACC
>JBBRME010000370.1:0-2796 GCA_038230995.1 Gemmatales bacterium
CACCGGCAAACCACTCGACACCGTGGTGGCGATGGAAGCCAACACCGCTGGCATGAAGGTGACCTTCAGCCGGGACATGGATGAGAAAACATTGCTGGCTACGCAGAACTACAAGGCCGCGTGGTGGAACTACCGCTGGAGTGGCGACTATGGCAGTAAGCGATGGAAGGTCTCCAACCCCAACGCGGAAGGGCAGGATGATCTCGTCATCGAATCAGTGAAAAAGATCAACGCCCGCACGGTACAGGTGAACATCACCGGTGGAATGAAGCCCGTGATGCAGTTTCAACTGGGTTATAACCTGAAAGCCAACGACGGAGCGACTGTCAGTGGAAGTACATTCTTCACGGTGCATCAACTGGCGAAGGAGTAACAAGTTTAGCTTGGCAGATGACGAACGTAATATTGGTCAATGTGATCATTGATACCCTCGCCCCGTTTACGGGGAGAGGGTGGCCGAAGGCCGGGTGAGGGGTTTCTCAAATCAAGACCCCTCACCCGCTTGATGCTGTTGTATCAAGCGACCTCTCCCCGTAAACGGGGCGAGGTTGTTGTGATTTGAGGCCCGAAGGTTCTTACCGCAACTGACACCGACCGGGCTTGCGAAAGTTGTGTGAATACGGGTAGGTTACGGTCATCGATGCAGGATGCGTTCGATCATGCCGGATGAAGTGAAACAATCTTTGAATCTTGGGTTCCGCGATCAACCTCAGTGGTTGCTCGCGCTTCTCCTCGTGCTCGTTGGTCAGTTTGGTATCGCCGTCAAATGGCTTGGTGGATTTGAGTCAAACACCTACCAGTTCAACAACGAGCCCATTACCAGTGGCGAATACCCCTTGCGCCTCTACCATGCCGGGCTTGGGGCCGCCACACTGCGAGAGAATCTCGGTTCCACCTGTTACGATCCAAACTTTCAAGCTGGCTATCCGAAGACGCCCATCTTCGATTCCGCAGCACGACCCCTCGAACCTGTTCTGGCTTTCTACCACGATGCAAGCCAGTGGCCGATGGTGTCGAAGTGGTTCCTGTTGGCCCTGGTGCTATCCGTACCGCTGGTGATGTGTGCCGTGGCACGTGGGTTTCAGATCCCGGCCATGGCGTCGATCCTGGTCGCGCTGGGTGGTGCTGTGCTTTGCTGGATGAATCCAGTGTTGCCGCTGCTGGTACGCGGGCGGTTCGATCTACTTTGCCTAGGCTTGGCCATTCTTTTGTTCCTTGGTGGGCTGGCCCGTTATGCCACGCAACCGGGGCTAACCGCGTGGTTGCAACTCGCACTAGCATCCGTCGTGGGCTGGTATGTGCATCCCGTTGGTTGGGCCACGCTGTTGCCAGCAGTGGCGGTCTTCTACTTGTTCAACGCCCCACGACATGGCCTCGCATGGCACCTTGGTGCCGCGGGCGTCCTGCTGCTCGGTGTCGGCGTCAACCTCTGGTGGTTGGGCGAGTGGTTCAATTTTTGGTGGATGCGTGGTAGTCAGGGAGATGCTTTGGGGCAAAACGTAGGCGAAATGATCGCCCCCGATTTCAGCACGCCCATTTTGCAACTCTCGACGTGGCCGCTACTCATCGGTGCCATCATCGGGTTGGTGCTGATGATGAAAAGAGAGCGTCGCGGTGCAGTAGCCGTATTGCTGCTCACGATCGCCGGGGCCATCATCATGACTCGCTTAATCGAGTGGTGGCCGTTACTGAAGCGTGAAGGTGCAAGCTACTCGACAGCTCTTATTCCTGCCGTACTACTGTTGCCGAATGCCTTTGCAATCAGTCAACTCTGCAAGTCGATGGCCGTGGTACCGGTGGGCGTGGTGCTCGTGTGCGGATTCTTTGCGCTGGCAACATGGAATGATGATGTGGCCAAGTTCGCCGGGCCGACGTTACCGAAACCTGCGGCCCTGAGCATTGGTTGGGGAGAAGCCGAAACCGAGTTGATGGCACTGCTGCAAAAGCAGACCACACGCGAAGCCCGCATCTTGTTGGAAGAATTGCCCGGCGAATGCCTGGCACTGTTGCCGATCTCCACGAATCGAATGTTCCTCGGCGGGTTGGATTCAAGTTCGAATACCGAAGCTGCTTTCCTGAGCCTGCGCAGCGGGAGTTTCGCCGGACGCAGTTTGTGGGAGATGACACCCGAAGAACAGCGACGAGCCATCCGCAAGTACAACATCGGCTGGGTGGTTTGTCGATCGCCGGCGACACACGAATTTTGGTCACGGTTGCCGGGCGTCGTCACTGTAGCAGTGCTGAAATCGCAAAACACCACGTTGTTGAAACTTCCGCATCAGCCGAACTTTGTGCTCAGTGGTTCGGCCACGGTCGAGGTGATCGAACGCTCGCGCATCGTGCTTACGAATGTGGTACCGGATGCTGAGGGGTTGCTGAAGCTCAGCTTTCACTATCAAAAGCAACTTCACGCTGGGCCAATGGTGCAAGAAGTGCTGCCCGAAAAAGACCTGCACGACCCAATGCCATTCCTCAAGCTTAAGGTTCCCGGTAACGTGTCCCGTGTCGTCCTGAGTTGGGAACGGTACTGAATTGGAGTGACAACGCCTTGTCATCGTCGTCTGGCAACTGGTGGGTTCGTGTTGTTCGTGGTGTCGAGCAGGGGCCTTTGGCCAACGTGGTTCGCGTCGGGTTCTGGTTCCTGCAATGGCCCTACCGCGCGGTGGTCGCCCTGCGCAACTTCCGTTTCAATTCCAACCCAAACAAGGCGTTCCGTGCTGCTGTGCCGGTCGTCAGTGTTGGCAATCTCTCCGTGGGTGGCACGGGCAAAACAGTCTGTGTTGAGTGGATTGCAAA
>JBBRME010000371.1:0-2788 GCA_038230995.1 Gemmatales bacterium
GCAAGGTCACCTTCTATTTCGACGCGGTTGATGAGCAGGGGCTGGTTGTCTCTGATAGCAATCGCGTTGCCTTCAGCTTCGATGCGGGCATTCCAGGCGCGAAAGGCGATAAGGGGGATGACGGTGCACCTGGCCCACAAGGAATCTCTGGCCCCACAGGTGCACAGGGCATTCAGGGTGCCACAGGCGCTACAGGTGCCACGGGAGCTGCTGGCCCAGGCGTAGCGTCTGGTGGAGCAGCGGGTCAGGTGCTCACCAAGTCGAGCGGTGTGGACTTTGCAACGGCGTGGGCAACCATCGCGGCTGTAGCTTTGAGTGGCAGTGCGAACGACCTGACCACCGGCACGCTGACGGATGCTCGGTTGTCGGCAAACATCCCCCGACTGAATGCAGCGAATACGTTCACGGTCGGCGGGCAGGTGATTCAGACCGCTGCGGGCGTCATCGGGCTTAGTGTCGCTGGGTCAGCTGGTGCGACTGTTCCGCTCCAGCGATGGCTAGCAGGGTCGTTAAGTGCTGCCGAAATGGGGAGTAACTACCTCACCGTATGGAATGAGTACACGGCTGACCGTACACAGGGACTAAGGATTGAGTCATTCGCCGGTGATGGGCGGATGCGGGTTAGAAACCACAGTGCTTCCGATGGTCTGATTTTCTACCATAACTCACCCTTTATCGAGGTACCCACCAACGCACAGTTGATCGTCTCTGGGACCCTTAGGATAGGCACGAACGCCTTTTACGGTAACGTGAACGGCAGTAGTGGCTCTAACAACTCATTAAGGATTGCGGCAAGTCACCCCACCGACACCGGTTCGTGGCTTGACCTGTTCACAATTCGTCTGGCATCAACGGATTATCCGGGTCTGCGACTGACAGCCCCTGCGTACAGATGGCATCGTACTGCTGGAACTCATCCAGCAGGTGCTGCTGACGGACGCTTAGCGATAAGCCTCAATGGTGCTGTTGGTGCTGATGCTGCTTTCACGTTCTGGAACGGCTCAAGTACCAACGTAGACCGTCAACAAGGTGTTATCTCTACAACCTGGGCGACCTCTACCGATGCAGTTCGCCAAGGTCAATTGAAGCTGGGCGTCTACGGGGTCGTTTCGAGTGTTGAGACTTTACAAACCGGGTTGACGATTGACGCACAGGCAAGTGGTTCTCCGCTCGTCACTGTCAACGGGTCATTCCGACCGGCTTCTATGGCGGACGCATCCGCAGCGAACGGCACGCTCTACTACTCAACAACCGCAAGCAGACTCGTGTTCAAGGACGCGGGCGGTGTTGTAAACAACCTCTACTAAGGGTCCTCACATGGCCGACGAAATCATCACCCCAACGCTGACGACCCAACAACAGAACGCTGTAAGCCGCTGGGTGAAGGCCCTTGGCGACCTGAAGCAAGCAGCGTTCCAACTCAAAGAGGCACGGGCAACTCTTGACCTGCTCGGCGTCTCGGCAGTGCCCGACGACACTGTGTTCCCCGGGGATCTAAATCATGTCACCGCACCACGGATTCGAGCTGGGCTGATCGCTATGAACATCCTTGATGCTGCCCTGATCTACCCTGCCCAGATCAAAGATGAAGCGGGCACTGTGATCACCATTCTTCCCCTCAAAGCCATTGTGGATCTATTGCGATGACCAGATAATCGGGCCGGTTGGGTGTGATGGAGTTCATGGCCGCTAGTCAGGGTGAAGTGCAACTTCAAAGCGACACGACGTGGCTGCGGGCAATCCAGCACATTGATGCTGGCCCCCGCAACATCAACAGCTTCGTGCTGTGCGATCAACTCATTTAGTGATGTGCGAGGTCGCCATGCTACCGAGTTGGCGGTGCTTATGCAGCCGCCTGGTCCAGGGCTCATGCATGTTGCGACTACTGTGGGAACACGTTGGTGGGCAATTGCTCGCATCACATTTCTGGAGATGCTTAATGCAACCGAAGTTCCAAGTCCCCGAATGGGCAAAACCGTGGGCCAGCAAGATCGCCACGGCCGTGCTGTTGGCTGGCGTGACATGGGTCGTGGTCTGGCTCCGCATGAACGGCATCGACACCAAACTACCTGCGATTGAAGCCGAGGTGAAGGCAGCTCGGGCCGACATCCAGGAGATGCGGGCCAGCGGCATGCTGTTCATCGAAAAGAAGTAGCCAACCTCGCCGGTTCCATACAGCCGGCTTTCCGATCAGCCCCTTGTCACTCGCCAATTGAATCGACTGGAATCCAACCAAATGCGACGACTGTTCTCACTCCTGACCGTGGCCCTGCTTTCGCTCAACGCCCTGGCGTTCGACAGCACGGCCACACCGGTTTCACCAGGCGGCGTGCGGGCCGTGTGTAACCATTCTTCTGTTTATTTGGAGAGCCACGTGAATCCTTCGATGACCCCGGGCCAACACCTGGAACAACTCGCCGCCGCCGCCTCGGCAGCCCGGTTCACCGGCCTACAGAACCGGCAAGGCGCGATTGCAAACATCGTGGCCGAAGAAGAAATCGCAAAGGCACTGGCCCGGCTTGCCGAGGCCGAAGCGGAGCTGGTGAAGCTAAAGGCGGAACTGGAAGAAGCGAAACAGTCCAAGGCCGAGAAGAAGTAACACGGAATCCTGTGATTGCGCTTGTGTGGCTGATGTGGGTGTGGTGGACGTGCAAACCCTAACCAGTGGCAAGCGATTGTGACTTACCTTTTGGAGATGACGACATGGCTGATGAAATGAAAGCACAAGGGCCAATCCTGGGCACCATTGGTGCAATCGGGAACATCCCCGGCACCATCGACAAGGTGC
>JBBRME010000372.1:0-2720 GCA_038230995.1 Gemmatales bacterium
AACCGAAGCAGGCATGCTTCACGATGTCGTGTCTTCAACATGTCGAGGTTGATCCGCACATGACTGCGGAAAAACCTCTCACGATAGAAGCTTGACTTTCCCGACGCTTGCAAGCCGACGAAGATCACAGCTTCCATGGAGGACACCTTAGGCTGAAGTTGGTTCACTCCGCCCCCACCTAGTGGTTGAACATGAACTCTCGTGAGTTCAGGATCGCCCAGAAGATGTCCTCCAGGGTTTGCTGCTTGTTCTTCGAGGCTTCCACGGCGGCGGTGAGCTTGGCCAGTTCTTGCGGGGTGGCACTGCGGCTGAGGCTGCGGGCGTACATCGTCTCGATGATCTGCGATGGTGCTCGCTTCTCTTGCAGCATCTTCGTAATCAATCCGCCGTTCTGGATCTTCGGGGCCACGGTGTCGCCGTTCATCAGGTGCAGGCTCTGGCTAAGCGTAGGTTCCAGCCGCACTTCGCAACTGCACACGGTGTCGCGCATCGGTCGGCCGAAGGTGGTGAGGAAGTAGGTGCTGGTGTTGCCGTCGGCGATCTGCACCGCGCGTGATCCCAGCGGCAGGCCTGGGAACTTGTTCTTCGTGTCCGTCACTTGCGTGATGATGTCGAGCATCGTCTCGGCGCGAATCCGGCGGATCGGCCCCTTGGCGAAGTTCCGCGTGTCTGTCGCATTGGTGGCGTTCGCCTGCGTACTGAGCTGATACGTCCGGCTGCTGCAGATGTCCTTCACCAGTTTCTTGAAGTCGTACTTGTACTCGGTGAACTTCTTGCCCAGTGCGTCCACCAATTCCTGATTACTCGCCGGGTTGCTGATCCGCACATCGTCTACTTCGTTGATGATGCCCTGCCCGAAGAAGTTGTTCCACACAATGTTGGCGAGGTTCTTGGCGAAGTACGGATTGTCCGGTGAAGCGAGCCAATCGGCCAACACTTGGCGGCGGTCCTTGCTGGTCGTGTCCGGCTCGGCGCCACCCAGGAACTTAGGCTTCATCGGTCGGCCCTTCACCGGGTGGTTCGTCTCGCCACCGAAGCTGTTGAAGATCACGAGTTCGCGTGGGTCGTCGGTTCCCTTGCGACCAATCTGTGTGAAGAACGACGAGAAGCCGTAGTAGTCGTCCATCGTCCAGCGGTCGAACGGGTGGTTGTGGCACTGGGCGCACTGGATACGCATGCCCATGAACACTTGGGCCACGTTCTCCGTGACCTTGATGATGTCGCGTTCGAGTTGGTAGTAATTGGTCGGCGGGTTCTTGAACGTGCCTCCATTGGCGGCGAGCAGTTCACGCACCCATTCGTTAGTCGGTGTGTTCTTCGAGATCTTCTCTTGCAGCCAGCCGTAGTACTGCAGCATGGCCTTGGGGCTGACTTGGCCGTTCGGATCGGTACGGATTTGCAAAAGCTCCGCCCACTTCAGCACCCACAGTTCGCTGAACTCTTTTCGGTCGAGCAGTTCATCAATCAACAAGTCGCGCTTGTTCGGCAGCGTGCTGATGGCGAACTTGGCGTAGTCCTCCTGGCTTGGCAGTTGACCCAGCACATCGAGATAGAGCCGACGAACAAAGGTGTTGTCGTCGCACAAGGCACTGGGTTCGATGCGCAGCTTCTTGAGCTTGGCATGGACGAGCTCATCGATGTAGTTGTTGGCAGGCACGTTCGGCCACGTGAACTGCAAACCCTTCGGCAGCATGATGAACGGCACGCCGATGGTGAAGGTGTGGAAGCGGGCCATGATGAACGCTTCGCCGCGTTCGCCAGCGGTCACGCTGCCATCGCCATCGGATTGAATCTTCGCCGAGGTTTCGTTGTTCGTAAGGAACAGCGTCAGGCTCGTCACATCGCGGTCCGTGCCATCGCTGTACTTCGCTCGCACCACGAGACGTTGCTTTTCGCCTTTGCCATCCAGCACTGCACTGGGTGGGTACACCTCCAAGCTCGTTGGAGTGGCTACCGTTGCCGCATCCTGCGGCACGTTGGCATCGAGCCAACGCATGATGGTGTTGTAGTATTCGTCGCCTTCGGAAATCTTCTTTCCGCCAGTGTGTGGCGATTTGCCCGCAGCCTTCTCCAGCAGCAGACTCTCGGCAGGCACGGCGAGGTTGATACGCCGGCCACTGAGTTCGCGGGTGAGGCGGTGGTGGTCGCCATCTGGATCGAAGCCGAAGAGGCTCAGGCGGAAGCCGTCCTTACCTCGTGCGGCACCATGGCAAGCTCCACTGTTGCATCCGGCACGCAGGAACGTGGGCATGACATCGAGCTTGAACGAAATCGGTCGATCGGCTTTGGCCGCTGTCACTTTCACGGGCAGCTTGACGGTCTGGCCGTTGAAGCTGATGTTGAGTTCCGTGGCTCCGTCGGCCAGTGGGAAGACTTTGGCTTTCTCGACCTTTGCGAGCGCGGGGTTAGCCAAGGCTGCCGTGGCCTGTTCGGTCACATCGCGGGTGAGGCCATCGGGCTGAGTCCACTGGACGATGTAACCTTGGAAGTCCCGCGATGTTTCGAGGTTGATGTCCGGCGGATACACCGCCAGCTTGCCTAGCGGTGCGTGTGCCGGTACAGGTGCCGGTGCAGCCGCTGGGGCTGGTGTCGCGGCAGTAACAGGAACCGTCGTAGGTGGTGGTACCGGTTTTGCTGGGGCCGGGGCTTGAGCAACGGCAACCGTTGCCAAGGCCAATGTCAGTAATGTTGCAATCGTCGTTCGCATTATTTCAAACCTT
>JBBRME010000373.1:0-2707 GCA_038230995.1 Gemmatales bacterium
GCCGCGGCGTGCTGCATCACGTCCCAGTCGGAACGCGAACCCATGATGATGCCAACGAGGGGGGTAGTCATGGTGATCTTTCTATGCTTTCCGCTTCTTCTTCTGAAGCTGCTTCAAGATATCCGGATGGGGGGTGAACTCGAATTTCCTACCTTTGGTGTTTTGGATCAGAGCCCCACGCTCGACGAGATCAAGGATATCCGCACGTGCTGTAGCCAACGTGACGCCTTGCGAATTGGCATGCGACCCGTAAGTAAAAATCGCGATCGGGTTCTTGATGGCATGGTGCAGCAGATCGCGTTGCCGGGGGTTGTAACCCTGCCCCAAGAGCGATAGCACTTCGTCTTGTTCGCGCTTCTTCCTGCGTAAGTATTCATGAAAAGCCTGAATGCTCCGATCTAGAACTTTGAGGTGATAGGTCAGGAAGTAGGTTGCATCGTTATCATCGTTCTCTGTGTTGAGATAGGCTTGATAATACTGTTTCGGTTGTTGGGCAATAATGGATGATATGCTCAAAAACTCGGCAAGATAATACCCGTCCTTCAGCATTGACCAATAGAACAACGCCCGTGCTGTTCGACCATTACCATCGACAAAAGGGTGATCGTAGGCTAGCCAGAAATGCAACATCACGGCACGAATGACCGGATGCACATACGGATCGGAGTTTTTCGGTGCATTGGCAAAATCACACATCGCCTGGATGCGTGCTGGCAGTTCATTCGCGTTGGGTGGAGTGTGCAATGTCTCTCCGGTCTCCTCGGCACAAATCGTCACTTGATCCGAGTCCAATCGAAATCTCCCACCGTCCATGGGTGATTCAAGCGTATTTTCTGTCAGTTGCTTTTGAACTTCGAGGAGCAGTTCCGGCGTCAATAAAACTTGTCTCCTGGCATTGAGAAACTTGATTGTCTTGAAGTTATTCAAGATCATCCATTCGCTCTTTGTCTTTGGAGTCACATTGTGACGGAGCATTTCCCTCGCTTGAGTTCGTGTTGCAACGGCACCCTCAATAGCACTCGATGAAAAGGCTTCCTCTTGTAGCGATGTGATGATGTATTTGATTCGATATTCTTCTTTTGACACGTCAGCCATGTCCGTGGCTACGACCCCGGCCAACCCTTGATCGGCATCGCTCAGAATCTTCAGCGCCGAGTTCGGAATGACAAATCGGAAGTTCCGGCCGTGTGTATCACGAAGCGGCAGTACCTGACTGCGTTGTGAACGTGCTGTTTTTACCAAGAGCCAAAGTTGTTCCGGTGTGAGTTGGGCACGCGATGCGCGGTAAGAGCAATCTTCCCAGTTCCATGCTTCCTCGATGGCCCGATCAACCGCGAGCCGCGCTGCTTCTGTCGGTCGCAAAAACCAAGCTGTTACCCCCTTCGAGAAGTGTTGTTGCGCGAGTTTTTCGAACTTCGGTGCAGCTTTTGGGATGCGCATGGTCAGTAACTTTTAAAAATGGCAAAACTAAAAGTTACTGACAGATTAGCCGTCGTGCGTTACAGGTCAACGGCGAACGCTCTCGACTTCGCCCCTACCGTTTCACCCGGGCGTTGCCGCCTTTGCTCAGGGCCACCACGTCTTCGAGTTTCGCCATCGTGGTATCCCCGTGGAACGTGGTCAGCAACGCACCGTGGGCCCAGCCGAGGTTCAAGGCTTCCAGCGTCGGTTTGCCCGAAAGCAACCCGTAGATCAACCCCGCCGCAAAGCCATCGCCCCCGCCGATGCGATCAATGACATCGAGTTGACACTGGTGGCTTGTGAACTGCTCGCCGTTCATCCACAGCACCGCTTGCCAGTCGTGGCGGTTGGTCGAATGCACTTCCCGCAACGTGGTGGCCACGGCCTTCACGTTCGGAAACTTCTGCACCGCCCGGCCAATCACATCGAAGAACTTCGTGCTGTCGAGTTTGCTTTCGCTCTTGTTTTCGATCTTCGGCCCGGCAATGCCGAGGCCTTCTTGCAGGTCTTCTTCATTGCCGATGAGCACATCCACATGCTCCACGATCTTGCCCAGCACCTCCGCGGGTTTGCGGTTGCCACCGGCCACGGCCCAGAGCTTATGGCGATAGTTCAGGTCGAAGCTGGTGATGGCCCCGGCTTTCTTCGCTGCTTGCATGGCTTCGAGAATCAGCTCACTCGTGGTATCGCTGAGTGCGGCGAAGATGCCCCCACTATGGAACCACTTCACACCCTGACTGAAGATGCTGGCCCAGTCGAAGTCGCCAGACTTGAGCAACGCACCGGCTTCGTTGCTGCGGTTGTAGTACACCACGGGGCTGCGTACCCCGGCCCCGCGATCGCTATACACCGTGGCGATGTTCGGCCCGCGCACTCCATCGTGATCAAAGTACTTGTAGAACGGCGTGACCCCCATGCTGCGGACGCCAACCTGTACTAGGTCGCCAATCGGGTACCTCGGCATGGCGCTGCAAACTGCTGTCTTCAAGCCGAAGCAATCGGCCAGGTTCGCCGCCACGTTGTACTCGCCCCCGCTGACGTGGATGTCAAACGACTTTGCTTTGCGAAACGGGATGACGCCCGGATCGAGCCGATGCACCAGCGCACCCAGTGCCAGAAAGTCGAACGCGGCTGGGCCAGTAGGAATCGCCAGAGTGGACATGCCAAACCCCAAGAGAAGAAACCACGATGCGGGTTGTTGTAGGTGATTTCTTGCGGATGGGTCACTTTGGGAGGGCGAGGCTCC
>JBBRME010000374.1:0-2681 GCA_038230995.1 Gemmatales bacterium
CGTTCGCCGCGTGGGCTGAAGCGATAAATGGTGCGGCGGTCGAACTCCGGGCCGCTCACATCGATCGGATCGTAAAACGTGGTGCCGGCATCGCCGTAGGTACGAACATCGGCAAATCCCGGCCCGCCGGCTTTCCTGTTCAGCACTCCCGACGCTTCAAGCATCGCATCTCGCAGGATTTCAGCATCGATGCGCGTCGGCGTCTTCCGCCACAGCAGACGATTGTCCGAGTCGATCTTGCTCGCTGGTTCGTTCCAAGTCGAGGCTTGGCGATACGCATCCGAAGACACCATCAGCTTGTGCAACGGCTTCAAGTGGAACTTCTGTTGAACCAACTCCCGGGCGAGGAAATCGAGGAGTTCGGGATGCGATGGTTTAGCTCCGTTGTATCCCAGGTCGCTCGCCGTCTCCACGAGGCCGATGCCGAAGTGATGTTGCCAGAGACGGTTGACAATCACACGGGTGAACAGCGGGTTCTCGGCCCGCGCGATCCACTGTGCCAGTTGGCTTCGGCGCTCACTATCGCTACTGTCGGCCTTGAGTTGGAAATCGGCCTGGCCCGGCACACACTCGACACCACCGGCGGTCACTTCGGCTCGCTTGCGTGTCACATCACCACGACTCAGCACGTACGAAACTTCCGGTTTGCCACTGGTCACCGCAAAGACTTTTTCCGGTTGCACAGGCATCGGCGTTTGAGCCTGCAGTTCCTCTTTCTGCCGGAGCCAGCGTTCCCGATCTTTTCGCTCGATGTCACTCAACACGCTGAGGACTTTTTCCTCGGGTAGCCGATCGGCGTTAGGCCCCGCCCGGAAGGACTCGGCAATCTCATCAGCCGTCAGCACGCGATCGTAGAGTCTCGCCTCGTCGATCTCACCCCGCAGGGTACCGTTACCTGCCCCGGTGTGCCGTAGGCCTAGCAACACCCTCGACTTCCCGGCTTGGTAGGTTGGCACTTTGTCGACGACATAACCTCGACCATACACCACACCATTGCGGTAGGCGGTGATCTTTCCATCGGCTGTGTACGTCATGGCCACGTGAATCAACTTGGTGCGATCCGTTTCATCGACTCCTTCGAGATCGCGGGTCCGCTGGTAGTTGTTGCTGCCCGCCAGCCAGCGTTTCGGGGTTTGCTCGCCGAAGACGATGCTGTCGAACACTTCCCCGCCCGTGGTTTCAAGAGTGATCACACCCCCACCACGCTGATCCAGTGAACCCAACTGAACCCAGGCTTCGAGCGTCTTTGCGGTGATGTCCTTCTTGAGCACGTCGGAAGTGGCAAGGGCTGCTTTGCCATCCAGGATTAATCGTCCGCGTTCGATCTTTGCCTGCTGGTTCGGCTTCAGTGTCAATCCGCTGTCGCGATCCGCACGGTCGTCTTCGAAGGACCACCGGGCAACGGGTTGAACTGCAAGAACTGGCTTATCAATCTTCAATCGCATTCTCGCCGTCGATTCCATTCCCTGCAGCTTCGTAGCGACATCGGCGAAAGCTGCCTTCCATTCTTGTTCTCGCTTGAGTTGTGCCGCACTTGGCCGCACCACAACAGTTCGCTCCCCGTGCTGCACGCCGGTGAGCGCTGCAGAAACCCGGTAGTAGTCCTTCTGGGTGATCGGATCGAACTTGTGATCGTGGCAGCGGGCACATTGCACGCTCAAACCGAGAAAGCTCTGCCCGACCACGGCGATGATGTCTTCCAACTCGTCCTGCCTGGCCGTGTCGTTGGCCACCTTGTTCGATCCGAGAACGGTGTTGTGGATGCCAGCCACCAGCAGGCCCGTGGCTTTCAGTTGGGTCGGGTCGTCTTTCGCCAGCACATCCCCGGCAATTTGCAGTTTGGCGAAGCGATCATAGGGGAGGTCATCGTTGAGGGCACCAATCACCCAGTCGCGGTAGTGCCAGGCAGTCAGTCGCGGGGCGTTTCGTTCAAAGCCATCGCTTTCGCCGTAGCGAACGAGGTCGAGCCAATGCCTGGCCCAGCGTTCGCCGTAGTGTGGGCTTGCCAGCAATTCGTCCACGATCTTGCCGTAGGCTTCGTCCGTGGGATTTTTCGCAAAGGCTTCGACTACTTCAACACTCGGAGGCAAACCAACGAGGTCGAAATAGAGCCGACGAACTTGAGTGCGAGCATCGGCACGCGGTGAATAAGCCAACTTCTTCTCGGCGAGTGCCTTCAGCAAGTAGCGGTCGATGGTGGTCCGGCCAGCATTCTCGGGCACCGCCGATACCGTGACCGGCTTCAGCGACCAAAGCGGATCCTCAGCGTACAGCGGCAAGCAGGAACAAAAGCAAAAGAGGACGACGTGCGACTTCATGGATGCTTGTTGACCGAGTGGATGAGGTCGACGACTTCGTTGCAAGCTTTTGCACGAAGCATACTGCGGGAGGTTTTTGTACCGCGCGTGCCGGCACCTCGCAAATGATTTCCAGAGACATATCAGGCTCATCATGTCTCCTGAACACCGACACCCTGTCAGGACGAACCTTCAGGCAGCACGTTTTCGCGTTTTTGCGGGCCAAACACCACGGCTGGCACAACCCGTGCTGGAAGTTCACTCGGAATCCCATTGGTTTCTCCGCGCGCCGCGAGAATCACCGCAAGTGGTCATCTCTAGATCTTGGAGTCCAATGCAGAAATATTTGTTGTGTGCCTCACGGTTTTGCAATGCGGTGGCTGC
>JBBRME010000375.1:0-2669 GCA_038230995.1 Gemmatales bacterium
ATCTGCTCAAGCGTGGAGACTTCCTCAAACCTGCCAACCTCGTGGGGGCTAGCACGCCCATGTTCTTGAACAAAATGCCCAAAGACGCTCCAGCCAATCGCCTGGGCTTTGCAAAGTGGCTGACAAGTCGCGAGGCTCCGACGACAGCGCGGGCCATCGTCAACCGGGTCTGGCAGGCCTACTTTGGCCAAGGTTTGCACAGCACGCCCGAAGACTTTGGTACACAGTCCAACAAGCCAACTCACCCGGAACTGCTCGATTGGCTGGCGGTCGAGTTCATGGAGCCCAGTGACAAATCGGCATCACCATGGAGCCTGAAGTATCTGCATTGGCTTATCGTGAAGAGTCAGACTTACCAGCAGTCGTCCATCGTGACGAAGGAACTCGCGGCACGTGATCCGTCGAACAAATGGTTGGCTCGCGGGCCACGTTTCCGAGTCGATGGCGAAGTCGTTCGTGACGTGGCCCTTCAAGTGTCTGGCTTGCTCGATTCCACGGTCGGTGGCCCACCTGTGTATCCGCCCATTCCAGAGTTCCTCACTCAACCACCAGCCAGCTACGGCCCCAAGGCCTGGCCCGAAAGTACAGGCAAGGATCGTTACCGCCGCAGCTTGTACGTCTTCAAGTTCCGCAGCATTCCGTACCCTGTTTTGCAAGCTTTCGATGCACCAACTGGCGACGTCTCCTGCGTGAAGCGAACAAGGTCGAACACTCCGATTCAGGCACTTGTGGGGTTGAACGAAACCATCTTCACTGAAGCGGCCCAAGCGTTTGGACTGCGGCTAATGACTGAAGGCGGAACAACGGACACTGAGCGGATCAAGCTTGCCTATCGCCTTTGTGCGAGCCGAGAGGCAAGTGAAGTGGAAGTGAAAACACTGACAGAGTTTGTGAAAAAGCAAACCGCGAAGTTCAGCGATACGAAAGCCAACCCGTGGGTGGTGGCGTTCCGTTCCTCGGAGCAATACAAGTTGCTGCCGAACAACGCGACTCCTGCACAGCTTGCTGCGTGGGTGGCCACCGCGCGGATTATGTTGAACCTGGATGAAACGATGAACAAGGAATAACTACTTCTTCCATCCGCTTGGCAACGTCGTCGGCAAGTTGCCCGGTGGAGCGATGCCCAAGGCTTCGCAGATCATCGGCGCGATGGACAGTGAGTTGATCTTCTCGTCACGGCTTCCCAACTTCGGCACATCAGCGCCGTAGGCCATCAGCACCACATGGGTGTCGTACTCATTCGGAGAGCCGTGGTTGGTGCCCAAGGACGCGGGCCCAAGCGGCAAACAATATGGTTTGTTGACGAGGAAGACATCTCCACTGCGACCCTCGTAATAACTCAACTGACACTGTCTTGTCAGCGGGTCGTTTGACGGTGGCCCCATCAGCACCGCACGCGGGATGGCCTTGACGATGTGGTCACGGTTCTCGGCCCATTTTGCAATCGCCTCGGCCACATCGTTGACGTTCAAGCCGTTTGCTTCCACGAATGACCGATTCAAATAGAGCATTGGGAAAGCCGATTTGCCATTCTCTGCGAACCAAGACCGTGGATGCTCGGCCAACTTGCCGAACTGATTGTTGAGAACATCACCCATCACAGCTGGTTCAAGCTCAGCTCGTGCATCAAACCGTTCAGCATCCGGGTTGGTCTTTTGCTCATGTTCTGGAAAAGGACACACGCCGTGATCTGCAGTGATCAAGAGCGTGTAGTTCCCTGTGCCGAGTTTTGCATCGAGATGGTCGATCATCTTCTCGATCAAGGCATCGGTCCGCAGAGTGATGTCCAGCACTTCGTGCGAGTCCGGCCCCCAGCGGTGGCCTACGAGATCGTTCGATGAGAATCCCAGGTAAAGCAGATCGGTCGTGCCACGAGTGCCGAGTTGCTCCGCATCCATCGCTGAAACCGCGAACTGCCAGAGCAGATCGTTGCCAAAGGGGCTGTACTCGACCCGTTCGTAGTACCGCTTGTTAGGGTGGGGTTGGTTGTCGATATTCATCAGGTGCGGGAAGGTTGGTCCGTAGCCTACAAGTTGGCCCGTCTTCGTGTCTTTCTCATACTTCGTTTCACCCGGTGCATCGTCCGGCCCAACGGTGACGTTGTACGTCTCGACTTGTCCAAATCTCTCCCACTGTTTTGCAAACCACGCATCTGCAGCACCGGACTTGTTGAAATCCATCACCCAACTTGGCACGCTATCGGCATAGTAGCTCGAAGTGTGAAACTCACCTTGTGCAACGTCGAAACAATAGGCCGCTGTGGGGCGGTGGCCACCGAGCATGACTGCCGTTCTATCCTTCAGGGCCAAACTGTAGACACGTGAATTCGGATTCGCTTTCCGGAGATGATCGCCCAGTGAATCACACAGCATTTGCTCTGGCGACAAACCACCAGCTTCTCCACCCGGCACACGTTCGTACCGCTTCAGCGGTTGGGCACAGTAGATCCTCGCCCCGTACTTTCGATCAAACCATTCGTTCTCGACAATGCCATGCACGCTGGGCAGTTGGCCGGTGGCAATGCTGGCGTGGCCTGGCCCGGTGGATGTGGCGGCATAAGGTAGATGAGCCTGCGTGTAGCTCACTCCATCGCGTTGGATTTTGGCCAAGCCGTTCGGCCCGAACAACTTGGCCCAGCGTACCGGATAGTCGCCACGGAACTGATCGAA
>JBBRME010000376.1:0-2649 GCA_038230995.1 Gemmatales bacterium
GATGTGCCGGACAGCGGGCGGATCGTGCTGGACGGTCAACGGATCGACACCCTGCGTGGCAGGCAGCGTGATCAGTTACGGAACAGCACCTTCGGCTATATCTTCCAGTTCTACCACTTGCTGCCGGAACTCAGCGCTCTGAAAAACGTGCTCATGCCTGCCTACGTCGCCAGTTCGGTCCTCGGCTGGTGGAAGAGTAAAAAGGAATGGCACAAACGTGCTGAGGCCTTATTGGAACGTGTTGGCCTGAGCAGCCGGGCGAAACACAAGCCACGTGAAATGTCCGGTGGCGAGATGCAACGCGCTGCGGTGGCCCGGGCACTGTTGATGACTCCGCGATATCTGTTGGCCGACGAACCGACCGGGAACCTTGATGCTGAGACAGGCGAGTCCATTGTGCAGTTGCTTAAAAGCCTCAACCGCGACGACGGCCTGACCGTGGTGATGGTCACGCACAATCAAGAATTGGCCCGTGGTACCGATCGTATTGTCAAGCTTGCGGGTGGTCGTGTGGCCGAAGAGTCGAAGCCGAAAGGGCTGAAGCTAGTGAATGCCATCGCGTGATCTGCTACACTGCTTCGTCGTCCACCGAGTCATGGAATGAGCATTTATTACCTCACCGAAGCGGAGGTTCAATCGGTCGTCACGATGGACTTGGCACTCGCTGCTGTGGAGTCGTCGTTCAAAAAAATGGCACTCGAAGAAGCCATGAACATCCCTCGGCAACGCTGCCAGACCGACAATGTGATGCTTCATGTGCTGCCCGCAGCCGCCAAAACCTTGAACGCGCTGGGCTTCAAAGCGTATACAACTGGTCGGTTTAAAACTCAGTTTCATCTCTTTCTATGCGACCCCAATAAGGGCGGGCTGACGGCCATCATCGAAGCCGACCACCTCGGGGCCATGCGTACAGGTGCCGCCAGTGGTGTGGCTACGCGGAAGCTGGCACGGGCCGATGCGAAAACCGTTGGTTTGTTTGGCACTGGCAAGCAAGCTCGCACGCAACTGGAAGCGATCGTCAAGGTTCGAGAGATCGCAGCGATTGATGTTTTCAGTCGCGATGTCGCAAACCGTGAGCAGTTCGCCAAGGAGATGACAGCACTCCTCGGCATCGAGGTTCGGCCAGCGGAATCTGCTGAACAGACCGCACGCGAAAAGGACATCATCATCACGGCCACTACAAGCGGCGAACCAGTGCTACGCGGCGATTGGCTCAGTGAAGGAACGCACTTGAACATTGTTGGCTCGAACCACTTGAGTAAAGCCGAAGTGGATGTAGCTACCATCACGAGCTGCAAGCTCATCACCATTGACAGCAAAGAGCAGGGCCGGGCCGAGTGTGGCGATTTCAAACAGGCCCTCGAAGAAAACAAACTGCAATGGAGCCACGTGAAGGAATTCGCCCCACTGCTGATGGGGCGCTATCCCGGCCGAGAGAAGGAGACGGACATTACCATGTTCAAGTCGCTTGGCTTGGGCATCCAAGACATCGCCTTGGGCGTCAAAGTGGTGGACATTGCCAAGCAACGCGGCTTGGGCCGCAAGCTAGATACCGGGAGTTGAGATTCACTATTGCGCTCAAGCTGACACAATAAGCAAATGACTTCGACTGAAACTGTCCTGGGGCCAAGCGGCAGCATTGCCGCGAACTTCCCCGGTTTTGAAACTCGCCCGCAACAGCTCGACATGGCCGAGGCCATCGCCAAGGCGTTCGACAAAAAGCAAAAGCTTCTCGTGGAAGCCGGTACCGGCGTGGGCAAGAGCTTTGCGTACCTTGTGCCGGCGATTCAGGCCATCGCAGCAAATAAAGATCTGCGCGTGGTCGTGTCCACACACACCATCGGTCTGCAAGAACAACTCGTGGCGAAGGACATCCCCTTCCTGCAAAAGAACATGACGGAAGAGTTCCGCCCGGTACTGGTGAAGGGCCGAGGCAACTACATGAGCCTACGCCGACTCCGCATGGCCCAAGTTCGTATGTCCACGTTGTTCAACGAGCCGCAAGCCGCCACACAACTGGTGGAACTTGGAAGGTGGAGCCGCAAGACCACCGTGGGCAGTAAGTCCGACTTGCCCTTTGCTCCGCTGCCGAGTGTGTGGGATCAAGTGGAATCCGACGGCGGGAACTGCCTGGGGCGAGCCTGCCCATCGCACAGCGATTGCTTCTACTACAAGGCCCGCAAAGCCACCTTTGGTGGCAACCTGCTCATCGTCAATCACGCTCTGTTCTTCACGGACTTGGCACTGCGTCGCCTCGGCGGTGGGATTCTGCCGGACTATCAAGCAGTGATCTTTGACGAAGCCCACACCGTGGAAGACGTGGCCGCTGACCACCTTGGCCTGGGTGTGAGCCAAGGCAGTTTGGACTACGTGTTGAACCAACTTTATGCGGTGAAATCGCACAAGGGTGTGCTGGCCAACCTCGGCGATCCGGACTCGACGGAGCAAGTCGAACGTACCCGCCAAGCCGTTGAACTGTTCTTCTTCAACGTGCAAGGTTGGCTGCAGAAACAACCCAAGAGCACAGGCCGGGTGCGCGAGCTGAATCCGGTGCCCGACGTGCTGAGCGAAGAGTTGGACAAACTCGCCGGGCATCTCGTTCGCCTCGCCAAAGGCCGCAGCAATGAAGAAGAAAAACTGGAACTGACC
>JBBRME010000377.1:0-2625 GCA_038230995.1 Gemmatales bacterium
AATAGGCAAGCCGATGTGGCCGTGGTGAAAATTACGGCAACGGAGTTGATCCCCCTGCCGCTGGCGGCGGCCTCCGCCAAAGTCGGAAGTTGGGTGGGTGTGCTGGGCC
This sequence comes from Gemmatales bacterium, assembly GCA_038230995.1. Lineage (GTDB taxonomy): Bacteria > Planctomycetota > Planctomycetia > Gemmatales > Gemmataceae > JALHQU01. Next base: position 110 of record JBBRME010000377.1, read on the forward strand.
ACCCGGCGGATCGCTATTACACGTTCACGCAAGGTCACGCCAGCCGCTACAGCCAGATGAAAGATGACGACGGCAAGAACACCCGCTGGCTCAACATCACCGCGGAATACGCCTACGGTAGCAGTGGTAGCCCAGTCATCAACTCGACTGGTGCCGTGGTCGGCATGGCCACGCTGACCGAAAGTATCGACTATCCCGAAGAGGCACCGGCACCAGAAAAAGCGATGCGGATGCTGCGTGCGAGGAGAGTGAAACGCGACGACGACGACAAGAAGAAAGACGATAAGAAAGCAGAACCCGCGCCTGTTGTGTTTGGCAGCTCACTACAAATGGTGGTGAAGCTCGCAGCTCCACTCGACGACATCCGCGCCCTCGTTACCAAGTAGTCCAACCCGCATGATGCAAGTTCATCCCGTTCGACTTTTCTTCATCACCGCAGCGGCACGAACATACCCCCGCGTGGCATGGATGTTCCGCAACCGCACTTGGTTGATTCAGGAAACACTGCTACCGCTACTGAGCGTGTGTGCCTTGGCGTTTGTGTACAAGTGGATGGCGGCTCCGCCAGAGTACATCGGCATCGTCATCCTCGGTGCGGCGATGACCACGTTCTGGCTGAATGTGCTCTGGAGCTTGGGCGCTCATCTGTATTGGGAACGCGACAGTGGCAACCTAGAGCTCTACATCCAAAGCCCTGCTCCGATGATGGGTGTACTGACAGGGATGGCCATTGGTGGGTTACTCACAACGACCGTGAGAGCCACAACGATTCTTGTTGCCGGGATGATGATCTTTGGGCTGTCGTTCAACCCCACCTCGTGGTGGTTGCTGCTGCTGGTCTTCGGGCTAACGATGCTGGCGCTCTATGGCTTGGGCATGATGTTTTCGTCGGTGTTCCTGCTGTTTGGCCGCGAAGCCTGGCACACAGTAAACTTGCTGCAAGAGCCTGTGTATCTACTAGCCGGGATGAACGTACCGCTGAAGGCTTTGGGCCAGATGACCCATCAAGCTGTACCTGCGTTGGGTCTGATCATTCCCCTCGCCGCTGGTATTGATGCGATGAGACAAATTCTCTTCCGCATCGACGGGTATTTGCCGTTGGAAGTCGAGATTTCCCTGTTGGGTGTGCTGGCCATCACGTTTTTGTTTCTCGCCCGCTGGTGCCTTGCCACACTGGAACGCAAAGCCAAGGTCGAAGGCAAGCTGACCGTGAAGTGGCAGTAGGAGAGTGATTTGGCGAGCGGCGGGCGTTAGCCCGCCGTGGGTCTGGTTTTCATCTTGCGAGCCGCGAACGAGGCGTTTTACGATCACGAAGCGTCAGCGAGTGGGGTTTGGTTTGTGGTGAGTGGTGAGCGGCGCGCCGTCAGGCTGACGCCGCGCCGCTCGCTAAAACCCCGGGTCTCGGAAGCGCCACACATGCCAACGTCATGATGTCAATCACACGAGCATGCACCAACCGGGAATTGTCCTAACAAGTAAAACAAAATGACTGTTGGCAGTCTCTCTTCATAAGGTCATCAAATTCGGCGCATCTGCTTGCATTTGATGGACTTATACTTCAAACATCAATGCTCATTCTTATCATGGAGTGTCGATGGGGGTGGGTGTCCCCATACCCGTGAGAAGCATTCACGCCAGACAGAATGACGCTTTGCCAGGTCGGTTGACTTAGACTTCGAGGGAATCCACGAAAAAACCCCGTGGCCACTGGTTGCCCAGCCGCCACGGGGTTTGAAGTCAGCCAAACGGAACTTACTCTTCGCCGGGCAGTTTGAACAGCGGGCCAGCGGCACCGGTACCACCACGGAGGTCGCCACGCTTGGCGCGGTCACCGCGTTCTTCGAGCGCTGGTGCGTCGTAGGCTTCCGGTGGAATTTCTGGGATGTTGTCCGGCACGGTCGGGTCGTCCACGTTCCGCATCGACAGGCCGATCTTGCGATCTTCCTGGTCGACTCGCAGAACCTTGACGTCCACTTCGTCGCCCACCTTCACCACGTCTTCTGGGCTCTCGATCTTGTCGTCGGTCAGCTCGCTGATGTGCAGCAAACCTTCGAGACCCGGTTCGAGTTCCATGAACACGCCGAAGTTGGTGAGCTTGGTGACCTTGCCACGCACCTTCTGGCCCGGCTTGAAGCGACCAGGAATGTCGCCTTCCCATGGATCCGTACCCATTTGCTTCAGGCCAAGGGCAACGCGTTTGCGTTCCTGGTCGACGTTGAGCACCACGCAGGTGATCTTCTGACCCTTCTGCACCACTTCGCTCGGGTTGCTGATCTTGCGAACCCAGCTCATGTCGGACACGTGCAGCAGGCCGTCGATGCCTTCTTCGATTTCGATGAAAGCACCGTAGCTGGTGAGGTTACGCACCACACCGGTAACAGGTGTATTCGGTGGGTACTTCTTGCTGACTTCGTCCCACGGGTTGCTCTGGCATTGCTTCATGCCCAGGCTGATTTCTTTCTTGTCGTGATTGATGTTCAGCACTTGAACTTCAACCTTGTCGCCGATCTGCACGA
>JBBRME010000378.1:0-2578 GCA_038230995.1 Gemmatales bacterium
AAGCCGGAGTTGCCGTTCATCCAGCGATGGCGATAAAGAGCCATGCCGCTGCCGAATCCCTTCGGCTCGTGTGTCGTTCCTCATGAACGACGGCTATAGCGTCACGCGAACTTGTAACACTTATTTCGAGACAGGCCCTTATTCGAGATAAAATAGAGACGATAACGAGTAAGCAGTGTATCCGAATTGGTGACGATCGTTCAACGACAATTTATGCAACCTGTTTTGGGCATGTGACAAATGCGTCGCATAAGGTTTTCCTTTACAGACACCCTCCGATGAGCTAGTATTCATATTCCTTCCTTTACGCTCAACTCTCTTCTTGGGGCGTTCGATATGCTGGCCATTCCCGGCTTTGAATCCGCAGATACCTGCGATGGCGTGACCCGACGCGATCTGATGCGCCTTGGTGGTTCCACTGTGTTAGGCCTGAGCCTACCTACGTTGTTGGCCACACAAGCGATGGCCAGCAATGCTGCCCCTGTGCCAAAGGGTGGGGAAACCACCGGTGGTAAGGGCTTCGGCAAAGCCAAGAATGTGATCCTGATTTACCTGCAAGGCGGGCCAAGCCACCTTGATCTGTGGGATCCGAAGGAAGGCGTGCCGAGTGCGAACGCCAGCATTTTCAAGAACATCCCCACCAAGATTCCCGGTGTTCAGTTCACCGAACTGCTGCCGAAGCTGAGCCAGGTGATCGACAAGACCACGCTCATCCGCACGATGAGCTACACGCCAAACGGTCTGTTCAACCACACCGCTGCCATCTACCAGATGCACACCGGTTACACGACGGACAAGGTCAGCCCGTCCGGTCAACTCGAGCCACCAAACGCCAAGGACTTCCCAACGCTTGGCTCGAACATCATCAAGTTCAAGCCACCCGAAGTGCCGATGCTGCCCTTCGTGATGATGCCCCGCCCGCTGCAAGAATCGAACGTGGTAGGTAAGGGTGGCACCGCCGGGTTCCTCGGCAAAGCCTACGATCCGTACCTGCTCTTCCCAACCGGGGAAGACACGGACATGACGAAGATGGATCGCATTAAAGTCGACGACCTGATGCTGCGGGACGAACTGAGCACCGCACGGATGGAACGCCGGGCCACCCTCCGCGATACCGTGGCCAAGGGGATGACCGACATCGACCAGGCCGTGAGCAAGTACGATCTCGATTCGTACTACGGCAAGGCCCTCGGCCTCGTCACCAGTGGTCGGGCCAAGGATGCCTTCGACCTCACCAAAGAGAAGCCGAAGCTCCGCGAAGGCTACGGCAAGAACACCTTCGGCCAGTGCCTGCTGCTGGCACGCCGACTGGTGGAAGCGGGCACCCGCTTCGTGGAAGTGAACTGGCCGAAGGTGGCGAACTCCGACAACCACAGTTGGGACGTGCACAGCGGGCTGAGCAAGCGGATGAAGGATCAGGCCGCACCGATGTTCGACCAAGGTGTGAGTGCGTTGATCGAAGACCTTTCGGATCGCGGCATCCTCGACGAGACGCTGGTCATCGTGGTCGGTGAATTCGGCCGCAGCCCACGCCGTGGGGTGAGCACCTCGGGGAACCAGAACAGTGATGACGGCCGCGACCACTGGCCGTACTGCTACACCGCCCTCATGGCCGGTGGCGGCACGAAGAAGGGTTACGTCCACGGCAAGAGCGACGCCACCGCGAGCGCTCCATTGGAACTGCCGGTTCACCCGACGGAGCTGTTGGCAACGATCTACCACGCTGTTGGTATCAAGCCGGACACCATCGTGTACAACCACTTGAACCAACCCCGCGAGCTGGTGAAGGGCGAATGCGTGACGGCGTTGCTGGGGTAACGACCCACGCGAACCTGAACCTCATCCACCCGCACTGTAGACTGTACCGTGCGGGTGTTTTTTTGGAGTGTGACGATGACGAACCTGAACTTGGAACTCTCGGATAGGCTGCAAGCGTGGTTAGCTTCTGAGGCGGCGGCGAAGCAACTCCCGGTGGAAGAGTTCATCGTGAAGACACTTGAAGATGTTTCAGCAGAACCTCGACGAGTAATGTCTCTCGACGAGGCGGTCGCACGGACACTTTCAGAAAATCGGGAACTCTATGATCGCCTCGCCCGATGAAACTCGTTCCAATCAGCATTGAAGATCTGTTGAAAATCCACACCGTTTTGATCCGTGAAACCGGCGGTGCCGACGGTGTTCGAGATCAGGGTTTGTTGGAGTCCGCCTTGGCGTTGCCATACGCCACCTTTGGTGGTGAAGAACTCTATCCAACAATTGGTGAGAAAACAGCAACGATGGGTTACTCGTTGCTTAAGAATCACGGATTCATCGACGGCAACAAGCGAATCGCCGTTGCTGCTATGGACGTTTTTTTGCTCACGAACGGTTACTGTCTTCAACTGACCACCGACGACGCAGAGCGGATGATCCTCGACGCCGCGGCGAGTGTCGTCAGCCGAGAGCAGTTCTCCGCTTGGGTGCAGGGGCACATTCATCCGGCGTAGCCTTGTAGGGCGGTAAGAGGTTTACGAGTGCCGCCGTTGAAACTCATGGCGGCACTCGGTAACCTCGTAACGCCCAACACCAAACCGATACA
>JBBRME010000379.1:0-2487 GCA_038230995.1 Gemmatales bacterium
CAAGCCGGTGCAAAAGCCGCGTGAAGGCATCGTGAGCCGGGGGATCGGAAGTGATCGGAGCGACCTTGGCCGCTTCCGTCGCCGAGATGTAGAGCGGCGAGGCGATCAAATGATCGATGTAATCCTTGTCAGAAACCTTTGCGTCAGGCATCCCTCAACCGTACCCAACAACCCGCCTCGCGCAAGACCAGAAATGAGCACCCACTGCGTAAGTCCTAGAAGAATCCGATGAAATATTGCTTCTCGTCACCTCCAAATCCGGAGGTGATCGAACCCAGGATGATACTCGCCGCGATAATGTAAACGACCAGAATGACAACTGCTGTCGTGGTAGCTTGAAATATTGTCTTCATCCGGCTCGACAAATACAGCCCCATGGCACCCCAGAAGGCCATCATCGCCGGTATGCCAACAAGCACTTCAATGGCGCCGGTGTACGACACTAGCCCTGTGAATGTTTGGGCTAACAAGATGACACAGAGGACGTAGTACGCCGGGCGCTCGGACAGCAGTACGCCCCACCATTTTTCGTACACGATCTGCTTCCTACCGATTGGTGTCAGCAACAGTGAATCCCATGTGTCGCCGTTCTTCTCACGCAGGATCGCTTTCAGTGCACGGAAGAGAGATGGCAGCAAACAGATGACTACGAGCACACGGAACACGATACCCGTGATGAAAAGCAACTGAGTACGACCTGAGTCGTCTCGACCGTTGTTCTTGTAGGGAAGATACGCGTGGTATGCGTTTGAGATCGGCAGGTAGCACACGCTGAGGATAAGCATCAGAACAATCGCCACTGGCCAAGTCAGCCATCGGTTAACTGCCGATTGTGTTTTGTTCATCCAGTGCATGGCCTGCCACCAGGCGATTGGTGCGTCGTCCCACATCTTCACACGGTTGATCGATTTGCGTTTACGACGGGGCTGATTGGCTACCCGTGCTGATTATTCTGAACTCGCTTCCAACCGTTGCCGACCGGGTACCTGTTGCGTGGCGAGTAGGAAGAACAACAAGCTGACCATCGCGTGAAAGCTGCACGTCTCCAGCAGGCACGTCACGGCAAGTGCTTCCGGTTCGAGTATCTTGCTCATGCCAAAGTTGAAGCCAAAGCCGGACATGAACCATTCCAATACTTCGGAGTAAGGAATGTAACCCCATGTCAAAAGGTATTTCGCAAAGCAACATGCAAACAGATAGACACCGTACACCGCCCAACACATGCCCGCGGCACCAGCAGAGGTCTGCCGCTTCAGGCTGAAATACGTGCCCATTGTGGCAATACTCAGTCCCGTACAGAGAGCAAGAAGCAACACCATCAACGGCAACCAGGGCGAGACACCACCGAACAATGGCATCACCATCAACAGCGGCGTGATGGTCAGCACTGGTTCTAGGATCAACGGAAACTTGCCGAGGATCAGGCCCGATACGATCTCGCGGTGCCGCAGATCGGTCGTGCGCAACACTTCCCACTGCTTGCCCGACTTGTACCGATGCACCTGATTCGTGAAGTTGTTCAGACCAATGATAAAAACGTAGAGCACCAAGCCGATGCCCACCGTTATCACGAAACCATAGTTCGCCTGCGAGACTCGGTTGAGATCGGTGAGGTCGTAGTCATAAAACCGCCAAAAAATTACGTAACTCGCAACGACGATGATGACGATCCGCTTGACCCACACCGCCCGACGGCGCAATGGTGGGCGAACTTCCAAAGCCGTCAGCGGGCCAATCAGGTAGAAGCCGTGACCCGGTTCGTAGCAACTTAGAAGCAAGAATCCCAACCCGAGGATGACAAAGATCCAGCCGAGGTTGAAGACTGGCAGCAAGCCAGCCAACAGCACCAGATACCCGACCGTGGCCAAGCCACGGTTCCAGCGTCCGTGCACCGTGAACTGCTTCATTTCGGGAGTTGTCATCCATCCCCTTTTTCGAAGTACAACGCGGAGTTACTTCATTGCCGCAATCAGTGGATGTATCGGCTCAGTAATCGGGGCTAGGCCATCGACCGTGAAATTTTTCAGCTCCGCGGGCACTGCGAAGACGTTCACAGAAACCGTGTTGGGAAAAAGATTCGATTGCAAACCGGCGAAGTTCTTCGGGTTAAACAAGTGCGGTGCGTGCCAGTAAAGTTTGTAGCGGAGCGAACGCATCAGGTCGACGAGCTCGGCTGCCTGTTCCGCGCGGTCATTCTCGACGTACAAGAACGGCCGACAGCGTTCAATCAGCAATTGGCCACCGGTCAGCACGGCCGCTTCCATGCCTTCAACGTCGATTTTCAACAGCTTGCAGGCACGCGTGTCGATGGAATCAAGAGTCGTTAACGGTACTGTGTCTTTCGGAATCTCAGTCGAAGCCCACAGGGCTGGATCTGCGAACGAAATGGCACCGTAGTTTGCATCATGCGCATAATTCAATGCTGGTGTTTTTAGGACGCCAAGTTTCGCCCCTACACCAGCATGTGCTGCAAAAGTGTTTGTGATC
>JBBRME010000380.1:0-2459 GCA_038230995.1 Gemmatales bacterium
CTGGCTTTCTCACGAATCTTCCAAAGAATATAGCCAATGCCGACGATGAGCTGACCCAGCTTGCGAACTTCGTGGCAGCGTGGAAGGAGAAGTTCCAATTCGAGGAGCAGCTCATCCATCCCCTCTACGAGATGGTCGCCGAGAAAGACGACCTCCTTCCGTACGTCATGGAAAAGGAGACGCCACACGGCCGCAAGGTGCGACTGGGAAGATTCATTTCAAAGCACCGCGACCGCACTGTTGACGGAGTCCAGATCGTGGTACTTCAGCCAGATTCGCGTTCCCGGTGCCTGCGTTATTGTCTCCGCGAGGTGGGTAGCAATGGAACTGGCCGCGCTGCGAATGCAGGTCCGAAACGTGCCTCTTCTGAAACTAAGAAGGGCGAGGGGGATGAAGTCGATGAGCCACACCACGTTGATCGTGTGATCTTCCTACCAGTTGATTTCGCAGCCGTAGTTGATGTCGTCGAAGACTGGTGGTACAACTGGAGTTCAGAATCGGTCGCCGAAGATGATCTATTCGAGCTATTCCAAGAGTCAGGAGCAATCACGGCCAATTCACCCGAGTCACAACAATGGCGTTGCCGAGAGCTTTTGCCTTCACTGATTGGACGCCGGTTTGACGTCTACCGAATTAACGGAGATGGATACTACCTTGACGATGAGGGATGGCGTCACAATTGTTACCGGCTTCATGTCATCGACGGTGAGAAGCGGCCGCCGACCCTCGCAAAGCATGTCTTCACTGCGGAGGACTTCGACCGGCTCATTGCGGACCTGCCACTATGTACGTTTCAGAACCTGGATGGGCCAATCAGGCAATCACCCCCAGCGGCGCAATCAGCCTATATAGGCGATCGCGGCCAGTAACGTTTCACCGTGAATCCAGACCCTGAGCTCCAGAAGAGCCAGGGTTCTTTTTTGCCTGGAAGCTCTCAGCAAAATGACCGCCAAGAACAAGTCGATTTAGCGGAGTAGTGGAAGTCAGAGACATTTTAATCCCTGAGGACTACTTCCATGCTTGAGCTTCGTCATTTCCCCATCGAGGGGATCAAGGTCCAGTCGATCACCGTAGCGCGGTGCGTCCCAGACTACAACGACCTTGGTTGGCAGACCTTTGCTTTGCTCACGGAGGGCCTCGAACTGGACAATCCCGGCGACGACGATGAGATCGTACGTTACTTCCGGATGGTATTGAGCCACGGAAAGGTCTTTCGACCAGGGACCGTTTACGCCAACCCATGCGGCGTGGTTCGGTCGCCGGAGGTAAGTCACCGCTTCATTCAATCGGCCCGTCAACTTCAGCGTGAGTGGTACGGCAGGTTCAACGATGGCCTTGCGTCTGCTGAACGCGTCCGCCGAGCAATGATGGGTGTTGATCCCCTCATCAGGCAGTTGACTCTGACAGGCGTTCTGTTCATTGACAATCGGCATGTTTTCCCCAATCGCTGGCCCGACATCATCCCCACGGCGGTCCCCGAACCGCGAGTTAAAGCAGGACAGAGATTCGGCAAGCTCGTCGTCCTGGAGGCACTTGCTTCGGGGCAGGTTCGCTGCCGGTGCAAATGCGGAACCGAATCAATCAAGAAACGAAAACACCTTGTCTCCGGCCAGACCACTTCGTGTGGATGCTCGCAGGCAGAACGTCAGGAGCAACAGGGACAACGAAGACAAGATCGCGGCTGGAAACACACCGGTGATCTCGGCTCCTGAATCGGAGACATTTACGATCCCCCGCCAGTTCGCCAGCGGAATACAAGAAGGCGTATTGCCGCCATGCCCAGCGGCGAGTGTTCGGCGTCAGGTCCGTTGACACCTGACCCTATGCAGGACTCAACCGGCAGAGTTTGCCGGTCCTGGAAGGGGACCGACCACACCCACAGTGCAGTAGCAACAACAGTAGAGGCAGAACCATGAGATGAATGAGAACTGAAACATCGAGAACGAGAACGAGTACGAGAACTATCACAAGTGGGAAATGGGAATTGATTGACATGGGCAAGGACAGGGATTGGTCTTTCAGACCTTTCCTTGTCCCAACCCCCACCACGCCAACGGAACTAAATCGGACATGGTAATGACAGGGTCACCGGCGTTTCACGCCAAGACCGAGCCATCACCACGTCCACGACGGAGGCAAGCCGAATGAATGCCGATACCGACCCGGAGGCCATGACGCCAACATCGGGAACCCGGAACGGGACCCGTGACCTGAACGTCAAGGCCATCCCCCAGCCCGTTTGGATACGAGCCCGTTGCAACGCGACCCGAAGTGGGCTCAGCTTCAAGGAGTACGTGATCCGGTTGCTGGGAGCATGCGAGCCGATCTCCGATGCCGCCCCGCCCGCCCCTTCGGGATGAAGAGCATCGGCCTGGCCCCGTGGCTTTGCTGCCTGGCTTCGATGTCCCTTCGGACGCCGGGGTATTAAGCACATCGACGACGGTCACTGCGGGTGAAGC
>JBBRME010000381.1:0-2442 GCA_038230995.1 Gemmatales bacterium
AAGCTGAAATGGGCCGAGGTGATTGCCCCGGCCGTGCAACTTGCGGAAGGCTTCAAGATCGATTCCGGGCTAGCGAAACGCTTGAACATCGTGGTGAAGGATAAGAAAGCAGGTAACGCCGAGTTCACACGCATCTTCGGCAACGAGCAGCCTTGGAAAGCGGGCGACGAATTGAAACAGCCGGACTTGGCCAAGACATTGAAGATGATTGCAGCCGACGGTGCAAAGGCGTTTTACGAGGGCGACGTCGCGAAGAAGATTGTGGCTGAGATGAAAGCCAGTGACGGCCTTGTGTCACTGGCCGACCTCAAAGCCTATCAAGCCAAAGTGCGTGAACCGATTCTGCTCAGTTATCGTGGCTATGAGTTGTTGCTTCCACCCCCGCCAAGTTCCGGTGGTATCACGTTGGCACTGATGCTCAACATGTTGGAGCCCTACGACCTGAAAAAGAATGCGTGGGCTAGCGCAGAGACGACGCACCTCGTTGCTGAAGCGATGAAGCGGGCCTTCTGCGAGCGTGCCAAGTATCTCGGTGATCCTGACTTTGTTTCGATCCCCAAGCATTTGCTCACTCAGGAGCATGCCAAAAAGCTGATGGCGTCGTTCGACCCGGCCAAAGCAACACCCAGTGCCACACTGGCCCCGGAGTTAGAGATCCATGACGGCGGTTCGAGTACCACGCACTTCAGTATTGTGGATCGTGAAGGCATGTGCGTGTCGAATACCTACACCATCGAAAATACCTTCGGCTGCCGGGTGGTTGTTCGTGGAGCCGGATTCATTTTGAACAATGAAATGACGGACTTTAACCATAAGCCCGGAACCACGACCAAGACCGGGATGATCGGCACGGAGGCCAACACCATCTCCCCCGGCAAAAGGATGCTCAGCAGCATGACGCCGGTGATCGTGCTTAAGAATGGCCAGCCGGTACTGGTAACGGGTAGCCCCGGCGGGCGGACGATCATCAACACCGTGGCCAGTGTGCTCCTCAACACAATGGACTACGACGCTGACGTGCGACAAGCCGTTGACGCACCACGCCTGCACATGCAATGGTTTCCGGATCGCATCCAACTGGAAGATCGACCGGCTTTCGATGACTTGGCCAAAGCGCTGCGAGCCAAGGGGCAGACGGTGATGAAGCTCGGCCAGGGTGATGCCCACAGCATCTGGCTTGATCCGAAGACCCGAGTGCGCACTGGTGCCGCCGACAAGCGACTATCGGGTTCCGCCATAGGTGAACGCTAATGTTTGACACCAGCTTCCATCGCCGCGAAATCCTGCGCGCTGGGGCGCTCAGCCTTTTCGGTTTGAGTTTGCCTCAACTCTTGGCCGCTGAGAAAACTGCGAAGACGCCAAAGGCGTGCATCGTGCTGTTCATGTGGGGCGGGCCAGCGCAGCAAGACACGTGGGACCTCAAGCCCGATGCACCGGATATCTACCGTGGCGAGTTCAAGCCAATTGCAACATCGGTACCCGGTGTACAAATCTGTGAGCACCTGCCAGAGTTGGCCAAGCGGATGGATGACCTGTGCCTGATTCGGTCGATGACCCACAACGATGTCAACCACACAACGGCAACGCATCACCTGCTCACTGGTAAACCAGCACCAACCGGCGGGCTGGGCGACGACTGGCCGAACTACGGTGCCATGTTGGCAAAACTGGGCCGAGGCAAAGCACCGCTGCCGCCTTATGTATCGATGATGCCGGTGGTGAACGAGAACGGTGCCCCACGCTTTGTCGAAGAGAGCCATGGCCAGGGTGCTGGCTTGCTCGGGCCGCTCTACAGCCCGATGCGGATCGACGGGGATGCCTCGCAGAAGGATTACAAAGTTGCGGATTTCGTATTGCGTGCCGACACGCCGATGTCGCGACTGGATGATCGGACTACTTTGCATCGGCAACTCGACCGCCAAGTGAAGCAGATGGAATCGCAACTAGAATTGAGCGCGATGGCCGGGCAGTATGAGCGAGCCTTCGAATTGTTGGCAAAGCCGGAAGTGACCCGCGCGTTCGATCTCTCGCAGGAACCGATGAAGCTCCGTGAACGCTATGGCATGAACCGTCATGGCCAATCCGTTCTACAAGCTCGGCGGCTTGTTGAAGCTGGCGTGCCCGTGGTGACAGTCTTCTGGCCGAACGAGGGCATCACCAATGTGAGTGTCTATTGGGACACGCACAACCGCAACTTTGTTGATCTGAAAACTCGGTTGTGCCCGATCACGGATCGAGCAACTTCGGCACTCATTGATGACTTGAAAGATCGCGGGCTATTCGACGACACCCTCATTGTGTGGACGGGTGAGATGGGTCGCACGCCAAAGGTGGGCCAGAGCGTGCCAGGTGGTGCCGGGGCCGGGCGAGACGGGCGCGACCACTGGGCGAAGTTGTTCACCACTGTGCTTGCGGGAGGCGGCGTGAAAGGAGGTACGGTCT
>JBBRME010000382.1:0-2398 GCA_038230995.1 Gemmatales bacterium
CCAAGCGGATGCACGCCTCCAAGATGTCGGTACTGGCCTTCAGCACGGCTTGCACCTGTTCCGGGATGCGTTCATCAAACATCAACACCGGGTGAATGTTGCCATCCCCGGCGTGGAACACATTACAGATGCCGACGCCATGATCCGCGCTGGCCTTGAGAATCACCCGCATGATCTCCGGCAACTTGGTGCGTGGAACCACGCCGTCCTGTGTGCAGTAACTTGGGAAGCCCAACCGGCCGATGGTGCCGAAGGCCTGCTTGCGGGCTTTCCATAAGGACAGGCGTTCGGCTTCCGTGTTGGCCTTGCGCACCTCACGGGCGTGGTATTGCTTGGCGATGGCTTCGATCTTGTCGGCCTCGCCTTGCAACCCGGTTTCGTGGCCGTCCACTTCCATAATCAACACGGCCCCGGCATCCAGCGGGAACCCGAGTTGGAACGCTGCTTCGATACTACCGACGATGGTCTTGTCCAACATCTCAAGTGCAGCGGGCACGATACCTCCGGCAATGATCGCCGAGATGCAGTTAGTGGCGTCGTCCACACTGTTGAAGATGCCCAGCAGCGTGCGGTAGCCTTCGGGGTTACGGGTGAGCCGAACCCAGGCTTTCGTGACGATGCCGAAGGTGCCTTCGCTGCCCACGATGGTGCCGGTAAGGTCGAACCCCGGGCCATCTTCCGCCGGGCCACCCACAGTCACTAACGAGCCATCGGGTAGCACCATCTCCACGCCGAGGATGTGGTTCACCGTCACGCCGTACTTCAGCGTGTGCGGGCCACCACTGTTGGTAGCCACGTTGCCACCGATGGTGCAAGCCCCCTGACTGCTTGGGTCCGGTGCGTAGTGGTAGCCGTGTTTCTTGAGTTCGTTAGTGAGCCACACGTTCACGACACCGGCTTCCACCACGGCGTAACGATCGCGGATGTTCACTTCCAGAATCCGCTTCAACTTGGCCAGGGCGATCATCACCCCGCCACCGACGGCCACGCAACCACCGGCCAGGCTGGTGCCCGCGCCACGGGCCACGAACGGCACATCGAGTTCGTTGCAGAGCTTGACGATAGCCACGACGTGTTCGCTGGTACTGGGGAACACCACGGCATCGGGCTTGGCTTTGTCGATGGTGAAACCATCGCATTCATACACGGCCAGGTCGGGCTTGCTGGTGAGCACATTCCCCGGCCCAACGATCTGCTTGAGCCGCTCCAGCAGCGTCGGTACCCGCGCGGAGTCGTACCGGGGGATGTCCTGCGCGTGATTGAACGATATGGTTGCTGCGGTGGTCATTGGTGAGTGCCCGAGCTTGGAATGTCTATTGTAGAAGCAGAATTCGTAGGCTCGTCGGCTCGGCCAATTGCAAAACCAATCGTGATGATGGCTGCAACAACTGCCGACCCCCACATAAAGACTTGAGCTGCGCACCCCCATTGTGACCAAAGACCAGTAACACCGGAGTACAGCAGCAAAGCACTGATGCCACCGTTACTGACGATACCAGCAAGGACAGTGACGAACGGAAACTCTCCGCGTCGAGCTTTGCGAAAACCATCGATGTAGACAACGAGCAAGGCAAGAAATGCGATGCCCAGCATCCGTAGAAACAGCAGCGGATCCGGAACCGGCATCCCCAACAAAGCGAAGAGTGCTGACGGAGCGAGCAGCATCGGCAGTGCCCACGCAAGAATGGTGAACAGGATCTTCACAATCAAGACATGTGTCATTCGCACGGTCACAATATTACTCCACACTCGTGAAATGCGACGTCTCCCAAGATCGTGATACAAAAATGACAAGCCATCAACGTCGCCGTTGCGGCACCATTGTCGCGACCACGATTTGAAAGTGGAATACGCATTCTTGATCAGCTCTCCGTGTTGTTCCTGTCTGTAACAAAGAAAGTTAGCCCACCCCAATCCGGCAACACCGTCGCAACCGTGAGAGAGTCATGAGACTTCTGCACTGCGCTACAGACGACAACCCCAGGGCGCGGCTATAGTTAACGTGTTGAGTTCCGCTACCACGCCCAGAGTCCGGCCATGACCCAGTTCCGTTGGAAAAAAGTGATCCTCCCCGCCGTACTGACTGCCCTCATGGTCACGGCTGGCAGCAGCATGGCCCAACGCGGCGGCGGTGGCCCAAGTAGCGGCGGCGGTTGGGGCGGTAGTAGTGGTGGAAGTATGCGTGGGGGAATGAACTCCGACAGCAGCTTTGATCGTCTCCTGCAGAGTTATGGCGGCAGTGGCGATAGCGTGGACTACTCGAAAGTGCCTGCGGATACTCGTCAACGAATGGACACCTTTGCCAAGATGACCGGTAGCCCGCCAACGCCGACGAGTGGTTCGATCAGCCGTCAAGAGTTCAAGACCGACTTCGATAACCGCATGCAAGCGATGCAGC
>JBBRME010000383.1:0-2371 GCA_038230995.1 Gemmatales bacterium
AAACTACCTCCATGACCCTCGTTGAACTGCGGCAGCCGGACGAATCGCGTAACTACATCGCTCAGTCGATGTTGATCCAGCGCGTGCAGCGACCCGGCACCGAGAACATCAAGGCCGCGTTGCTCGATGCCTTGGCCATCACATCCGCTGGGAATCCATTGCCGCCGTTGGGGTTGCTGGCCGATCTTCGTGCCCTGGTGTTCGACCCCAGTACCGCCGCGTGGGTGAAGCAACCTTACTCCGTACCGGGTTGGCCGAGCGGCCTGCAACAGCGCTATGAAGACTTCGTGTTGAGCAAGCTCCCTACGGACTGGACATTCGAGCGAGCTTCGTCCGGCTTGATGCGTTACAGCGAAGCCGAGCAACCGCGTGGCTTCGCTTATCTGGTTCGGCAATTGCGGGAGCACTGGAACCTCGGCGGTGTCGAGATCTCACCGGCCGTGTTTCGGTCGCTGTTGAAATCGAACATCGAGGATCTCGTTCAACAGGGGATGGACTCGCTCGAGAAGAACGGCCCATTATCACTGTTGACGACCCAGTACGAAGAGTGGATTCGCGCGGCCAAGCGTACCGGCGAAGTGCTGGACGTGGTGGATGTCGTGGCCATTGAACGCAAAGTGGCCCTGGCGGAGATGCGCGAGTTCGTGGCCCACAAACAGGTGCTGCAAGCTGCACGGTGGATCGAAGAACAATTGCCCGCACGGGCGGTGCCCCCGCGCAGTGGTCGGCGTGAAGTACCAACGCGGATTCTGGATGAAGACCAGTACCCCGTGGGCGGCTATACCAGCATCAGCAACAAGGGCAGCATCGAGAGCCTGTTGCATTCGCAACTGGCGTTCATTGAGGAAGACGAGAATGCCCGGCCTGATCTGTTCGACTTGAAGTTCGTGCGTGATGAACTCTTCTATTACAGTCGAGACGAGAACCAGTTTCGCCGTCGCCGTCGGGCCTTCCTCTTCGTGTTCGATCCGACACTGGTTGAAGCCAAGGTCAAGGATCTGGAGCTGCCGTATCAACGCATCGTACTGGTGTGTGCCCTGGTCCTCGCCTCCATCCGCAAGCTGTTGGACTGGCAAAGTGCCGATGCGATCCGCTTCGAATTGATCTTCCCCAAGAGCAAAGGCACCAACCCGCTGACAGATGAAGCCAAGCTGTTCGAGCGCCTGCTGATGGAAGAGCGGGCCAGCGGTGTGGTGCAAGTATTGCGCGATGGTGGCGACGATAGCCCGACCATCGACGCCGAGGTGCTGGCTTCGCCCATGGGGTTTGTTCCCTATGCCACGCTGATGAGCCAACAATGGCAGACGCAGATCGTTCGCTTGGGGTGCGATATTGAGTGGAGCGAACTCGACGGCCCACTGTTGAACGTGCTGACCATACCTGGCGCGAGTCCATCGCTGACCGACGGCTACGGCGATGCCATCCTGCAACTCGATGCCCCGGCCTTGGCCCATTGGCCCGAAGTCACACGTCAACTGCTGAGCGAGTGGCTGTAGTTTTGACGAGGCATCGGGTTAACCCGCAAGCTCTTGGTCATGTAGCAATAGAATCAAGCCATCTGCGAGGTTGACCCATGTCGAAGATCGAACCGCTGGCCATTGGTGTGTGTAGCTGGAGCCTGCAAGTCACGAGCATCCCCGAGCTGCGGGGGTTCATGAATCAGTTGGGCATCAACGTGGTTCAACTCGCCTGCGGCGATCCCCATCATGCAAGCTGGATCGAAGGTGAAGCGATGCCCGCAGCGGCGTTGGCCGCCGGGTTCCAGATCAGCGGGACGATGCTCGGCTTCCCCGGTGAAGATTACACCACCCCGCAACACATCGAACGCACCGGCGGCTTCGGCGACCCGGCCACCCGACCCGAACGCCTCGAACGCTTCAAGTGGGCACTGGCCCGCACCAAGCAACTCGGTGTGGCCGACATGATGCTGCACGCGGGCTTCCTGCCGGAGGTCGGCAGCCCGGAACGGAAAGCGTTCTTGGACACCCTCAGCACCGTCGGCGACCTGGCCACGCAAGCCGGTGTGGTGGTGGCCTTCGAGACTGGTCAAGAGCGAGCCAAGCTGCTGCGTCAAACGCTGGATGATCTGAACTGCCCGAACCTGAAGATCAACTTCGACCCCGCCAACATGCTGCTGTACGACATGGACGAACCGCTGGAAGTGCTGGAGCTACTGGCCCCGGACATCCGCAGTGTTCACTTGAAGGATGCCAACCGCCCGACCGTCAAAGGTACCTGGGGCACGGAGGTTCCGCTGGGCGAAGGGCAGACAAACACGGCAGGCTTTGTGGCGCTTCTCAAGCAGGTTGGCTACACTGGGCCATTATGCATTGAACGTGAAGCAGGCAACCAGCAGGAACGCTTCGCGGAC
>JBBRME010000384.1:0-2326 GCA_038230995.1 Gemmatales bacterium
GTAAAGCTGCAACACCGGACTTGAGGACGAACTTTGACACCCGCTGCACTTATGTAACAATGGCTCGACGCCCGCACCGATTTTGCTTTGCGGGCGATTCTCGCAATGCCCGATCTTAAAATTCTCAAGAATCGCTGGGCGGAGTTCTGGGAGATCTATTTCGTCGCCGGTTGTGAAGATCATTGGTCACCGGCCGAGCGGTTCGCCGCGGAGCAACTTGCGGCGGCCGAAGCAGGCCTAACTGCGGCGACGGCGGGATCGCGGCTACAGCAAGCCGTCGTCGCCCGCAGTTACTCACGGGAATACTGGCTTGAAGTACACGGCGGAGTGGAGAGAAAACGGGTGGCCATCGCTCAGGCCCGCCATGTCATCTTGTTCACGGGCATCGGTTGGAAATGCAGCCGAGAATGGCGAACAACAACGGTACTCAACTTGGCGAAACGCATTCGTGAGAACCGTGAGTTCTATGTGATGCAGATCCTCGCGGACGCCCTTCAAGATGCAGGTTGCAAGAACGACGAATGGCTGGCGATAATGCGGGATGATTGCCAGCCGTGGTTCGTTGGTGCCGCCGTCCTCTCACGTTTGAAGTGAGATCGTTGCAGGCCATCTGGAACATGCAACCCGCCATCCCACACTCATCTCATCCGTCGGCCATCGCGTTCAACTCACGCCCCGGCCACTCCACCAACAACACGACCGCTTCGCCACCATATCAGCACGCGGGCAATCAATCCGCCTGCGTCATCGCCTTCATCAACTCCTCCATCGAGAACGCGGCGACTGCCGTGACGGCATCGGCCGCCCCGTAGTACACGAGCAACGTTATCCCGTCTTGCACCACCCCCGTCGGGAAGACGACGTTCTGCACGAAGCCTGCAACCTCGAAGTCGGCCTCGGGTCGGAAGAAGGGTTCGGCTGTCTGTCGCAAGACCCGGCGGGGATCGTCCGCGTCGAGTAGAAGTGCACCGCCGTAGTAGGTGCCGGCATCACTCGGCCGTGTCGGCTTCTGGTTGTGTAGCCACCCGCTTCTTCTGGTTCGGAATGGCAACTCGCCCGCTCGCCCGTGCCAGGGTTGTTTCCATACGCCACAGGTTCCGTCGCATGCCAAAGAGCCGGACGCTGGCGGCATGAACCTGCTCGCGGGTGCGTGGTAGGTTGTCAGCACGGGGCAGATCGCGAACGCACTTCGCGATGAAACTGGCCGCACGGTTCAGGTTGCCCATCACCGTTTTGAGATCCGCTTCCACCAGTTCGTCAGTCGACCATATCCGCTCGTCGCTGATGACCGGCGGATTACTCGATGGCTGGGTGGGTTCAGTCTTCCAATCGCCTGATCGGATGAGCTTCCAGAGCTGGCCACAGTGATTGGTCAGGTGGTGAACAACGTCGATCACGTTCCGTACGTCTTCCTCGGCGAAGTTACCCACCGATACAGTGTGCATGCTCTGCGAGGCCGCCTTGTTGATACTCCCTGCCGCACGAGCAAGACGGCTCGTGACCTCGCCGAAGCTGACTGTGTCGTACACTTCGGTCTTGGACGAGAACGGACGTCGGCCCGCGAGAACCTGCTCGATCTCGTACCGCTGTCGTTCTGGTGAGGTTCTGCTGAGAGCATTGATCGTTTTCGGCACCAGATAGCGGTGACCCGCGTCGAGTATCCGACGAGCAGATGCACCGCAGTTGTCGATGATCATCTTCTTGGCACGGTCGAGTTTGTCGTTCATCTCTGCCCCCGAGTCGTGAATCAGGGTCTGGCCGGAATCAATTTAGGGCTCTTCGCGTTTTTTAGTGGGTGAATTTCAGAGTTTCGGCAGCATGCAGGTGAGGATTTTCAGTCGGAGGTACTCCTCGTCACGCAGTCCGTAGGCCCGCCGTTGGATCACCCGAATTTTGTTGTTGAAGCCTTCCACGAACCCCAATGGTATGTGTTTGTTCTCCTCGTGGCAGAAGGCTTCGATGCCGTCCCAGTGGGCTTCGATCATCCGGGTGAATTTCTGGAATGGCTTCAACCGTTGCCACCGCAAGGCACTGCACCATTGGGCGAAGAAACGCCTCGCCCAGCCGGGGGTTCGATAGTCCCACAGTTGCCCAAACGACTCCTTGAGGAGATAGGCTTTGCTCAGCTGTGCGTTGGCTTGGAACAGTAGTCTGAGGGCGGCTCGGCCCTGGGACGTGAGATTGCCCCAGTGAGCCAGCAGCGTGTACTTCTGCCCCTTGATGAACCGCCGATCTTTACCCGACAAGCGGGCGTATTCCTGCTTGCGAACCTTGTCCAACGCCTCGCCCAGATGCTTCATGATGTGGAACTTGTCGTACAGAATTA
>JBBRME010000385.1:0-2304 GCA_038230995.1 Gemmatales bacterium
ACGCCGAAGACCGTGCTCTGATGATCGGGAAACGTCAGCACCGATTCCTTCGCCTGCAAGTCCCACACCTTGGCTGTCTTGTCCCGCGACGCACTCAGCAAAAGTTTGCCATCGGGGGTGAAGGCCACGCCCAGCACCCAGTCGGCATGGTTCTCGATAGTCTGTTCCAACTTGGCGGCCTTGGCCCCGGCACTCGCGTTCCACACCCGCACGGTGCGGTCGCAGCCACCGGCCGCAACGTACTTGCCATCGGCACTGGTACTCAGGCACAACACCGAGTCGTCGGTCTCCAGCCAACTCGCAATCATCACGTTGGGGTCGTTGACGCCGTCGAGCCATTCAACTCCATTGGTGGTTTTAGCTGGCTTGGCCTTCAGGTTGTACGCCCGCACACTTCCTTCCTGCCCAGGTCGGCTCCCAGCCACAATCAATGATCCGTCAGCGAGGAATGCCAAGCCATAGGCACGTTCTGTGCGGGTGCTGATTCGCTTTTGCAGCTTGCCATCCTTGGAGTTCCACACGGTCAACTCGTGATGCCCACCTACCACCATGGACTGACCGTCTGGCGTGAAGGCCAAAGCATTCACCACGATGGCTTTGTTAAAGGCTTCGGGCACGGCTGGTGGTGTCCAGCGTTGGCGAAGTTCCTTGAGGAGATCGGCTTTGGGGTCGAGGCCCGCATCGAGCTTGGCCCCCTCATTGATCCACTGGGCAATGATGGCGGCCTTCGCCGCAGGCACTGCTTCGCCTTTGTCGCGCGGCGGCATGCGTCGTTCTTCTTTCGTCACCATCAGGCCGTGCAGGTCGCTGTCGGCCAGTTTCCCTTTCACCACAGCTTCGCCATTGATGCCACCAGCGAGGATTTTCTCGTAGCTGGTCATGTCGTATTTGCCGCTGCGTTTCTTGGAGTCGTGGCAGGCGAAACAGTTTTCTTTGAGGATGGGTGCCACTTCTTGAATGAAGCTGATCTGCTTCTTCGTTACCGGTGCCTGGCCCGAAACGGCACTCACACAGAAGCAGAACGTAAGCCACGACAAAAAAGTAGACCGCATTGGAGAGACCCTCGAACATGCAACTCGGCAGGAGAGATAGTGTACAGCAAAGGCGAGGGGGCCGCCCGAAAAGGACGACCCCTTACTTAGTGATGCAAAACTACTTCTTCAACGACCGGAATGCGATCGCCCGACGGACAGCCGGTGGTTCCGGGGCTTTTTCGCCCATGATTGCGTGCCAGAGGATTTCGTTCAGCTCGAAGTCGTCGATCTTGTCGTACTCGCTGAAGTCCATCTTCCCTGATCGGTCGGCCCCGTAAGCAAGGCGGCCGTTCTTCTCTTTGATGTCGATCTCCGCAGGGATCGACTTGAATGGTGTTACATCGGCTTTGTCGGTGAAGCTGTTGAACATCGGTCGGGCGGCGGCGTCGTACTGAGAGAGCGGTTCCAGGCCGAGAATTAATTCCATGGAGCGAATCATGCTGACCGTGGAATACTGATCGCTGTCAAGGAACTTCCGCTTGGTGTAGGGCGATATCACGAGACCCACGGTGCGGTGGGCGTCCACATGATCCGGGCCATTCTGTGCATCGTCCTCGATGACAAAGATCGCGGTTTCTTTCCAAAGTGGACTGTTGCTGACGTGCTCAACCAACTTGCCAAGGGCGACATCGTTGCTTGCAACGCAAGCTTGCGGGGTGAACGCCCCGACTTTCGTTCCCTCGGTGTGGTCTTCGCCCAAGCTCATGCAGATGAACTTCGGCATCGTTTTCTTGGTCACGAAGTCGTCGTACTCCTTGATGAAGACGTCGACGTTTTCCGTGTCGCGCATCTTTTCGCCTTTGACTTTCGCCACGCCGAAGTATGGGCTCATGTGGCCGACCAACCCCGGTACCCGGCCTTCCATCTTGGTGGCGCCTTGGCCATCACTCACCCGTTTGCCATATTCGCCGTAGTTGCGGTAACTCACGCCAGCGCGGGCACAGGCATCCCACAAATAGCCACCTGGTGCGTTCTGCAAGTTGCCTTCATCGTCATCATCGACGCCTTTTCGTTTGCTGTACGTGAGGTGCCAATCGCGTGCGATATAATCAGTATGGATCGCGGCGGTGCTCCAAGGGTGTCCATCGCGGCTGACTTGTCCGTTGCAGTACAGGTTGTCGAGCAGTACGAATTCTTCGGCCAGCTTGTGGTGGTTCGGCGTGACCTTGCGTGGGAACATGCAGAGGCTTGGGTCGCCGTTCCCTTTGTCATCCTTGCCTGCGGCCAGATCACCGAAGACTTGATCGTAAGTGCGGTTTTCCTTGATGAT
>JBBRME010000386.1:0-2296 GCA_038230995.1 Gemmatales bacterium
GAGGAGGACATGAGATTGAACCACAGAGACACAGAGTTAATCCAAGATTGTGTATTGTTTCTTCTCTGTGCCTCCGTGCCTCTGTGGTTAGCTTTCCAAAATTTTGCGAATCTGAATCAGAGGCCTGCAGTACTCTTCCCAACTCAGGCCGTCGACGGTGGCTTCCTGCTTGCCCGTCACGCCGTCCACAAGTGGCCCTTCGCGTACCATCACTTCCAGAATTTCACGTTCGCGGTCGGGGTCGAACAAGTCCGGCGGTGGGGTGATTCCCTTCAGCACAAAGATCCCTGCCGCCAGGGCATAAGCTCCCCAGTTGCTCACCCCCGCCACGATGAGATGATCCGTCGGCACCACGCAGTGAATCTTGTCGCCATTGGGGATGTTCTTGACGATGGTCTCGTCCGGAATTTTCCCCATGCCGATCTCGTTGCCACCGTCGCCGATGCCGAGGAAGAGATGTTGCTTACGAATCATGTCATGGACGTCTTGTAACGCTGCGCTGTTGTCGATTCCTCGCATGGTGCGAAACCGGCCATCGCTACCCGGGCCACCACGTTCCACACTGACGACACGGGCACCGGCTACATCTGTCGTGAAATGGATGTTCGGATCTACGGCCCTCATCGACCGCTGAACCGGCAACTCTGTACAGACGGAAACCTGATACCCGAGAGCTTGGAGGCTGCCAGCCAGGACCAGCGCACCCGGAGGGCCGTCGGTTTCAAACGATTCCGCTTGCGGAATATAGAACCCCGTGGTGATGACATAACGATGTTTCCAATCAAATGCCAAGAGTGCCGAGTGGAAGTCACCAGATGTCAATCCAAAGAGAGCTGCCAGGCCACGGTTGCCGGGGTCGGTCTGCACCGCTGCGAGGATGGCCGCAAGTTTTTCATCGGTGGTCATGCCCGCTTCCTCGGTGCCGGTTCCTCCACATCGTCGATGAATCTTCGGCAGTCGGGTAGGGCATCCAGGAACGATTTACCGTAGCCCTTGGTCAGCACGCGTGGATCGAACAGCACTACGATGCCTGTGTCACTCGCCGTACGAATCAATCGACCGAATCCCTGCTTCAACTTGATACACGCCTGCGGCACCGAGTAATCGAAGAAGGCCTTACCGCCTGCGGCTTCAATGGCTTCGAGTCGGGCTTCGGTGAGCGGGCGATCCGGCACGGCGAACGGCAGCTTGGTAATGATGACGTTCTGCAACGCTTCGCCCCGTACATCCACACCCTGCCAGAAACTATCCACGCCGAACAGCACACCCTTGTTGGCGGTGCGGAACCCTTCAAGCATCTTTGGCACTGGCGTACCATCGCCCTGGCAGAAGAAGTCGTACCCCTGCTGGGCGAACCACGCCCGGTGATGTTGGGCGGCCCGGTTCATTGTGGCGTAACTGGTGAACAGCACGAAGGCCCGGCCCTGTGTCCGCTCCACCGCTTCGGGAATCTTCGCCAGCATGGCGATTTCGTAGGCACTGGCTTGGGCGGCGGGGCAGGGCATATCTCGATAGAGGTACAACTCGGCCTGCTTGCGGAAATCGAACGGACTGCCGAGGAGTAATGTCTTGGCCGACTCCAAGCCAAGCCGTTGTTGAAACAGTTGAAAGCCAGACTTTCCGCCGGTGCTCAGCGTGGCGCTGGCCATGATGATGGTGGGGATCTTGTCGTACAACTGCGTCTTCAGTTCCGGGCCAACTTCGATTGGTGCGCTCACCAACGTGGCTTTCGGCACGCGACCTTGGCGGATCTCGATCCAGTACACGTGGCCGTCGCGGCGCTGGCGGAGCCAATCGCGGGTGTCCACGGCTGTCGCCGCGAGTCGCTCGGCTCGGCTGGTCAGTTCCAGTTTTTCTTCTTCATTGCTGCGGCCTTTGGCGAGGCGAACGAGATGCCCGGCGAGTTTGTCCAACTCTTCGCTCAGCACGTCGGGCACGGGATTCAGCTCGCGTACCCGGCCTGTGCTCTTGGGTTGTTTCTGCAGCCAACCTTGCACGTTGAAGAAGAACAGTTCAACGGCCTGACGAGTGCGTTCAACTTGCTCTGTTGAATCTGGATCGCCGAGGTTGGCCAGCACACCCTTGTGCGATTTCACCGCATAAAGTTGGTTCAGCACGTAGTCCAAACTGCCTTGGCTCACACCTAGGCCGAGGTGGTCGGCGGCCACGTCTTCCACGGTGTGGGCTTCGTCAAAGATCACTGCTTGATAGTCCGGCAGGATACCCCCACCGAGGCGACGCAGTGCCAAGTCCGTGAAGAACAGAGCATGATTGACGATGAGCAGGTTGCCACCAA
>JBBRME010000387.1:0-2293 GCA_038230995.1 Gemmatales bacterium
ATGTAAACTTTCGCTGGGAAGCTCTTGTCATTCGGCGGTTTCACGAATGCTGGTTCCACGAGTTCTCGCGCTAGCTGCAACGTAGTGAGTCGGATTTGTCGCTTTCGATACTCCATGGGCAATCGAGGTAACCAATCGATGGTTGGTCCCAGGAGTTGCAGCCCGAAAAGGTCAGCGATCGACGGGCCAAACAATGCTTCGACGTACAAAACCGGCTCTGGGGCTTGCAACAGTTCGTCAGGGACACGCCAGGAGTTCAGCCGCTCAACGCGCCAGCCCAATTGACCAGCGGCTCGCCATAAGGCTTGTGAATCTTCCGTGAAGCGCGGTGTGAGTATGAGCGTCGGCATGGTTCAACAGTGAGACAGGATGATCAGAGAGGTTCACGGTCAAAAAATGTAAAAAAACGCTCTCTTTCGCTGCGCTTCGTTCGCGGCTCGCAAGAGATTGTCTCACTACCCATTCGCGGAGTGATTCTCTGGGACTCCTGGCAGGCTCCTGCCGAGGAGGCCATTACGAGTGCTCACCAGCATTCCGCGTAGGCTCTCCATCCGTCGGCCACCCCAGGCGAAGGCTCGGCCATACCAGCGCACCGCGTGCCACGGCTCACTGCTTCGCAGCACATACGCCAGGGCCAGGCAAGTGGTGCTGTGCCCCTCGGCAATGGCCGGTTGCGGGATGCGAGCAGCCAGCCCACGGCGGAACAAGGCCCGGTGCATCAGGTTCATGGCGGTGGCCACGCGGTCGGCCAGTTTGCCACTCAGGTTGGCGTGACCGGTGCGGTACAGCACAAGTGGCTCCGCCACATTGTCAAACTCGTAGTGCGCTGCAAGGCGAAGCCAGAGGTCGTAGTCGATGGCGACATCCAGATGAGGATCAAAGGCCCCGAGGTGTTCAAACACCTCACGGTGAATCATGACGGACGAGAAGCAGATCTGATTCTTCAGGAAAACTTGAGTGAGGACTTCTCCACTCTTCATCGGTGTTGTTGCTGGTGCTGGGCGCGTGTTGCCCTGTTCGTCCATCAGTAGCCGATCACACGACACCACACCGAGATTCGGGTTCCGCTCGAACAGTACGATTTGCTTGGCCAGCTTGGTCGGTTCCCAAGCGTCGTCCGCATCCAGGTAAGCCAGATACTGCCCCTGGCTCAAACGATAGCCGAGGTTCTTGGCCCGTGGCTGGCCGAGTGTATCGGACACCACATAACGAATGCGGCGATCCATCAAGTGTGGTGAAACCACCTTGGCGGTGTGGTCGGTGCTGCCGTCGTCGATGATGATGAGTTCCCAATCGGTAAGGGTCTGGTTCAGCACGCTGTCGATGGCTTGGCCGATGAACCGACCGTAATTCTTAGCCGCCATGATGACGGAGACGCTGGGGATACTCATGCTGGGTCACTCCGTGACGGTGGATGTCTCTTTTCTTCGTGAACCGGCGACGTAAGTCGCCGGGTAAAAACCACCCGGCAGCTCACGCACTCAGGTTCTGCAAATACTCGTTGGCCACCTTCGACACACAGAAGCGGTACTTCCCGCTTGGTTCCTGTGCGATGGCCTCCACAAACTCCAGATCGTATCGCATTGTGGGGCCGAAGGTATCCAGCACCAGTTGCTTCACCTGTTGCTCGCTAGCGGTGTTGAACTCCTCGCCACGTACCATCCGCACCCGCAGGTGGGTCACTTCTTCCTGAATCAGTTGAACCTGTGCGGCCCCTTGAATCAGCACGGCGAAGTTCTCGGTGAGCGAAATACCGGAGATCAGTCTCCCCGCCGGTGTCACCACGTAGTCCGCGTCGCGCCCCTCGACCTTCTCGATGGTCGGCAGGCCACGCCCACAGGCACAGGGTTTGGCGGCCATCGTCACCACGTCGCCAATCTGGTAGCGGATCAGTGGCATCGCCTTGTTGGTCAGATCAGTCACTAACAACGGGCCGGTTTGTCCGCCGCCTTTCACTTCGGTGTACACGCTCTCGGCAAACAGATGCAAGCCGGTGTGCTGTTCGCACTCGCAGGCAATCAGGCTCACTTCCTCGCAGCCGTAACGGTTGGTGGGGTTGACGCCGAACACACGTTGCAGCACCGTGCGTTGGTAGTCGTGCAGCGGCATCGCTGTGCTGATGATTCCGTTCGGGCGGATGTCGCTGATCTTCGATTTCTCCAAGGCACAGGCCAGCATGTACAGCGAATGGGCATGGCCAAAGATCAACCCGGGTTGATGCTTCCGCAAGGCTTGCACAAATTCCTTGATGCGTGCTTCATCCAGTTGAATCGTGTCGAGGTAGATGGCCCGA
>JBBRME010000388.1:0-2254 GCA_038230995.1 Gemmatales bacterium
GACACGGAAGAAGTCCGACACCTCGGTGACAGTACCAACGGTGCTGCGTGGGTTGCGGCTGGCACTCTTCTGTTGAATGCTGATGGCTGGAGACAGCCCGCCAATATAGTCCACATCCGGCTTGGGAAGCTGACCCAGGAACTGGCGGGCGTAGTTGCTCAGGCTCTCGACGTACCGGCGCTGGCCTTCGGCAAACAGCGTATCGAACGCCAAGCTGCTTTTGCCGGAGCCGCTGACACCGGTAAACACGACGAGTTTGTTGCGTGGAAGTTCAAGTGAAACATTGCGGAGGTTGTGTTCGCGTGCCCCGCGAACCACGATGTTAGCATCATCCGGCATGGGCCAATTGCTCCGCTTCGTTCATCTGCTGGTACTGAACGATAGTATAGTTCAGCGGCTCACCGGGATGTTCGCCCTCCCACAAAACATTCTCTTTGGGAGGGCGAACCAACCGGTGAGCCGTGACTCTTAACCCCGAATCGCCTCCGCTGCCCGCTCCGCACCGATGTTAATCAACGCTAGATGCCTGCCAAGTGGTTCGGCCAACACGAACGTATGCTTCGGGTACTCGTGCCGAAGTTTCTCCTGCGCCTCGGTCAAATCGTCCCGTACATGCACACCCGGCGAGAGGAAGTAAGGCAACATCACCACTTCCGTTGCCCCTTCCTGCACACAGAAGACACCAGCCGTGTGGATGTCCGGATGGGTCAGTTCCAGAAAACTGCACTGGATGTAATCGAACCCGCCACGTTGCCGCATTTGTGCGGCCACGTGTTCAAGGTCTGCATTAGCTTCGGGCCGACGGCTACCGTGGGCGATGAGAAGTAGGGCACGCATAATTTGCCTCGTTAGCCGGACGCGTGAGCGACGAAATGAGTTGCCGTCGCTCGCGCGTCCGGCTAACAGAATGAATTACCAAGGGAGTTTGTCCAGCGACACATTCCCACCGCACAGCACCACTCCGACACGTTGGCCCAAGCCCCGCTCCCGCAGGGCCACGGCGACACTCACGGCGGCACTCGGTTCAATCACCAGTTTCATCCGTTCCCACACGAGCCGCATGGCAGCGCGAATTTCGTCTTCGCTCACAGTGTAGATGACCGACACGTGCTCGCGGATGATCGGCCAGGTCAAGTTGCCCAAGCTTGTGAGCAACCCATCGGCGATACTGGTGGGTGGCTTCGCTGGTTGACGTTCGCCAGTGGCCAAACTTCTGCTGGCATCGTCGGCTTCCAGTGGCTCCGCACCGATGATCTTCACCTGTGGCGCAGCTCCGGCAGCCGCAAGGCAATACCCGGAGATCATGCCACCACCGCCGACGGGCACGATGATGACATCGAGTTGTGGAACCTGTTCAATCAGTTCCAACGCAGCTGTTCCCTGCCCGGCAATCACGTCGGGGTGGTCGAAGGGCGGGATGAGCGTACCACCGGTTCTAGCCACGATCTCATTGGCGACACGTTCACGATCCGCAAGTGTTGGTTCGCACTCGATGACGAGGCCATCGTAACCCAGCACGGCCTGCTTCTTCACTGGTGATGCTGTGTGCGGCATGACCACATGGGCCGGGATGCCCCGGACTTTCGCAGCAAGAGCCAAGGCTTGGGCATGATTGCCACTGCTATGCGTGACCACGCCACGCGCCGCCGTAGCCTCGTCGAGCTTTTGAACGGCATTGGTGGCCCCGCGATACTTGAAGCTGCCGGTCTTCTGGAAATTCTCGCACTTGAAGTACAACTCGCAGCCAGCGAGTTGATCCAGCGTTTCGGAAGTGTGGACGGGAGTGTTTCTGATCAAGCCTTGGAGGCGACGCTCGGCTTCCAGGACGTCAGCGTAGGTGGGTGGGATCATAGTGATATGGTAGGATCTCGTAGGGCGGTACGAGGCTTCCGAGTGCCGCCATGAACCAACGTTCTACATTGGCGGCACTCGGAAACCTCGTACGCCCTACAAAACTCGCTAAGTTACTTCACAATTTCAACCCGCTCCACGGTAGCCATGTCCCAGTCCCCACGGGTCGAGCCGCCCAGCATCAGCACGGCATCTTTGGTTGGTACGATGCGATGTACGATGCGACGCGACACACTCTCGCCGACTTTGTCCCACGCATCGCCGGTTTTGTTCAGGCGATACAGCGGGCCTTCCACCGTGTTCACCAGTAGTTGATCGTTCAGCGTGGTGGCAGCAGGGCTGAAGCCCACTTTGCCACCCGGCAGTTCTGGCCCTTGGCTCCATTTGCCCGTGGTCGTGTCGA
>JBBRME010000389.1:0-2209 GCA_038230995.1 Gemmatales bacterium
CTGGCAGTAGGTTGTTCCGCAAGGCTCACCGGATCAGCAGCGAGGGGAAGGACCGGGCGGGCAAGCCGCTCAAGGTGCTGTCGCCGTCGATGCGGAAGGTGTTCGGCGACTTTGGGGGCCACGTCTCGATCCAGCGCAGCCCGCCCCGCTGGATCGAACCTTGCTTCGTGAATAAGGCGATCCTCTTCGTGAAGAACTTGGAGTAGAGCGGTGGGAGCGGCAATCGCACCGAAGAAAGCATGTGGAGTGAGGCAATCATGACGACGTACTGGTGCGTGAATTTCGATTCCGAGGCCTGCCTGGAGCATGGGATCGACAAGAACATATGGATGATGCAGTACCAGTATGCCGACGACCACGGCAATGTGTTTCAGGGAGGCAACAAAAAGAGTGCTACGACATTGAACTGGAGGAGACTCAAGAACATCAGCGATGGCGACTGGTTCGTGGCTTATCTGCCACGAGATCGGACAGTCACAGGGAACACTTTTTTTGCAATCGGCAAAGCGAGAATGCCGAGACGATCTTACACATCGGGCGACCATAAAAGCACCGTTGAACAGTATGTCATAGATCAGAAATCCCACAATCACAGCACCGGGTATGTGTATTACGAAGACGCACTCGTGTTCTACGAAGACTTTACAGACAAATGGAGGGCAGAAGACCATGTGATGAGGTACGCTCAAAGAATTGATGTCGAGAAATGGCAGCATTACGTTCCCGCTGGCGTTCCCTGGGTGAGCAATCTCAAAATTCGTCCGTTTGAAATTCAGAGGGCATTTTTTGAAATTCGAGACGATAATTTTGACACCATTATGAAAACACTGTCTGCCGAGCAAGGAACTGGCGACCCAACGGGAATCGTGGATGAGTCGGTGGTTGATGCCCTCGAAAAGAGCGATGCAAATAGCCAAGGCTTCTTGCTCGATAGCAAAACCCGGAAGGCCCTGGAGAGCCACGCTATGAATGCAGCAAAGCGATATTTTACTTCTCTGGGATACGTCGTGGAGGATCACTCGAAAAACCAATCATACGATCTGAAATGTGTAGGGAAGAAAAGGACGCTCTACGTCGAGGTCAAAGGCACGCAGACGAACGGCAAAGGAGTCATTCTGACATACAACGAGGTTGAGTTTGCTCGCAGCCATAAAGGACAAATGGCCCTGTTCGTTCTTCATTCGATTAACGTGTCGGAAAACAAAGAGACTCTCACCAATGGGCAGAGACGGCTGATCTTGCCTTGGAACGTGGACGACGGACACCTGAAGCCGGTGTCGTTCACTTACGAAGTTCCGACAAGCCTCTGCTAGAAGTGTGGCCGGGGGTGTCAGGATCACAACGAAGGACCGACCCATGTGGATATTCACCAAGCACGGTTTCTTCAGCGCCGTCTGCGCCCGCCAGGGGAACGGCAAGCACAGCCAGCCCGTCGATCCCGACCGCATCATGGTCCGGGCCAGGGTCCGAGGTCATCTCGAAGCCCTCAAGAGGCAATTCCCCGACCTTCTGGGCGAGTGCGAAGTCCAGGAATCTGCCGGGACCGATTACGCCTACCGGCTATTCATTCAGAAGTCTGAATGGATCAAGGTGCTTGCGGCGCTCGGCGAGGAAACCGACTACGACAACTTTAAGTCGGAGGTCGCCCACCACCAAGGAAAAGCGGGAGCCGCTTACGAGCGTTCACTGCACGATGTCTGGTCGGTGATGCGCAAGTTGCAGAGGTAGGGAGCATCTGAATGTACGACCTGATCGGCGACATCCACGGCCATGCCGATGAACTGATTCAACTGCTCGAAGCCCTCGGCTACGAGAAAGCCCAGGGTGCGTACCGGCATCCCGGACGAAAGGTGATCTTCCTCGGCGACTTCATCGACCGTGGCCCGAAGATTCGACAGGTGCTTGAAACCGTTCGACCCATGATCGAGGCAGGGACCGCCCTGGCCGTCATGGGCAACCACGAGTTGAACGCACTGGCGTATCACACTGAAGACCCGAAAGAGTCCGGCCAATACCTGCGCCGCCGCATCCCGAAGAACGAGAAGCAGCACAAGGCAACGCTCGATCAGTTGAAGCCTGACGAACTCCGGTCGTACTTGGACTGGTTTCGCACCCTTCCCATGTGGCTCGATCTCGACGGCCTTCGAGCCGTCCACGCCTGCTGGGACGATCAGGAGATCGCCAAGATTGAGCAGTCCCGCAAGGACCA
>JBBRME010000390.1:0-2177 GCA_038230995.1 Gemmatales bacterium
CGTGGCGTCGGTGATCGCCAACTCCGTCGATGAGATGTTGACGGCAACATCCATTGCTTCGGAGCCTGAAAACAACGCTGTTTGCACGGCAGTGGCATAGGTCGATGAGGATGAAACTGTTAGCCTGGAGGTAATGAGAGGCGGGAAGCATCACGGGGAGTAGCACAACACGTATGGGATGGTCGCGACAACAACGTGGTCCTCGATCCGGCTACTACTATCGGTGCAAACGCATCGGTGGTCGGCCGGTGAGGATTTACATCGGCCGTGGTCCTGTGGCTGAGATGGCCGCCCTGCTCGACGAGCAGGAGCGTCAGGCCCGCCGAGCGGCACGTGAAGCCTGGAATGCCGAACAGATTCGCATCCAGATGGCCGACATGGCCGCTGCCGAATGCCGAGTGTTGGCCGAGTTGCTTGCGATGGCGGCGTTGCTGATTGAAGGCTACCACGTTCATCATGGCGAGATTCGACGACGACTTTGGGCCTGCTGACTGGCACGAACGAACTCACGGAGGAGACGAACACAATGCCCAAGCCACCCAACTCGACCAAATCGGTCACGGGCCGCAAGACAGCGAAACCACCGCCAGAATCCAACTCTGCATCGCCTGCTGCGGCTGCAAAAGGCAAATCCGCGACGTCCAAGAAAAAGGCTGCTTCGTCAAAGAAGCCGGCCGCACCACCGCCGCCAGACGTCGCGAAACTCCTCCGTAAACTGGTCGCCCGTGCGAACGCTGGCGAGAAGTGGGCGATCGCACGACTAAAAGGTGTCCTTGACGACAACCCGCGTTTCGCGAACCGGGTCGGTGACTTAACCAGGATCGCGGAGTCATCGTGGATCACGCTTGTCGCGGGCACAGACCAACTGGCAATCGAGGGAACGAAGCGGAAGTTGGCAGACTTGAAGCAGGAGCTGAAAGGCTCGCATCCGACACCGCTCGAAGCCTTGCTCGTCGATCAGGTAGCAGTCGCTTGGCTGAGTGCACAGCACGCCGAAATCCAAGCTGCCAGCCCAAGTAGTGGATCGCTCGATCAGGCGTCGTTCAAATTGAAGAGAGCCGAGAGTTGCCAGAAACGGCTGTTGTCCGCCAGCAAGACACTAGCCACCATACGCACTCTTTTGAGCAAAGGTTTGGTGCCGACGAAACCGCTCAAACTCTTTGCACCCGACTCACGCACTGGGTGATATGCAATATCGCGTGACGCCTCCAAACACCACGAGTGCAAAGCAGTACAGTGGAGCCCCGCTCGTCGATAGGGGCAACCCGTGTCGTGGCCAAAAACGCAACGATTGCGTTTTTGGCGTCCGCAAAGGTTTCAACCAGTCTCATCCGCACCCTGATTGCCATCGGTGATTTGTAACCGACATTGCTGTCCGCTCCTGGCCGACTCTTGACCGACTACGGTGTCAACCTCGCCCGTGTCGCCTCCGATGGCGACTCTGCCGACGCGTCCCCTCTCGACTGTGTGGCACAGGATAGGTTCTGAGTTGTGGAACATTTCGTGGCCTCGTCTGGAACCCTCGTTCGGAACCCAGAAACTGGATTTTAGGTTGTTGTCGCCCATCTCCATCGACTGAATCCACAGTTATTGGCGGCGAACCATCAGCACACGACGGGGCGGTTCCCGAGCGGGAGTGCTCTTTCACATCGCGACAATTCCATCCAGAACCGGGCCAGTAGAATAACCACACCGGATTGACGATCACCGTTCTGGGGAGCCGACCGATGGCCAAGAAGAAGCCGAAGCCGGACAAGAAGGGTCCGAAACACCGTCATGCTGAACTGCCTGCCGGTCTTCCTTCCCGACAAGCCCTCGAAGGCATGATGCGTCAAATGGTGAGTGGGCTGCAAGGCGGCACCGCCCAGAACACGCCACTCGACCAGGCTCAGAATCTGATGTATCGGGCGTTCGAGGAGCGAAGCCCCAAGCGTCGAATCGAACTTGCCCACGAAGCCCTGCAGATCTGCCCCGACTGTGCCGACGCCCACGTCCTGTTGGCTGAACACGCCGCAACTCGCAGACAGGCTCTGGCTCATTACGAACGCGGCGTCAGTGCCGGAGAACGGGCTCTGGGTCCGAAGGCGTTCCAGGATGGTGTCGGCCACTTCTGGGGCATTCTCGAAACCCGCCCGTACATGCGTGCCCGGCTCGGGTTTGCCCATGCTCTCTGGACC
>JBBRME010000391.1:0-2160 GCA_038230995.1 Gemmatales bacterium
CTTGGCCACATGCTCCGCGGCCTCGGCTCGCTCAGCCCCGTTCACTTTCGGAAGGTCCGTCACCGTGGAGGTAGCAAAGGCATCCCACCACTCAGCGAGATCGCTCAGCCCACGGCGGAGTTGTATTGTTACTGCCGTGTTGCCGGTGCCCGAAGCAGCGCTGAGGGCAGAAGCATAAACGTCGAACTGCCGACCCATGGTGAGGATCAACTCCTCGGCCCGTGGGTCACGCACGGTGTCGCCGCGATCGGTGAACGTAGGGAACAAACCCTGGAAGCCCAGGATGTTCCACGGGTCGATCAGTGCCCCGCAGTCGATGCCCTTGCGAAGCAGTTCTTCCGCGTTCAACAAAAGTTCCGGGGCATCACTCACCGCACCGTTTCGCACCGCATACGCAGCGGTCGTCTGGAGCAGGCGAATCTCGGCGGTCATGCGGGCCGCCGGTGCCGGGATGGCCGCACTGCGTTGCCGGGCGGCCGTTGGGTAGCCCATCGCCGAGTACAGAATCGCTAGCCGACGTTCTTGCAGATGGTACGCCCGCTCGGAGGCAATCGCACCGTTCAGGCTTTGGCGCACACCGCCGAAGGGCTGCTTGAGTTTCTTGGACTCGGAACGCAGACGTTCGCCATGTTCACCGGGCAAGGCATCCAACAACTTCTGATAGAAGCGATCGCGGAAGCGGGCGATCTTCTGCACCAATTGGGCGAGTGTGACCGTGGAGTCGTAATACGTTGGGCCAGTGCCACAGATGCCAGCACCCATGAGCACCGTGCCGGCCAACACTGCGGCGCTCTCGAACAGCCGATCCGGATGGCTCGCCCCTTTGCCACCGATGAGCGTCCACTTCCACAAGGCATCAAGTGTGCCTTGGCGTACCACGAAGCGGCGATAGAAACCCTGATTGTCGATCTTGTGCGGATCCCATTCGCCGAAGAGCACGTTGGGCCGCTTGTTCACCGGGTGGAAGTGATCCGTCGCACGGGGATCGACCGAAAGTTCGTCCATCTTCGCCGGATCGAAACAGGCTTCTTCGAGCAACTCGCCGTCGGTCTGAGTCAGCAGTTGCAAGCCAAGCGACACCAAGTCGTAATAGGCACCGGGGGCCACGCCCACGCCACGGAAGTACAGCGGTACGGAGCAGACCTTCTCGTGCGGGTAGAACTCGTTCTGCGGGCGTGTCTCAAGCAGTGCAATCGGGCGGTAGCCCACGAAGTCGTTCAGTTGACCAAGCATCCGGTGCAAACGACGTTCAACAGGTGTGTTGAGTGCCAGTTCGACCAGCGAGACTTCAAAACAGCGGGCCAGGAAGAACGCATTGAACAGTGCGAGATCGGGCTGATGGGCCAACTGATCCGGGTGATGGTTGCGATAACCGGGAAGCAAAACATCGAAGACCACGTTCAGTACCGCACGGGCCTGAGTGGTGTTCTTGAACGCGGCAGAGCCGGACTGTTCCAGATCATTGCAATTGTGCAGCAACCAACCACGAAGTGTGAGCCAAGGCTGCTCGTCGCCTACTGCTAGGCGAACCGCAAAGAACTCGGCAAGAAACGTCCGAAAGCGGACATCGGCCCGGCCATCGGAGTAGTTCAGATAACCCACGGGCTTCGTAGGATCGAACCGTCGGTTCAACTCGGGGTAGGCTGCGTCCATCCGTCCGGCATCTCGCATGTTGAGCAACCGACAATAACACCTCTCAAGATACCCGCTGCACGAACGCAGTTCTAGGTGAACGCTACCGGAACAATTGCTAAACCTTTGAACCACAGAGACACGGAGGCACGGAGAAATTCAAGATGGTGTTATCTGTTTTCTCTGTGACTCCGTGTCTCTATGGTTCACTTTTTGCGTACCAATCCACTCAGATCCCGCTGCCGTCGCGTTGCTCGATGACGTGCAGGCCGCACTCCTTCTTCTCCGTGCCCGCCCAGCGACCCGCGCGGTCATCCTCACCCGGTAGCGTGGCCCTGGTACACGGCCAACAGCCGATGCTCGGGTAACCACGGTCGTGCAGGTCGTTGTACGGCACTTCGTTTTTGACGATGAAGCCCCACACTTCCTTCTTCGTCCAATTGAGAAGCGGGTTCACCTTCACCAGCTGGAACTTCTTGTCCCACTGCACCACGTCGGCCACGCCACGGTCGGCGGTTTGATCCTTAC
>JBBRME010000392.1:0-2157 GCA_038230995.1 Gemmatales bacterium
GAAAGTGACCACCCCGGCGTACATGACCCCGCTGCCCACGGCCATGAGCAGGATGACGATCTGACTCCCCTGCTCGGCCCCCGTCAGGCTCCACGGCCAGTTGCCCAGCACAATCACCAAGGCCCCGGTCATCGCTAAGGCGATTGGCTTCCACGCCCCCACATCACTGGTTTGCTTCAGCACATACACACCGACGAGGTACACCCATACCGGTGCCGTGTTCTGCAACAGGATGGCGTTGGCCGCGTTGCCTAAGCCAAGTGCGCTGAGGTAGAGACCGTTCATCACCGCGAAGCACAGCACCATCGGCAGGTAGCCGACTCGCCAGCGAATGCGCTTCCACGGCACCAATGGCAACAGACACAACCCACCGAAGAGGCTGCGGAAGAAGGCAATCTGCACGGGGTCGAGACTTGGCTGATCGAGGTGCAACGGCGATGGCACCTTCAGCAATCGCATGAAGAAACTGCCTAGGCTCCAGAGCACCGCCGCAGCGATGAGTTGCAACCGAGCGACGGCTTGTGGAGTCATGACTTGGAGATCAGCCCCGCCGAGGTATCCAAAAGTTGATGTACGCTTTCCACCAACGTGACGCAATGCTCGACGGCCGATTCGCCGTAGCGCAAACCCAACTCGCGTACGGCTTCCATCAAACGAAGTGACGTGCCCGCTTCGGCCACGGCGTTGGGGTTCTTTTCCAACGTCTGCCGAAGTTGTTCCATCACATTGGTGGCGGGTGGCTCGGTGGAATTCGTGCCGGTCAACGTCTCGCTGACCTCGTGGCTGGCCTGAAGGGCCGACTCGACCGCGGCGTACAGCAAGTCATTCGATTGCCGTTGGGCTAAGCTGTGGCGTAGCAACTCTGCGGCGATGTCAGTGGTCGACGACACAAGTTGCTTGTGGTCGTTGTTGAAGGTTGGGGCATCGAACAGTTCCAGCACCGCCTGCACGCCGGGGGCCACGCTCAATGGGGCCAGCAGGATCGCCATGCGATTCTGTTCAAACGGTTGCAACTGCACACCACCCAAAGCGTCGGCCGACATATCCAGCAGTACACTGGGTTGATTCATACCCAGTACTGTGGCTGCGAGTGAAGAACGGTACGGCACCGCCACCGTGGGCAAACGCAGCCCGTCGTGCTGATAGGCCACGGTGGAATCCGTATCGGCAACGACGTGCCGCACGACCAGTGCCCCGGCCTTGGCACCTGTTGTCCGCATCAGGAAGCGGAACACACTTTGGATGGCCGTAGGTAACGGCACCGGGTCGTTCAACGTGGCGGAGCTTTGCACCAGCGGAAGCACTTTCTCCAGCGTGGTGCGGAACTCGTGCAGCCGATGGTTCAAGAGTCGCTGTCGCTTGGCCGGGATGATCTTTTCGAGTTGCACCCGCACCGCATTGAGGAACACTTCACGGGTCAGGTTCTGGTTCTTATCGAAGTAGTCGCGCACCCCCAATCGCAGGGCTTCCAGCGGCGTGGCCTGATTCGCATAGCCAGTGACTAGGATGGCGACGATATCGGGCAGGAACACCGCGAGGTCTTCCAGCAACCGCAGGCCGTCCATGCCCGAGCCGAGGTTCCAATCGAGAATGGCGAGGTCGATCGGCTGCTCGTTTGCCATCATCAGCGCGGCTTCGGCATCCGCCGCCGCCAGCACGCGGACGTTCGGCAACCCGGCCAGCCACTCCACAAACGTCTTGCGGACGCCGTCTTCGTCGTCCACCACCAGTACCGTTTCGCTCATGAGCCTTCGGCCTCGTGGGGCAGGTGGGCCAGTGCAATGTCGAAGTCGCCTTCTAGCAACGCTAACGTGGCCCGGTACTTCTGAACGTCCGGGCCGGGGCGAAGTTGCGCTGCCTGGGCAAGTGCATCGTCGGCATCGTTGAACTGCCCATCACGCAAGGCCACCCGTGCAGCGGTGATGAACCCCGTGCGGGCCACTTCACACTGTTGCATCAAGCGCAGGTCGGCCTTGCAACGTCGGCACGTTGGGCCATCGTTCGCGGCTCGACAACAAGGGCAGGTGAGAGTCATGATGGCTCGTGATTCCGTTGTGGTTGTTGTAGAACGAACTCAGGCAGTTGACTGGGAGGGCGAGGCTCCTGCCGAGCCGAACTCCGGCTCACCGGGAGGTTCGCCCTCCCAAAAACCTCTCA
>JBBRME010000393.1:0-2062 GCA_038230995.1 Gemmatales bacterium
AGGCAAGATACCGGCGTTCCAGCTGTGGGAGCACCTGCTGACAGGTTGTTGGCAGTGGGGCAAAGTCCGGCCCGTGGCGTTCGTGCAACTGCTTGATTCTATCGTGGTCGTCGTTGCGAAAGTATTGTTTGCGGAGCAGCCCGAGTTGCTCTTTTTGCAGTTCAATCAAGTGGCGTAGCAGCACGTTGGTTTCGCTGGTGGGCGGGGCGGGCTGCTCCGGGCTTGGGGGAATCATGTTCAGGCGAAGTAACGGAGGCGCAACGATGATCGATTCCACAACATTCCCCCGAATTCCAATCTTCTCGAACATGGTAGCATGATACGTTGGAACGCAAACGGGTCGATCTTGGCGAGAGGCGGGCATTAGCCCGTTGGTTCTGGCCAACGAATGCAAGAACCCATGGCATGACCGGTAGTGCTCGCTTAGAGGCCATTCATGATTCGCATCCTCGGTATTCTCTTACTGCTTATGAGCACGGCTCAAGCCGAGGTGCCGAAGCTCTATCAGCCCAACAATCTCGTGGCCTGGTGCGTGGTACCCTTTGATGGGGCCAAGCGCAACCCCACCCAGCGCTGCGAGATGCTGGCCCGGCTCGGCTTCACCAAGTATGCCTTCGACTGGCGGGCTGAACACGCGACGGATGTGATGCTCGATTGGGAGTTCACCGAAGTCCAGAAGAACAAGCTCACGCTGCAAGGCTGCTGGTTCCCGGCGAATGTGGGGCCGGACGGCGAACGATTGCTGAAGTGGATGAAAAAGTTCAAGATCTCCACCGAACTGTGGGTGATGCTGCCGCAGCCCGATGGCAAGCTGAGCGAAGCGGAGAAGATCAAAGCTGCTGCCCATCAAGTGACGGCGCTGGCCAAACTGGCCGCCGCCGATGGCCACAAGATCGGCTTGTACAACCACGGCGGTTGGACCGGCGAACCGGCCAACATGGTGGCTGTGCTAAAGGAAGCCAACCAGCCGAACGTGGGGATCGTGTACAACCTGCACCACGGGCACGATCATCTGGCCAAGCTCGCTGAACTTCTCAAAGCAATGAAGCCCTACCTGTACGCGGTGAACATCAACGGCATGGAACCGTTCGACGGCAAGACGGGCAACAAGATTCTGTGCGTGGGCGATGGAGTGAATGATGCAGTGGTGCTGAAGACCATCGCCGACAGCGGCTACACCGGGCCGATTGGCATCCTCGGCCACACCGATCACGACGTGGAACGTCGGTTGTTCGACAACCTCAACGGCCTGAATCACTTGTTGAAGAACGACGGTACTCGTGCGGCTTACCAGACTCAGGCGGTGCGTGCCCCACTCATTCAGAAGACCAAAGACGGTAGTCTCGCCGTCACCTTCGCCAAGGCCGACCCAGCGAAGTTCAGTGTGAGGGTGCTGGATGGCGAACGAAAGACGAACCCACTGCTAGGCGAAGCGACTGCTACCACCATGGGGCTGATGTTCACCCCGCGCTTCCCGCTGGCCCCCGGCACACGGTACCTGGTGAGCTACGCGGAGTTTGACACCGTGGTTGACGTGCCAAGTGCGAAGCCGATGTTGCAGGGCAACGTCAAGAGCTTCTGGCCCAAGATGGAAGATCGGCTTCCGGCCAATGCCCTGCGTGTGTACCTGTACTTCAACGAGCCGATGGAACGCAGCGACGTGATGAGTCACATCACGCTGAAGTCAGCCGACGGCAAAGTGATCCCCAATCCGTTCTTGGCCACGGGCGAAGAACTCTGGAGCAAAGACGGCCTACGGCTCACGCTGATGATCGACCCCGGCAGGCAGAAGCGTGGCATGAAACCGAACGACGACGAAGGCCCGGTGCTGGAGCCGGACAAGACATACGAACTGCACATCTCCAAGGATTGGAAGAACGCGAAGGGGCAGACTGCACGCGGCGAAAGTGTCTACATCATTAAGACGGACAAGACCGAGATACGAGCACTGACGGAAGACGAAGTCACATTAAATCTCCCATTCAGGTACAGTCAGGCCGGTTCGGATCCGACCATGCAACTCAGCTTCTGGCGGGTGATGGATCCGGAACTGATGACGCGA
>JBBRME010000394.1:0-2044 GCA_038230995.1 Gemmatales bacterium
ATCGCTCCGGCATTTCAGGAGATCGTCGGCGGCAGTCAGGACGGAATGCTCATTTGGTCAGGATTCGATTTCGCCATCACAAACTTCCTTGAGGAGCCGGAGATCGAGGTCGATGTGATGGG
This sequence comes from Gemmatales bacterium, assembly GCA_038230995.1. GTDB lineage: Bacteria > Planctomycetota > Planctomycetia > Gemmatales > Gemmataceae > JALHQU01. Next base: position 123 of record JBBRME010000394.1, read on the forward strand.
GACGGCGAGCTATTGCGTCCAGTGCTGCCCTTTGCCCTTCGTTGGCTTCAAAGGCCGGTTCAAGGGGAAGCCGTTCTTTCTACGCATCAGCCTTGAGCCGATCCCGGACTCGAAGGCGTTGGAACTTGTGGACACCGTTCGGAATCAGGTGAGGCCCGTGGAGAGAAGCAATGAAAGCGACCAAAAGCAAATTGATCGAAGTGAATGAAAGCAACTACGAGGCAGAAGTCCTGCGCTCCCCGGTCAATGTCGTTGTGTCTTTTCACAGCGCCAACTGCGGGCCGTGCCGATTATTGAAGCCCTTCCTGGAAGCCCTTGCCGACGACCTGGGCAGCGTCAAGTTCGTGGCGGTCGATGTCGAGGTCAACGAACGGCTGGTCCGGGACCAAGGCATTAACGCAGTACCAACTCTTCTGGTGTTTCGCCACGGTCAAGAAGTGGATCGGATGGTTGGCATGGGCGAATTGGTCAGATTGCGTGAGGCCCTGACCGTATGAACCCCAAAATCACGGCGACGGCATTGGAGCGAATGAAGGGCAAGCGCCCTGACGATCTGGTGTCGCTCACGTTACGAACCAACGTGGTCCTGACAACCGAAGAGATTTCACTGTTGTCGGCCTGGGGCGGCAGGTTGCTTTACGACAACGGGTGCATGGTGATTCTGAATCTCCCGGTTGGGAGAGTGAACGACATCGCAGCATGGGAATGTGTCATCGAGGTCAGGTAAGTGCATCATGAACGACAAACGAAAACTCACTGATCTCGTGGTTGAATCGCTCCAGGCCGGAGTCGTACCGTGGCGGTTTCCCCACAACCGGCAGCCGGAGTTTGCGCCGCTGTTCGGGAAGTTCTTCAGAGGCGAACCGTTGGCCGAGGCCGAGGTCCGGTATGACGAGCTTGATTCGATCATCAAGGCAACGGGGGCCAAGATCATCCACAACGGGCGATCACGCAAACCACGCTTCCACCGGGTCAAGGACAAAATCGTATTGCCAGTGAGATCAGTGTTCCAGAACGAGGCGCATTACCAAGCGTCCCGCATTCATGAAGTCTTGCATTACCTCGAACAACCAGGGCGATTGGGTTGGATCGGCTCCGACCATCAATCTGAGTTAGTCTGCGAAGCTGGAACCGGAATGATGGAATCGGCCCTGGGCCTCGTCCACGATCTCGATGACACCAATATCAAAAAGCACTTGCACAAATGGGTGGAGGGCATCGACGCCGACCCGAACTACCTCTTTCGAGCCGTTGCTGTGGCCGAGTTTAGCGTCCGACATCTGCTGGACCTGCGGCGCAGGAAGGAAGCAGCATGAACGTCGGATACACCTTCTCATGGCTCTTGCCTTCCGGGGACATCGCCCAGGTGCGTGACATCATTGCGAAGCTGCGTCTGCACGCCATCGAGCTTGGTGGTGAGGTCGGCGACATGATTGAAGGCAACGGCGACGACGCCCAGGCCGTCCTGTTCACGGCGACGATTCCCGGAGCCACGGAGTCCAGGTACGGCCTCGCTTCTGCCGGAGACTTTTCCTGGGCGTGGAAAGGTTCCGTCATCGTTTCCAGCATGAAACAGATCAGCGAACTTCACGGGGCCGCTGCGCTTCTCGGCATTGAAGTTGTCGAAGCGTTCGGCGGCATGGTTTTCACGACGACGAAGAACCCCGATGGCGTCGTTGAGTCCGAGCAGCGAGAGGCGTTCGACTGGACCAACTTCTGAAGACGCTCCTGCGTGGAGTCGGGAGTTGCCGGAAGATTGTTTGGAAGATGATTATTCCGAATTGCAAAGCAAAAAGGTCTGGCGCTGAAGGTTCCATCCCGTACCCACCCCTCCTATGTCGCTCTGTCTTCTTTTGCGTAAGGCTGGAAAAAGTCCTGAAAGGCGAAATCCAAAAATAGCCGGGCGGGGGTCCAGCGCCGGG
>JBBRME010000395.1:0-2026 GCA_038230995.1 Gemmatales bacterium
ATACTTGCTGCGGGTGCGGCTCCAGGTGAACGTGTACAGAATCGACGCCGGGTTGATGTGGGCGAACAGCGACACACGGGCCACGACATCGGTCACCAGCTTGCGTAGTTCGACGGAGAAATTCAGAGGTTTGACATCGGGTACACGAACGCTGAAGAGGTTGTTGCTGACCCATTTCAGCGGCAGTGGCTGGCCCTTTGCTCCCCAGTGCTTCTCGAATTGTTCCGGTTGCTGCTTTGTGCTCATAGTCCCTGCCTACTGCGGAGCATTTTATCACCTTGGCCCGGTGGGCATCGGACTTGAGCAGCAACGGCAACCAAGCAAGTGGAAAATGGCAAGTCACGAGACACCATGGTTGCGTACACATGCAGTTTGCTAAGATACAGGCTTACCTGCGAGGTTTTGCTTGATGATTGCCGTGACCGGGGCCGCTGGATTTATCGGGTCGAACTTGGCCCATCGCTTGGCCGCAGCGGGGCATGAACTGATGTTGGTGGACTACCCCATCACGGAGGCAAAAGTACCGAACCTCGCTGGGTTGTCGGCACATCGATTTGTTGAGCATGAAGCCTTTCTGCAACTCCTGAAAACCGATGCGCCGAAGTTCGATGGCGTCTTCCACCTCGGGGCGTGCAGTAGCACCACCGAGACGGATTGGAACTATCTTGAGCGCAACAACATTCAGTACACGAAATCGATTTGGTCGTGGTGTGCCCGGCACGGTGTGCCCTTTCTTTATGCCTCAAGCGCAGCAACTTATGGCGACGGAACCTTAGGCTTCAACGACCGCACACCACCCGAGCAACTCCGCCCGCTCAACCTCTATGGCAAAAGCAAAAACGACTTCGATGCCTACGCCTTGGCCGAGCGCTCGGCTGGGCGAGCCACTCCACCGAACTGGGCGGGGCTGAAGTTCTTCAACGTTTATGGCCCGCGTGAATCGCACAAAGAGAACATGGCCAGTGTGGTCTATCATGCCCGCAAACAAGTGCTGAGCACCGGCCGGGTGAAGTTGTTCCGCTCGAACGAAGCACGTATCCAGGATGGTGGCCAGCAACGCGATTTTGTGTTCGTCGACGATTGCATTGATCATCTTTTGTGGCTGTGGCAACAGTCCAACAGTTGGGGCGTGTTCAACAGTGGTACTGGTCAGGCCCGTACCTTTGCGGAGTTGGCCGGTGCGGTGTTCCTTGCCTTGGGGCGCGAGCCGAACATCGAGTTCATCGACATGCCCGCGAGTCTGTCGGCCCAGTATCAAAACTTCACTCAGGCCGACATGACGAAGTTGCTGACGGCAGGCTACACCACGCCTGCGACCACGCTAGAACATGGTGTGAAGCAGACCATCGACTGGCTGAGCAAACAGCAGTAACCCAGCGCCCAATCGGAACCGATCATGACAGTCCCTCGTGGGTCTCGGCGATGAGTTGATCGACCACGGCGCGGACGCTGCCGGTCTGCTCGAAGGTCTTCAACTGGCGATCCGCGCTCGTTCCACCTTCCATAATCTTGTAGGCGTATTCGATCTCTTTGCGGGTGCCGAGTTCGTCGATCACGTCCTTCAGGAACCAGTCGATCATCTCGTGAATGAGGTCACGGGCAGGCACTTCCATCTCGCGGCCCAAGTCGAGCAACTTGCCATCCAGGCCGTAGCGCACTGCACGCCACTTGTTCTCTTCAATCAGTTCCGTCGGGTAAATGCGGAAGGTGAGGTTATCGCGGCGGAGCTTCCACAACTTCGCAATGATCGCCTGGAAGATGGCCGCAATACAGATGCACTCGTCCACACGGGTGCAGACATCGCACACGCGGAATTCCAGCGTGGGGTAACGCCAGTTCGGGCGCACGTCGTACCAGATTTTGCTGCCATCGGGGATGCACTTGGTGCGCATCATGATGTTGACCATGTCTTCGTATTCGGCCCAGTCCTTGAACAGCGGCGGGATACCCGAGCGCGGGAAGTGCCGGAAGATGATGCTGCGGTAGCTCTTCAAGCCGGTGTTTCGGCCTGTCCAGAATGGTGAAG
>JBBRME010000396.1:0-1947 GCA_038230995.1 Gemmatales bacterium
TCACGTCAGCATAGCGAACATCGTTCTTCGCACTGCGGGCGCGTAAAAGTGTAGTGCGAGAAAACTTCATTCCAGAATCTCATGGTGCATGGCTAGTTCGTACTCGTAGGCCGCGATAGAGGTTTCTTCGATAGGCAACGTGATCGACGCACCGATTTCGATGAACACTGGCATGGTGGGAATTGCCTCACCCACGCAGTACTGTGTGACGTTTTTTACTGCATGACACCACGAATACAGTGCATTGTTGATGAAACGAATCCAGAACATGTGGTAGTCGTGCATTGGCATGGTGTACCTCCCAATGGCCAAATTAGACCCGCTTTTGCAGGGCTTCGTTCAAGCGGCGAAGCCGGGCCAGATGCACCGCCGGAGGGGAATTGTCGCCGTGGTTCGGCAGCACACCATCGAGTTCTAACGCACACGCTTTGGAAATAGCTGCCGGGATGTCCTTCGGGAAACTGTTGAAGATGCCCCATGGGCGATAACCGATGCCGAAGTAACTGTTGAACAGATCGCCACTGAACAGCAACCTGCGAGACGGACAATAGAACCCCGTGTGGCCGACCGAGTGGCCAGGCAACGCCACGGCCTGCAAGCCGCCCCAGATCGGGAACGTGGTCTCGGCATCAATCCACCGATCCGGCGTGACGGGTTGGAAGCCAAACAGCCCCCGGGTCATCGCTTCCAGTACACCCGTCACGCGAGACAACCCGGTGTACCGGTATCGCCCCAGGCAGTGATCCGCTTCCGCACACGGTGCCGCAATCCAGGCACCGTAGTGCTTGGCGATCCGCACAGCATTGAACGAGTGATCGATGTGACCATGCGTGAGGAGCACGCCGCGGATCGGCAGATCCTGCCAGCCGCGTTTCTTCAGAGCGCGTTGCAGCAATTTCCACCCGGTGATGAAACCAGTGTCGATGACGTAAAGCTCCTCGCCTTCCTTGAGCACAAAGAAAGTCAGGATCGGCGAACGGACTTGTAGGAGTTCGTCGTGTTGCATCACGAGGCTCAATGTAGCCGCGATGCGAAGTGAAACGTAGCTGAGCGCGTTTGACCTGCACGCGCTCAGCTACGCATCGCGGCTACAAAAAAAACTCCATGTCAAAAATACTTGACACTCTACGGCGAACAGCTAACATCGCATTATGTCTGGTAAACTTGACATTGTGTCGCTTTTACTAGACATGTCGATGGGAGAGATTCCTCATGTCGTTCCATGAGAAAAGCCTGTGGGTGATGCTCATCGGCCTCATACTGGCCTTTGGTGGATACTTCGCTGTGGTGCTGCCGGGCCACACGTTGGAAGTACAACCGCAGCAGGTGGTGCTGTTTGTTGTTGCCGTGGTGGGGCTGGTCATCGTGCAGATCGTCGGCCAATCGATTGTGGCCATCCTCGACCGAAAAACCGGTACCGATGAACGCGACCGACTCATCGCCCTGAAGGGCACACGCAACGGGGCGTACTTGCTGGCCACCGGCGTGTTCTTCGCCTTGTGTGCGGCCGTGTGGGTGCCGGGCAACTTCGTGTTTGCTCACGTGTTGCTGGCATTCTGGGTGCTGGCCCAGTTGCTGGAAATCGCCACGCAGTTGTACTCGTACCGCCGGGGGGTGTAACTGTGGCCAAAGCCAAACCGAAGTGGATCATCACCAATGTGATCCGCACATTGCGATTCCATCACGGCGAGATGACACAGCAAGCCTTGGCCGATGCCGTTGGCGTGACCCGGCAGACCATCAACGCCATCGAAGGCAGCAAGTACTCGCCCAGTCTGGAACTGGCGTTCCAGATCGCCAAGGTGTTCGACGTGCCACTCTCGGCGGTATTTCAGTACGACCCGGCGGGATGATGGTTACCCATACTGCGACTTGTTGAGTAGAATAACCGTGCTGGATCGAGGTGCATTCATGACGAAGCTTTCCTTCATTCACTGGCAAGACGAA
>JBBRME010000397.1:0-1908 GCA_038230995.1 Gemmatales bacterium
AACACCAATTTCCGCATCAAGCTCTGTAATTCGAGCGAGCGATTTTTGAATCGGGCCAACCAACTCGATGGGGCCACTCTCAGCCGAATGCTGTTCATAAATTCCTTTTCCAACTCCTGCGATTATTGAGTCACGCTTCATTCCAAGCTGCTTTGTTCGAGCAACATCAAGTGCCTGTTTACCAGCGGCCTTTGCCTTGTCGGTAAATGACTGTGGAGCAGCTTGACCGTTGGCTGCTTCAGAGAGTTGTTTTATCTCTGCAAGCACTGAGCGAAGCTGGGCTGTTAACTCGGAAACACAATCCAAGTGACGCTTTTGTTGAAGGCAGTCCTTTCCTAAGGCACGATAGGCAGTAGGAAGTGTTAATGAAGCGATTTTCGTTCGCTCAGCTTGCTTCGCAACAATTTTGGTTGCGGCTCCAGCACTTTCAGATAGGTTCTTGAGGAAGCTCTTGCTCTTTGCCTTGGAGTCACTGTTGTTAATCTGCGGCGGTAATTTTTGGCTCATACTTCCAACTCCGGTAAATCGCTGAATCGAGGCTGCTCATCAAGCCGTGCGACAGCCAGTGCCAAAGTGGGCCAAGAATCCGAAAAGATTTTTCCTGGCCCATTCGTGGCTCCCCTCTCGCAATGCCTGTTGAGGCAAGACATTGACCGCATTTTCCGGTAAAATGGGCGAAATCGTTGCTTTCCCATGCCACCTGGAAATCGCCATGCCGCAGCCTCCGGCAGTTGGGAGTGATACCCAACTGCAAAACCTGATCGACCGAGGATCAAACGGGGATGCTGCTGCGCATGACGCTCTACTCAATCACGCCTGCGACCGGCTGCTTCGGCTCACCCGTAAAATGTTCCACGGCTACCCGAACTTGCGCCGCTGGGAGCAAACGGACGACGTGTTCCAAAATTCGATGGTCCGGCTTCATCGAGCGATGGCAGAAGTCCAAGTGGAGTCCGTGCGACACTTCTTCAACTTGGCAGCGGTCCAGGTGCGGCGTGAACTGCTCGATCTGGCAAAGCACCACTTCGGGCCGGAAGGCAGCGGGGCCAATCACCACACTGACGGACAACCTGCCGACGATGAGGGCGGCACGTTACATCAAAACGCTGAGGAACCGGACGATCTCGCTGGATGGAGTGAGTTTCACGCTCAGGTCGAGAAGCTGTCGGATGACGAACAAGAAGTGGTCAATCTTGTCTATTACGAGGGGCTGACACAGGAGGAAGCAGGGAAGGTGCTGGGCATTTCGTTCCGCACCCTGAAACGCCGATGGCAAGCCGCCAAAGTGAAACTTTACGAGGCATTGAAAAGTGACGGACAAGGATGAAGACCTTCTGGCTGATCTCCTGCTGCGGTGGGATGAATTCCGTGAGCAGGGCCAGGATGTCTCGGCCCTGGAACTCTGCCAAGGGTGTCCGCATCTTGCCGATGAACTCGCCCGGCGCATCAACGCTTTGAAGGTCACGTCCTGGCTCGATAAGCCCATTGATGTCACCACTGAAGACCCCAGCAATTCCAAAAGCAACAACCACGAACCCCGCACTCTGGTTGGACGTTATCGGCTCGATAATCTGATCGCCGAAGGTGGTTTCGCCCAGGTCTGGCGAGCTTACGATATGGAACTTCATCGCTCGGTGGCCGTGAAAGCCCCCAAGCCTAGCCGTCTGGATTCGACTGATGCGTTCATGGCCGAGGCCCGTCGTGTCGCACGGCTCAAACATCCAGGGATCGTGCCGGTGCATGACGTGGGCCGAGAAGATGGAACATGCTTTATCGTTTCGGAGTTTGTTGAAGGTGGCAACCTTGGCGATCATCTTGCTCGAAGGCCGCTCGCACCACGTCAGGCAACCCGGTGGGCTGCGGAGATTGCTGAAGCCCTGGAGTACGCCCATGCCAACGGCGTTGTCC
>JBBRME010000398.1:0-1890 GCA_038230995.1 Gemmatales bacterium
GTGAAGCAAAGCCCGCTGCTCGGCGACTTCCTGGAGATCGTCGTCGGTGAGCAGTATCGGCTGTTCAGTTCGGCGCTGTCGTACAAACTGTTTGCCGATTACCTCGAAGGCTGCCGGGAGCGTGATCCCGAAATGCCGCAGTGGAACGAAACGACACGAAGGCGGCTCCGGTCCTCGGTATTCCAGATGCTCGCCCAAGCAGGCTACATCGAGAACACTCGCAGCCTCAAGCTGCAAACGGTCCACGTTGCCGATCAGGTGCTTCATTACCTGAAGGCGAACCAAGAAGATTACGTCCTGCGTTGCATCCAGGTGTCCCCATGACCGATACCCTCAACGAACGTCTCAACAAGATTCGGGAAAGAGTCATCTCCGACGACTTCCTAAGCGGCAGTGGTATCGGCAACGAGATCGCTTTCTACATTTTCGATTATCCACCAGAAGATGAACTGCGGGTCCGGGATTACCTGCGCACGTTGCTGGACCACATCCCGAAACAAAAACACGGCCTGCGGGTCAAGCACATCGACCTTTTCGATTTCGTGATGGACTACCTCAAGAGCCGCAAGCTGCTCGACAAGGCGATCCAGATGCAACGGGAGAAAGGCGATGAGGCGCTTAAGAAGGCCCTCGCTGGCCCATTGCACGAATCGAAGCTCGCCAGCCACTTCGCCGCGGTCGCCAAGCCAGACCAGCACGACCTCGTGATCGTGTCCGGCGTCGGAAGCGTGTGGCCTCTGCTGCGATCCCATTCCCTGCTGAACAACCTTCATTCGGTGATGGGGAAGACGCCGCTCGTGATGTTCTACCCAGGCCGATATGACGGCCAATCGCTCCGGCTGTTCGGGAAGATCAAGAGCAACAACTACTATCGGGCCTTCAAGCTGGTTCCGTAAATCGAGGCTACAATGCTCATCAAAAACCTCTTTGAACGTGACATCTTCCGGCCCATCAACGGCGTCGTGAAGGCCGACCAGCTTGACGATTCCTCCGTCTGGCAGGAGTTGGATGAATTCGTCATTACCAAGGAACTGGATCAGCACTTCCGCAAATTTACCTCGTGGTATCTCGAAGCCGTGGACCAGGGGAAGAACCCTGATCCCACTGGCAAGATGGGCATCTGGATTTCTGGCTATTTCGGTTCTGGAAAATCGCATTTCTTGAAGGTGCTGTCGTATCTGCTCAACAACCGCACCCACACTCACAACGGCCAGAGCAAGGAAGCGGTCGAGTTCTTCGAGAGCAAGGTGAAGGACGCCATGCTCTTTGGCGACATCAAACGTGCCGTTATCGCCAACACCGATGTCATCCTCTTCAACATCGACAGCAAGGCCGACCACCGCACCGGGCGTGATTTGATCCTTCGGGTCTTCCTCAAGGTCTTGAACGAGTTGCAGGGCTACAGCGGCGACCACCCGCACATCGCCCACATGGAGCGTCACCTGGAAGAGAAGGGCAAGCTGAAGGCGTTCCACGACGCATACCGAAAGTACAGCGGCGGTGATTGGGTCACTGAACGAGACGCCTATGAGTTCAGCCAAGATGAGGTCGTCAAAGCTCTCGGTGAAACGCTAGGCCAAAGTGAGGCGGCTACGGTCAGATGGATCGAAGGAGCCGAGGCCAACTTCCCGCTCACCGTCGAAAACTTCTGCAAGTGGGTCAAGGAGTACCTGGATTCCAAGGGGCCGCAGCAACGCATCGTCTTCCTGGTCGATGAAGTCGGCCAGTTCATCGGCAATGACTCGCATTTGATGCTCAACCTGCAAACCATCACGGAGGAGTTGGGGACAATCTGTCGTCGCCGGGCCTGGGTCGTGGTCACATCGCAGGAAGACATGGACGCCGTGCTGGGCGACATGAGCAAGACGAAGAAGCAAGACTTCTCGAAGA
>JBBRME010000399.1:0-1874 GCA_038230995.1 Gemmatales bacterium
ACGATGGTGGCGTCGGGGTCGGCCTTGGCAATCAGGGCTGCGCCCAGGCCAACGCACGGAGCGGTATCGCGGCGGAACGGCTCCCCCACGATGTGGCTCTTCGGCAGCTCCGGCAGTTGGCTCCCCGTTTCGTCGATGTAGTCCGCACCCGTAATCACCCACTGTCGTGCAGCAGGCACTACGGCTTGCAGTCGGTCGAGCGTCCCTTGCAACAGCGACCGCTGCCCGCTGAAGGAAAGGAACTGTTTGGGTCGGGCGTTTCGGCTGCGTGGCCAGAACCGCGTTCCGCCGCCACCGGCCATAATCATCGCGTGCAGCATGGAATCCTACTCGGAGTCATCCCGACGCACCTGTCCGTCGGTATCGGCGTATGGTATCTCTTATGGCTTGTTTCCGCACGATCAGCTTGGTCGTTCGTACTGAAAAATCTCAGGTGCTGTGTGGTGAATCGTTGGGCGTTGTTGGTGGCTGTTGATGAATACTGCGATTCGGACTTTGGTGTGGTGCCTCACGCAGAGGGTGGGGCGAAGGCACTGGCCGCCGCACTGGCCGACGCCGGAATACCGAAGACAAATCAGATCCTGCTGTTGAATCGCTTCGCCACAAAGGGGGCGATGGAATCCCGTATCCGTTGGCTCAAGCAGAGCATGAAGTCCGGCGATGAGTTGGTGGTGTGGCTGGCACTCCGCGCGTTTTCACATAAGAATCGCAGCAGTTTCACGCTGTGGGACACACTGCCGGATGACGTGATCGAATCCGGTGTTTCCCTTGCCGACATGACGAAGGAGTTCCAGCAATCCAAGGCCAGCCGTGTCGTCTACCTTTTAGATGTCGGCGTTGGCCCGAAGCCTAAGCGTTGCGTACCCACAGCAGCCAAACCTCACCTCGACACCAAAAGCATCGTCGAGGCCTTTGCAAACTCCACGAAGTCCAGCGGCCTGCTGTCGACGACCGAAGACGAAACTTCGATCAACGCCCCGCAACTGCAAGCCAGCCTGTTTACGCACATGGTGTTGCGGGCACTGAGTGGCGAGGCACCGGAGAGCCTGAACAAGAGCAACGAACTCACCGTTGCAAGCCTGAACCATTTCATCTCCGCGCAACTGCCCAAGCTCATCCGCAAGCACACCGGCGAGGCGATGACGCAAACGCCGACGATCCTTGCTGAACACTTGAGTGAAGCCACGATCGCCGATGTGGCCGGGTTGATCCAGCAACGTACAGGGCAGGGGGCCATCACCGAAAGTCGGTTGAAGCGAATGAGCTTTCGCAGCGTGAGCAGTGGACGAGTCAAAGATTTGCAGGGCTTCCGCAAGAGTTTCAAGCTGCCGGATCACGCTGGCCCGTCGAACCGCAAGTTCATCGCCAAGTGTGCGATCAATGACATCCGCGACGATGTGGACCATGTTCTCGAAGCCGTGCGTGAACAGTTCAAAGCCAAGCGAAAGGATCTGGAAACGGTGGTCAACATCGACGGTACAGGCTTCTTGCGGGCCGAGCCGTTCGAGTACTCCGTTCGTGTGGAACTGGATGCCATCGACCCGACGCGGGTGAACTGGCACCGGGAAGTGGGGCAATTCGAGAACCTTACGGTGCTGCGCAGCCCGGCCTTTGAAGCGGTGTTCGGTCAGATCTTCGATGATCTGGCCTTCGAGTTTGAATCGCCCATGGGAATGGAACAATTCATTGACCGCCTCGAAGAATCGCAACCGCCCGGCTTGCAACTGCACCTGACCGACGGCGGATCGACGGTTGAAATCAAGATGACCGGCCTGAGTGGAAGCGTCACAGTGGATGCCAAGCAGTTGCGTGTGCGTGGCCGCACCGGCCAGATGACCGGCCTGCTGGATCAGTTCTTGCAGTTCCTCATGAAC
>JBBRME010000400.1:0-1794 GCA_038230995.1 Gemmatales bacterium
GGCGCCGACCTGCCGTCACAGTCATTGATCAGGAAGCAAGTTCGATCAAGGGTGCCTCGAACCAGGTGTTACCGAAGGCGTCGGCGATTGTGAGTTGTCGGATTGTGCCGGATCAGAAACCGCAGAAGGTCCTCGCGGACCTGACAGCATTCCTTACGAAAGACCCACCGTGGGGCTGCGAAGTGAAGGTAACAGCGGCCGGGCCGCCAGTTGATTGGTGGATGACTGACCCAAACGGCCCCGCGTTCGAGGCGGCACTGGCTGCGATGCGGGGTGGCTACGACCGCGACCCCGTGGCAATTGGGTGCGGGGGAAGCATCGGATTCGTTGGCCCACTGTCGGATCTCTTCGGCGGTGCCCCTGCCCTCCTGATGGGGATTGAAGATCCGGCAAGCAACGCCCACGCGCCGAACGAGAGTCTCCATGAAGGCGATTTCAAGAAACTGATGTCCTCGCTCGTGAGGTTATTCGACAACCTCGGTAAACTCACTCCTACCCGTGTGAAATGAGATTTATTCTTGTTGCTTGCGGCATCGTGTCGCAAGCAACAACATATCGCTCCCGATTATCAGCTCTCTTCAGAGACCTTCTCGGGGAGTTGCCAGTCAATGGTCGGTTCGCCTAACTTCTTCAACGCATCATTGATCTTTGAAAAAGGTTTGCTGCCGAAGAAGCCGTTCGAAGCGGACAGTGGCGATGGGTGCGCAGATTTAATCACGATATGTCGGGTCTCATCGATCAATTTGATCTTCTTCTGAGCATATGCTCCCCACAGAAGGAAAACCACCGGACGCTTGCGTTCGCTTACAGTCGATATGACGGCATCGGTGAATTTCTCCCAGCCCTTCCCGGCATGTGAATTTGGTGCATCGGCGCGAACGGTGAGGCAGGCGTTAAGCATCAAGACACCCTGCTTCGCCCACGAGGCAAGATAACCGTGCTTCACGGGCGTGATGCCGAGGTCAATGTTGAGTTCCTGATAGATATTTCGCAGCGACGCTGGCAGACGAACACCGGGCCGAACAGAGAAGCACAGCCCGTGGGCATAGCCAACTCCGGGGTATGGATCTTGCCCGAGTAACAGTACGCGGACCTGTTCGAGCGGAGTGTAGCGAAAGGCGTTGAACACATCTTCGACTGGGGGGAAGACGGTATGTGAGGCCCGCTCTTCCGCAAGGAATGTCTGAAGCTGATTCCAATAGGCTTTATGGGTCTCGGCCGTGAGTGCCTTGAGCCAAGATGCTGGGAGGTCAGCTGGAAGTGGAAATGTGGCCTCTTCTGGTTTGCGAGGTTGAGATGGAGTTTCCTGGTGAGAATTTGGCTCAAAAAGTGATGCAGTATTCGTGGCTTTCTTCTTCGACATGGCGCACCTCCGTGGTTGGGAGAAGGTTGATTTTACTTACAAAATGGCAAACTCGAAACCCGGAAGAACCGCAAACATTTGTCTACCTACTCGGCTCGGATGCAATGCCGGCGCGTGGCACGGCTCGGGAAGGGGCAGAACGGCTTCCGTCTTTCGCTGTTCGGAGCCAACCCGACACTGGATCATGCCCTGCTGCTGCGAGAATTCGCCGGACGACGGCTGAACCAGTTCGAGCCTGACAAGAGCCTGCTGCTCCAGAAAGCGAAGGGGCAGGTGCCGCACCAGGGCGGCCAGCGGATGGGGCCGAACAGTCGCGATTACCAACTCATTCGTAACTGGCTCGTGAATGGCGCGACGCTCGACAGGGTCGATGACTCTCGCGTGACCGCTCTCAAAGTCACGGCAGCGCAGCAGACCGTGCAGAAGGGGCA
>JBBRME010000401.1:0-1642 GCA_038230995.1 Gemmatales bacterium
CCAACTCGTCGTCCAGTCGGCGTTGTTCCTGATTGCGTGGGGAACAATCGGGGAACCGCAACCGGATGTCAGCCCCGAAGCGGCGGGCCAAGTCTCGGCTGAGTGCTTGACTCAGCAACTCCAGCTTCGGTTGAACCGTACCTTCGCAGAACATCATCCGGGCACCCTGCCAGATGTTCGATCCCAGTCCGGTGGTTTCGGCCAACCCCGTAATGGGGGCGGGCACACGGAACACCGCCAGGATTTCGTCGCGGGTCATCTTCGCCGAGTTCAGGAAGTCCATCTCCACCGGCGAGAGCGTCCACGGGCTGGCCTTCAGTCCTTGTTCCAGCACCATCGGTCGCTGCCAGTTGGCTCGCCCGGAGTATTTCGATTCCAGCTTTTGTTCCAGTCGGCCCAGGGTGGTGTCGGTCAGCACTTGATCGGTGTGCAACACCAAGCCGGGGCGTGGGCCAGCGAGGAACGTCTGATACCGGCTCTTCATCAGTTCGGCGTTGGCATCCACGGTCAACGCATTGGCTTGCAACGGCGACAAGCCACGGTGCGGGTCGAGTGGGTTCGGATACTTCAGGTGAATGAACTCATCGGGCCGGAAGGTCTCCGTCTTGGCACCCGGTGCGTTCACTTCGTACCCGCGCACATACTGCGTCGCATCGGGCAGCACCTTTACCCACGGCGTCGGCACGATCCACAGTTCTGCTGGTGCCCCCGTGTTCTGATCTGTGGCGATGTACCAGAAGCAGTTGCCGGTGAGTTCCAGATTCACCACCGTGAGGTACCAGAGTTCCCACGCGGTGAGCCAGGGGTTGGGGTTGTCGAGCAGCTCACACAACGGATGCGTGTGCGGCAACGGAGTTTGTTCGTGGGCCGCCTGTCCGGTATTGAGGAAGACCAGCGGCCGTTGCTTGGCCACTTCCTGGGCGATGGCATTCACCGCCGCGTAAACCCACGAGGTGTAATGCCGAAGTTGTTCCGTCGCATCGCCAGCCCAACTCCCACCCGCCGGGTACGGCGGAGTGAACAACCCTGCAGCGCGGTGATCCGCCGTGCGGGTGGGTGCCTCGGCCCGGTGTTGTTTGAACCAGGCCCCCAGGCGCGATAAGAGCATCATTTGGCCTCCACAGGTTCGGCTTGAGGAATGGGAAACTTGGCACCGGGCACAACCTTGGCGTAACCCAGCAACCGCAGCACATACAGGATCTCACTCCAGGCCGGGTACCGCCGGTGGTAACGGCGTTGGTAGGCTTCGATGGCTTGGAGAAATTCGAGGGTGTCGCCGTCGATCTCGCTACCGGGGAACTCGTGAGCCACGACGAAGGGTAGTTTTCGAGTGGGCATCGCGTGAACTCAGCAGATAGTGAACATGTGTACAGACTAGGGTTTAAGGTTCAAAGTACCGCGTGTCAAGGAAAGAGGAGGAAATTGGTTGTGGGATGGTGAGATTTGTGAAGTGGTGAAGAAAGCAAACAGAGCCGCGAACGGAGCGTCAGCGAAGTCAGCGGGGATTTGAGTCGAGCCTGCCTGCGTCAGCGGCAGGAGTTTTGAGGTGGCGATCACGTTGACATCGCAAGCCCGACTTGCGAAACTCGCTGCGAGGGATGACGTTCGTTCCTGATGAACGAATGCAGTCTGTCGAAGAACA
>JBBRME010000402.1:0-1604 GCA_038230995.1 Gemmatales bacterium
CGGCGAAATATCGGTCACGTCATCCGTCAGTAACTCCAGGCCCACGACGACACCAGCTTCGATGGTAGGTTTCAGATCGCCGTTGAAACCTTCGTTGAGTTCCTTCAGCTTTGCGGCAAGCGCCTGCACTTGCTGTGGTGCCGGAAGCGTGCCAACGTTTGTGGCCCAGAGGTCGTCGGTTCTTTTCGCAGCATGATGTGGAGCCGGTTCCTTTTTCGGCGACCAAATCGTCAGTCCAATCACCGCAACAATGAAGACCACTCCAACGATTCCGAATATCCCCCATCGAGTCGATGGGTTCACCATGCTGCGCCGTAGATCACTGGCCAACTCCGCTGCTGATGAGTATCGAGCCGCTGGATCACGCTGCAATGCTTTTACGCAAATTACACGCAACTCTGCGGGCAAGCTGACTGGCCCTAGCTTTGCTCCAGCGACGATCTCCTGGCGCAACACGTTCGGTTCAGTGGATGAATACGGCAGCTTTCCGGTGAGAAGCTCGTACAGAACGATGCCCAAGCTGTAGATGTCGCTGCGGGCATCAACTTCCTTGCCTTCAAACTGCTCCGGCGACATATACCGCAGGGTGCCACCGGACGGAGCGAACTTGCCGGTCTTGTTCGCCGACTGTGCGATTCCGAAATCAGCCAGCAACGCCCGCCCGTGGTGGTCGATCAGGATGTTCGCAGGTTTGATGTCCCGATGAACGATTCCGTTGGCATGGGCGTACTCTAAGGCTTCGGCAATCTCAGCAGCCCACCGAGTCGCTTGTTGTGGTGAAAGCGGCCTGCGTGCGAGGTTTTCACTCAGGTTGCCGCCCTCTACGAACTCCGAAACGATGAAGCATGTTCCATCTTCCCGGCCTACGTCATGCACAGGCACGATTCCTGGATGTTTGAGCCGTGCGACACGGCGGGCCTCGGCCATGAACGCATCAGTCGAATCCAAACGGCTGGGCTTGGGGACTTTGACGGCGACGGAGCGATGAAGCTCCAAATCGTAGGCACGCCAGACCTGAGCGAATCCACCCTCGGCAATCAGTTCATCAAGACGGTAGCGACCAACCAGCGTGCGTGGTTCGTGGTTGTTGCTTTTGGAATTGTTGGGGTCTTCAGCGGTGACATCAACTGGCTTGTCGAGCCATGACGTAACTTTCAAGGCTTTGATTCGTCGTGCGAGTTCATCGGCCAGATGCGGACACCCCTGGCAGAGTTCCAAAGCCGAGACATCCCGGCCCTGCTCATGCAGGTCATCCCACCGTAGCAGGAGATCAGCCAAAAGGTCTTCATCCATGTCCGTCACTTTTCAATGCCTCGTAAAGTTTCACTTTGACTGTTTGCCAACGCCGTTTCAGAGTGCGGAACGAGATGCCCAGCACTTTCGCCGCTTCTTCCTGTGTTAGCCCCTCGTAATAGACAAGATTGACCACTTCTTGTTCGTCTTCCGACAACTTCTCGACCTGAGCGTGGAACTCACTCCATCCGGCGAGATCGTCCGGTTCTTCGGCGTTTTGATGTAACGTGCCGCCCTCATCGTCGGCAGGTTGCCCGTCCGTGTGGTGATTGGCCCCGCTGCCTTCCGGCCCGAAGTGGTGCTTTGCCAGA
>JBBRME010000403.1:0-1602 GCA_038230995.1 Gemmatales bacterium
GCCTGCGAATGCCGAGATACCGTTCCCGCTGGTCTGCGTTGGCAGTGCCACGCAAACGAAACGTTGGAGCCACAACATCTACGAGATCGACGGGTATCAGTTGAAGCTCACCCGACGCACCTGGAACGCGGAGCGAATGGACTTCGATGTGTCGCATCTAGAGCAACTGACACTACGCCGAGAGACCGAAGCTGTTGGGTAGCTCTTTCAAAAGGGGGACTGGCTCCGAGTCGGCGAGGTGCCTGTCCCCCTTTTGATGAAAGAGCTACTGAGCGAAATCAAAGCGACTCAACAATAGATCCTTCACGCTGGTCATCAACACCGTGCTGCCGGGGTTCGGGCCGTGGCCCACCAGTAGTGGGCGATCTTGTGGATTGCTGGCCGCAAGACCGTGGCTCCCACGCACGATGCTGGCATCCAGTGGACAGACATCGAAGATGGTGCGGAAACCGAGCTTCTTCTGGATCAGCCGCCGGGCTGCGCGGAGCTTGGGAACCATCAGCTTGGGATCAAAGAACAACTCACACGGGTCGAAGCCCGGCTTGTTGTGGATGGCCACGCTGGGGGCGTAGTCCGGGGCGTGTTTGTCGTCCGGCCAGAAGTTGTAGGCGAACCACGCACTTGGCTCGCTCAGCACAATCACCTCGCCGGAATGCGGATGATCGAGGTGAATCTCAGCGCGTTCAGCGCCACTCAGTACACGGGTCACACCGGGCGTAGTACGCAGGAGTTCAGCAACCCGTGGCACATCGGCAGGGTTCTTGACACTGACATGGGCGAGTTGATGATCGACCACCGCGAAGGCCTTGCTGTCGTACAAGTCGAGTTGATCGCCAAACGGCCCGCGCAGAACTTTCAGAAGCCCAGCTTTGTGCAGCAAGCGGTTCAGGTACACCGGCGTGGTCACATCGCAGTGGCCATACTCGCTGACGATCCACACTTCGGCACCGGCTTTCTCGGCTGCATCCAAAATCGGGGCACACGCATCGTCCAGTTCCTTCACGTGCTTGGTCATGTCGCACCCGCTGGGGCCACGCCGCTGCGGTTCGTAGTCGAGGTGCGGAAGGTACACGAGCGTGAGATCGGGTACGGAGTCGTTCAGTATTTCGGCGGCACAATTGGCGATCCATGCGGTACTAGGCAGCCCGGCCATCGGCCCCCAAAAGGCAGGGAAGGGGAACGCACCCAACTTGGCTTTCAACTTCTCGGCCAGCGGTGCGGGCGTGCTGCTGATGTCGAAGGCCTTGTTGCCATCGACGCTGTACCACGGCTTCGGCGTCACACTTTCAGTTACATCCGCTCCCTGATTGAACCACCAGAACAGCTTGGCACAGGTGAACGCCGGGTTGCGTTTCTTCGCCGTCACATACACCGGCTCTGCCTGCATCAGTGCATTCGATTGTTGCCAGAAGCGTACCTCGTTAGTGTCGCGGAAGTGCCAGCCGTTCGCCACGATGCCATGTTGATTCGGTAGCGATCCCGTGAGCAGCGTGGCCTGCACGGTGCAGGTGACCGCAGGCAGCACCTCCGGCATGTTGGCCTGCCAACCCTTGGTTGCAATCGCCGAGAGCTTGGGGGCCAGCGGCAGCAACTTTGGCGTCA
>JBBRME010000404.1:0-1558 GCA_038230995.1 Gemmatales bacterium
CGTCCTACGGTACAGTTGAAGCCGGATGGGTAAGCGTCTTGTAGCCACTTTCCAGGGCACTTGTACTTCAAAGCGACCCAGTCGCAGAGTTCGCGGAACTGTTTGGCGGAATCCAGTGCATGAGGGAACTTCTTCTGCCACTCCGGGCGGAAGCGGTAGGTGAGCACCAGTCCACGATCCAAGTGTCGATCTAGTGCGTTTAATCCACTCAGGGCCGAGGCTTCAGTCGCACCCCAACTAGCCCCGTGGTTCCGGCACCACTTCAGGAACTCCCCACGACCAGCGGGGGTGAGGCCCAACGGGTAGGCTTCCCACAGGTCTGCACGGGCACAGTAGGCCAGCACTGCACTCCAGTCGTGTTCCTCCAGCGGACTCGGCGGAAGTGGCTGAAACGTGCGCGGGGATTCACCGGTGAACATCACGCTCAGCGTGTGGCGAATGTCGCCCAGCAGTTTGCGTAGGCTCATCCGATCACCCGTGCAGCAAGATCATCCGGGCAGCGGTAGGTCGGGATCAAGGTATCGCAGCGGGGCGACGGGTCACGCAGCGGGCTGAGGTACGGATCGCCCGCAGCAAGCATATCGGCATACTGCTTCAGGAAGCGTGCGGTATCTTCCGGGTGACGATCTTCCTTGCCGCGTGACTGCGATTCTTCGTGGACAAGTACTGCATTCGCATCAAGAAGGATCG
The DNA here is from genome assembly GCA_038230995.1 of Gemmatales bacterium. Lineage (GTDB taxonomy): Bacteria > Planctomycetota > Planctomycetia > Gemmatales > Gemmataceae > JALHQU01. Next base: position 691 of record JBBRME010000404.1, read on the forward strand.
TTTCGCCTTTGGCCCTAGCCCGCAGGCACAAGTCGACATCGTTGAAGCCCACGGCGTACTGTTCATCGAACCCACCGAGGTCTTCGAACAGGTTTCTGCGGATCAACAGACAGGCCGCACTCACAGCACTCACTTCCCGCACAGAGATGAGTTCGCAGTTCTCGCCGGTGAAGCGTTCATGCAGGTTCTGCCACACCTTCTGCCCGCGATAGGCATGGTCTGCACCGCCGAGCAAGCCAAGGCCGATGCCAGCATGCTGGATATTGCCATCGGGGTACGCCAGCATCGCCCCGACGATACCCGCTTGGGTACTCCAGCCAAGCATCGATTCTAACCAACCGGAATGCAACGCAAACACATCGTTGTTGAGAAAGAGTAGATGGGTGATGTTGGCATCAATCGCCTTTACGGCATCGTTGTTCAGCTTGCTGAAGTTGAACGGCCCAGTGGCACTGACAACGGTGTGTCGCAAAGTCAATTCGCCAAGTAGGGCCAGGCAATCCGGCTCCGTTGAATCATGATTGACGAGGACGATCTGCACCATTGCCGGCTGAACAGTGCGTTCGAGGTTTTGCACACACTTCCGCAATAAGTCGGCCCGATTCTTGAAGGGGATGATGATGGCCACCTTCGCTCTGGCGGGTACATGTGGCGTCAGCTTCAACACATTGAACTGCGTTGGGTGTGGTTCTACTTTTGCTGCGGTGTGCTTGCTCACCACAGTCACCATCGTGTCCATCACTTGCTGTTGTTTCGCATGGCCGAGGCTGCTGCCGTGGGTTCGCCAGCGGTACAGCACTTCGGGTAGGTGGGCCACACGCGGGTTGGTCGCAAGAATCCGGTGCATGAGTTCAACATCATGGCATGC
>JBBRME010000405.1:0-1520 GCA_038230995.1 Gemmatales bacterium
GGAGCTAAGCACACATCCAGTGCCGTTGGGCCATCGCAAAATTGCAGCCCAGTGTAGCCTTTTTCGTCGGTCGCTGTTACCATACCGAACACGTTGGTGGTGGTGGTTAGTGGGTCGTGCCGGGGGTGATGACCCGTTGCGACCAAGGGTTTGATAAGAAGCCTCGGCAACACGCCGAGGCCTCTGCGTTTTCAGTCTCGTTGTGATCACGTCCACATCTCCTTTTGCGATCCGATCCCTACCTAATCCGCCCAACAGCTTACCTGCCTGGCCCTGACGAAACCATTCACGGCCATTCACAGCCATTCACAGCCATTCAAGCAGTGCCTGCGGCCATTACAAGAACCATTACAAACCATTCAGGCACTGCCTACCGCACCCAGCACCGCTGCAGCTCCGTGCACGTCGCCGCTGGCGAGAAGTGCCGTGGCAGCCAGTACCCAAAGCTCAGCAGCCCGACAGATACCTGACGCAGGCCTGGCGGCTCGTGAGATGGGTGCGGCCCACCTTGAAATGCTCCAGGATGACACGAGCACTGCCCCGCGGGCCACGGGGGAGGCCGCGGTTCATCCAGTTCAAAACGGCAAATTTGGTGACGGTTCGGCCAGAGACCTCCGAGAAGTAGGTGGCTGCCTCAACCACGGTAATCGTCCCTTCTAGGTGCAGACGGTCAATCACGAGGTTCCCCGTGATCGGCGCTTTCGCTGCGCTCTTCCTGATTGGCTTCGTTGCTGTTGCCATGTTTTACCCTCGCTAGTTCGGCAGCCACGGGATGTGGCTCCAGCCGGGATCCTAGGGGTGGCGCACAGAGGGTGGGAATGGCAGTTTGCGGGATTTGTCGGAAATGTTTCTGTGTTCGGCATTGGTGCACATGTCATCCAACTCGCGAAGATGCTGCGCACATCTGAACGGCTTGGGTTGGCGAAGTTCGTCACGATGCAGAACCACTACAACCTCGTGTACCGCGAGGAGGAGCGCGAGGTGAACCCGCTGTGCGGCGACGAGGGGCTCGGGCTGTTGCCGTGGAGTCCGCTGGCGCGTGGTTTCCTCGCGGGGAACCGTCGGCGCAACGACCCTGGTGAGACGAATCGAGCCAAGACCGACGACTTCGCGCAGAAGATGTACTACGCGGATGCGGACTTCGATGTGGTGGACCGCGTGACGGAAGTGGCGAAGAAACGCGGCGTCTCGAACTCGCAGGTGGCGCTGGCGTGGTTGCTCCATCAGCCGGGCGTCACGGCTCCGATCATCGGGGCGTCGAAGATGCATCACCTCGACGACGCGATCGCTTCGCTGAATGTGAAACTGGATGCGGCCGAGTTGAAGGCGCTCGAGGAGCCTTATCGACCGCACGCCATTCTGGGGCATGCGTGAGTGGTATCGGGCGCAGTCGGGTTAGAGACACACCACGACACACCCACCCGGCCGTTACACAACAGAAAACACCACAATAGGGTGGCGGGGAAAAAGCAAAGCAAACGCCCAAAACCACGCCCCCCGCAAGGTAAAAGAGAACCGCC
>JBBRME010000406.1:0-1509 GCA_038230995.1 Gemmatales bacterium
CGACCCCTTCAACATCCGCGTGTCGAACAGTCGCAAGGTGCTGGCCCACCTCGACAACTACAAGACCGTGGAGACCGCCCATTACACCCTGAAGTACGATGAGAAAGCCGATGGCCTGCTGGGCGAGTGGATGGCCGACTTCCTAGAAGAGACGCACGCCGAGTTGAAGCAGCAATTCCAGTTTGAACCCGAAGGCAAGTTCGTCATCGAGATCTTCAACAGTCACGAGATGTTCAGTGGTCGCACCGTGGGGTTGCCCGACCTGCACACCATCGGTGCCTGTACCGGGCGCGTGGTAGCCATGGCCAGCCCCAAGGCCAAGGGACTGGCCAAGCCGTTCAACTGGGGCCGCGTGATGCGGCACGAACTCACGCACATCTTCAACCTAGCCCAGACCGACTACCAGTGCCCACACTGGATCACCGAAGGCCTAGCCGTGGTGAACGAGAAGATGAACCGCCCACCGATGTGGAGCCAGATCCTGCGCGACCGCTACGAGAGCAAGACCCTGTTGAACCTCGACACCATCATGATGGGCTTTGTTCGCCCCAAGGGGCCGGACGAATGGACGCTGGCGTACTGCCAAAGCCAACTTTACGTCGAGTATCTGGTTCAGGCCCACGGCCCGGAGTCGGTTGGCAAAATCCTCACCGAGTTCAAGAAGAGCAGCAGCACGGCTTCAGCGCTCAAGAACGCCTGCGGGGTCGATCAGGCGTCGTTCGAGAAGGGCTATCAGGAGTACGTGACCAAGGTTGTGAAAGGCCTGAGTGCTCCGACATCCAAGGGCAAGGAAGAAAAACCCAAGACGGTGGATGAACTGATCGAAGCGGTGAAGAGTGACCCGAAGGACGACGATAGTGCCGCGAAGCTGGCCGAGGCCTACCTCCGCCGGGGCAAGGTGGCCGACGCCAAAAAGTTGGCTGATGGCATCCTCGACCGCGACCCCAACCACCCCGGTGGTTGTGTGGTGAAGGCCAAGCTGCTGGCTAGGGCCGGGGACGATGACGAGGCAAATGCGATGCTCCAGAAAGCGTTGAAGGCCAAGCCGGATGACTCACGCTTGCTAAGTGCCGTGGGCAAGTTGCTGGTGGAGCAGAAGAAGTACGACGAAGCTGCGAAGCTGTTTGAGAAGGGCAGGGCACTGGCCCCGCTGGACGGCGACTGGCTCGAACAACTCGCCCGGATTTACAAGGAGACCAAGGATAACGACAAACTCATCCCCATCCTGACCACCATGGTCGGCCAGGATCCGGACGACCTTACCGCACGAATCAGTCTGGCCAAGCTGTGCCTTGATGCCAAGAAGTACGGCGAAGCCGAGACCTTTGCCCGCGATGCGTTGATGATCGATGTGATGAGCGGAGCCGCCAAGGACGTACTGATCGAAGCCCTAAACCAACGCGGTAAGAAAGCAGAAGCCGACAAGATCAAGAAGCGCTACGAGAAGGTGAGCGCGGTGGATGAGTGATGAATTTAACCGCTTACTTCACTTCGTTCCGTGCGCGGCTC